>JAJXUT010000067.1 GCA_021782655.1 Deltaproteobacteria bacterium
CCGCCGATCTTGTGGCGCAGCAGGAGGGCGGCCAGTTCCCCCACCGGCAGCTCGGGGGGCACGCAAATCACCTCTTTGGTCATGATGTCCTTGGCGGTCAGCATCCTTTTCCCTCCCCATCTAGCGCCGTAAGCGCAATTTCCTGAAAGGCGGCGGGTAGTTCCGCCGCCAGCTCCGAGGCCAGCAAGCCGCCCCGGCCATTGCCGGCCCGGCGGTCGGCGGCCAGGCCGTGCGCGAAGGCCCCTAGGCAGGCGGCGGCGAACGGCTCCAGCCCCTGGGCTAGTAAGGCCCCGATCACCCCGGCCAGGACATCACCCATGCCGCCGCTGGCCAGAGAAGCGTTGCCGGTCGGGTTGACCGCCAATCGCCCGTCCGGGGCGGCGATCACCGTCCCCGCCCCCTTGAGTAGCACCACCACCCTCTGTTCCCTGGCCAGGGTCGCGGCCACCTTCAGCCGGTCGGCCTGCACCTCGGTGACGGTCAGCCCCGTAAGCCTGGCCATTTCGCCGGGATGGGGGGTCAGTACCCGCCCCGCCCCGCCGGGCGCCGCCGGCAGCTTCCTGGCCAGGCAGTTCAAGGCGTCGGCATCGATCACTGCGGGCAGGGCCAGTTCCTGGTAGAGCCGGGCCACCAGGGCCGCGGTGCCTTCTTCAAGGCCCAGCCCCGGCCCCAGCACCAAGGCGTTCTTGCCGGCCAAGGCCGCCAGCAGGGCGGGCAGATCATCCAGGCCCAGGCAATGCTCCGAGGCCAGGGATACGGTCATGGCCTCCAACAGATTGGCCTCGAAAATCGCATTCAGTCCCTGCGCCACCCCCAGGGTAACCAGCCCCGCCCCGGAGCGCAGGGCGCCGTGCGCGGCAAGCAAGGCGGCGCCGGTCTTGCCCGGTGAGCCGCCCACCACCAGGAGATGCCCGAAGGTGCCCTTGTGCCCGTCCGCCGGACGCGGGGGCAAGCACCGGGCGGCGGCGGCCAGGTCGAGGAGCTCGGCCTTGATCCCCGATTCCCGCACCGCCGCCTCGGGGATGCCGATGTCCACCACCTCCAGGCGGCCTACATGCCCTCGGCCGGGGGTGACCACCTGTCCCCGCTTGGCCAAGGTGAAGGTGACGGTCAGCTCGGCCCGCAGGCAGCCCCCCAGCACCCGGCCCGAATCGCTGTCCAGCCCGGAAGGCATGTCCACCGCCACCACCGGCCGGCCCGCCTGATTGATCCGCTCGATCACGGCGGCGAAAGGCCCGCTGATCGGCCTTGCCAGCCCGGTGCCGAAGAGGGCGTCGACCACGAAATCGACCCGCGTAAGGCCCGCCAGGGCCTCGTCCACCTGACCCTCATGGGTCAGTTCGCGGACCGGCAGGGCGAGCCGCTTAACGATTAGCCAGTTGCTGGCCGCTTCCCCCCGGAGATCGGCGGGCCGGGCCAGGAGGACGATCTCCACCCGGCAGCCGGCCTGGCTCAGGTATCTGGCGATCACCAGGCCGTCGCCGCCGTTGTTGCCCGGCCCCACCAGCACCAGGACGCCCCGGCCCGCCAACCGGCCCTGCCAGCGGCGGATGGCCGCAAACGTGGCCCGGCCGGCGTTCTCCATCAGCACCACCCCGGGGAGGCCGTAATCGTCGATGGCCCGCCGGTCCAAGGCCCGCATCTCCGCCGCCGTCGCCAGCCTCATCCTCCCTCACCCTCCTCAAGCCGATAGAACCAAAACCCCGTGTCTCCATAGCGGCGCCGGTCGAAGAGCCGTAACCGTCCCACCGCCTCTGGCAGACGCTCGGCGCCGTGATCCTCAAAGACCACCGTCCCGCCGGGCGCTAGCAGCCCCTGGGCCTGCAACCCGGAAAGCAGCCGCTCTGCCCAGCCCTGCCGGTAGGGTGGATCGAGGAAGATCAACTCGAAGCCCTCGACCGCCGGCCGTCGCCCTCCCCAGGGCAAATCCTTAAGCAGGTCGTGCCGGACGACTAGGGCCTGGCTTGAACAGTCACAAATGGCTATATTTTGCTGGATAATCCCCAGGGCAGAGGGGGCAAAATCAACGAACACCGCCCGCCGCGCCCCCCGGCTTATGGCCTCCAGCCCCAAGGCCCCGGTGCCGGCAAAGAGATCAAGCACCGCCGCCCCGGCCAGCGTCTCCGGGCCCAGGATGCTGAACAGCGCCTCCCGGGCCCGGTCGGCGGTAGGCCGGATAGCCGCGCCCCGTCCGCCTGGCGAGATCAGCCTGCGGCCCCGGGCCAGACCGGCGATAATCCGCAAGGTTACAGGTAGTCCCGGATCAGGACTTCGGCGATTTGCACCGCGTTCAAGGCCGCCCCTTTCAGGATGTTGTCGGCCACCACCCAGAGGTTGATGCCGTTTTCGATGGTCTCGTCCTCGCGGATGCGGCCCACCAGGGTCTCGAATCGGCCGGCGCAGTCGATGGCCAGGGGATAGACCGAGTGGGCCGGGTCATCGACCAGCTTGACGCCCGGCGCCTTGGCCAAGAGGGCCTTGACCTGGGCGGCGGTGATCTTCTTTTTGGTCTCGACGTTCACCGCCTCGGAGTGGCCGTAGAACACCGGCACCCGCACCGTGGTGGCGGTGACCTTGATCTCCGGGTCCTCGAACATCTTGACCGTCTCGTTGACCATCTTCATCTCTTCCTTGGTGTAGCCGTTGTCCAGGAAGCTGTCGATCTGGGGCAGGCAGTTGAAGGCGATCTGGTGGGGATAGACCTTGCTTTCCATCGGCTCCCCGGCGGCCCAAGCCCGGATCTGCTGCTCCAGCTCGGCTATCGCCTTGGCGCCGGTGCCGGACACCGCCTGGTAGGTGGAGACCACGATCCGCTTGATGCCCACCGCGTCGTGGATGGGCTTTAGGGCCACCAGCATCTGGATGGTGGAGCAGTTGGGATTGGCGATGATACCCCGCCTCTGGTACTGGGCAATGGCGTGGGGATTGACCTCCGGCACCACCAGCGGGATCTCGGGGTCCATGCGGAAGGCGCTGGAGTTGTCCACCACCACCGCCCCCGCCGCCGCCGCCGCCGGCGCGAACTCCAGCGACCGGGAGGCCCCGGCGGAGAACAGGGCTATGTCGATGCCGGCAAAGGAGTCTTTGGTCATCTCCTGAACCGCCAGCTCCTGGCCCTGGAAGGAGAGTTTCTTGCCCACCGAATGAGCCGAGGCCAAGAGCCGCAACTCGTTAACCGGAAACCGCCGCCGGGCCAGGGTCTCCAGCATCGCCCCGCCCACCGCGCCGGTGGCCCCAGCCACCGCCACGTTGTAACTTGCCTTCTTAGCCATTACCTTTCTCCCCGAATCATCCTTTATTTTTCAGATATTCCAAACGGTTCAAGCCGTTCAAGTATGCCTTGGCGGCGGCGGTGACGATGTCCGGGTCCGCACCCTGGCCCAGCACCACCTTGCCGCTATCCTCGATCCTGACCATTACCTCGCCCTGGGCGTCGGTGCCACCGGTGATCGAGCTGACCGCGAAGTAGAGCAGGGTGCTCTGGGTGCCGGTAAGGTTGGCGATGGCCCGGAAGGTGGCGTCGATGGGGCCAACGCCTAAGGCCGCCCCCCGCACCACCTCGCCGTTGACCTTGAGCTGCACCGCCGAGGTGGGCAGGGTCTTGCTGCCGCTCATCGCCCCCAGGGACATCAGCTCGTAGGACTCAGGCACCCGCAGCACCTCGTCCATCACGATTGCCTCCAGGTCCTCGTCGAACATGTCTTTTTTTAGATCCGCCACCTCCTTGAAACGGAGGTAAACCCGCTCCAGTTCCTCGTCCTTTAAGGTGTAGCCCAGGGAGGCGATCCGATCCTTCAGGGCGTGGCGGCCCGAGTGCTTGCCCAAGACCAGGGTCGAACCCTTGCTCAGGCCGATGTCGCTCGGGTTCATGATCTCGTAGGTGCTGCGGTGCTTGAGCACCCCGTCCTGGTGGATGCCGGACTCGTGGGCAAAGGCGTTGGCCCCCACGATGGCCTTGTTGGGCTGCACCGCGATGCCGGTGATGGTGCTGACCATCCGGCTGGTGGGGTGGATGTGCTCGGTGACGATGTCGGTGCGGACATCCATCTGGTCGGCCCTGGTGCGGATGGCCATCACCACCTCCTCAAGGGCGGTGTTGCCGGCCCGTTCGCCGATGCCGTTCATGGTGCACTCCACCTGCCGGGCCCCGGCCTTGACCGCCGAGAGCGAGTTGGCCACCGCCAGGCCTAAGTCGTTGTGGCAGTGGACGCTGATGATCGCCTGGTCGATGTTGGGGATATGGGTTTTGAGGTAGGCGACCTTGGCCCCGAACTCGTCCGGCAGGGCGTAGCCGGTGGTGTCCGGGAAGTTGACGATCCGGGCCCCGGCCTGGATCACCGCCGCGAACACGGCGCAGACAAAGTCGAGGTCGCTGCGCGAGGCGTCTTCGGCGGAGAACTCGACATTGGCGGTGTACTTGGCGGCGTGGCGCACCGAGGCCACCGCCAACTCCAGCATCTGCTCCCGGCTCATCCTGAGCTTGTACTGCAAGTGGATGTCCGAGGTGGCGAGCACGGTGTGAATCCTAGGATTTTCCCCGCCTTTTAAGGCCTCCCAGGTGGTGTCGATGTCGCGCAGGTGGCAGCGGGTCAGCCCCGCCACCTGGATGCCGCGCACGTGGTCGGCGATATTCTTGACGCAACTAAAATCACCCTTGGAGGTGACCGGAAAGCCGGCCTCGATGATGTCGACCTTCATCTTGACGAACTGCTGGGCCAGCCGGAACTTTTCCTGCATGTTCATGCTGGCGCCTGGCGACTGTTCGCCGTCGCGCAGGGTGGTGTCGAAGATGAAGACCTTGTCTCGGGCCGACGCGTGCTCCGCAACCGTCATGGTTATCTCCTCCTTGCTTGGCGGCCCATCTCAACCCTTGGCCGCCCTTGGTCAACATCGAGAAATTTTGCCATCTCCGTCTCCCTCAACCCCGCCTTCAGGCCGGGAAACTACCCAGAACCGTCTCCCCGGCCTTGACCCGCTGGCCGCGCTTGAGCTCCAGGCGCAGGTCAAGCGGCAGGTAGAGATCCACCCGGGAGCCGAAGCGGATCAGGCCGAAACGAACGCCCTTGGCCAGGGTGTCACCCGGCTCCGCCCAGCAGACAATCCGCCGGGCGATGAGGCCTGCCATCTGCACGCAGGCCAGCCGCCTGCCGCCGCCGGCGTCAAGCACCACGGCGCAGGTCTCGTTTTCCAGGGCGGCGCGAGGGCTGTCAGCCGAATAAAACCGACCCGGCGCATAGTCGATGCGCTCCACCCGGCCAGCCAAGGGCGCCCGGTTGACGTGCACGTCAAAGACGTTCATGAAGATGCTGATCTTCTGGGCCTTGGCCTTTAGGTAGCGCTCGTCCTCGACCTGCTCGATCAGGATCACCCGCCCGTCCGCCGGTGAGACCAGCAGGTTATCCTCATGGGGCACCACCCGGGAGGGATCGCGGAAAAAATACAAGACAAAGGCGGTGAGCGCGAGCCCGGCCAGGGCCAGGGCCTTGCCGCCGGCCAGGGCCGCGATCAAGGTGGCGAAGGCGGCGAACAGGATGAAGGGCAGCCCCTCTAGGGCGACCGGGACATGTGGTTTTTTCATGCGCGAATACGGTGGCGATAAAAGAAAAGCACTACCTTTTAAGAAGTAGTGCTTGAGGGGTCAGAGGGCCTCAAGGACCTCCCTGGCCGTTACAGACCGGGAAAATTGCCAAAACGCCGCAACCGGCCTGGGGATTACCAGGCCTTTATCCCTTTTGCGTCCCGATTTTACTTGACACCCCTGGTCATGGCCACCGAGCCGGTGCGGACGATCTCCTGGATGCCGATGGGCCGCAGGATGTCGATGATGGCCTTGATCTTGGTCGGGCTGCCGGTCACCTCCACCACGTAGCTCTTGGGCGCCACATCCACCACCTTGCCCCGGAAGATGTCGATCACCCGCAGCACCTCGGCCCGGCTGCCGGCCTCGGCCTTGACCCGGATCAAGGCCATTTCGCGTTCCACGAACTCATGCTCGGCCATGTCGGTGACCTTGATCACGTCGATGAGCTTGTGAAGCTGCTTGGTGATCTGCTCGATGATCGCCTCGTCGCCCTTGGTCACCAGGGTCAGGCAGGAGACCTCGTTCTCCAGGGTCGGGGCCACCGACAGGCTCTCGATGTTGAAGCCGCGGCCGCTGAACAGCCCCGTCACCCGGGAGAGGACACCGGGCTTGTTTTGCAGTAATACCGATAAAGTATGTCTCATGTCATTGCCCTAATCCGGCAGTCCGGAAGTTTTTTTAAGGGATCGGAATCCAGATTTCTTCTGGGTGGCCAGTATGCCCCCTGTCCTTATCCTGACTCCCGCCTCCTGTCTTTGGTCTTTTTTTACACCAGGAGCATCTCGGTGGTGGCCTTGCCCGCCGGCACCATGGGATAGACCCCCTCCTCCCGGCAGACCACGAAGTCCATGATCACCGTGTTCTTGGTGGCCAGGGCCTCCTTGATTACCGGCTCTACCTCGCTGGGGGTGGTGGCCCTAAGGCCCACCGCGCCGTAAGCCTTGGCTAGGGCGACGAAGTCCGGGGCCACGTCCAGGACGGTGGCCGAGTACTTCTTGTTGTAGAACAGCTCCTGCCACTGGCGCACCATGCCGAGATAGTTGTTGTTCAAGATGGCGATCTTGACCGGGCAGCGATACTGCCGGGCGGTGGCCAGCTCCTGGATGTTCATCTGGATGCTGCCGTCGCCGGCGATGTCGATCACCACCTTGTCCGGGGCCGCCATCTGGGCGCCGATGGCAGCGGGGAAGCCGTAGCCCATCACCCCCAGCCCGCCGGAGGTCATCCAGTGGTTGGGCTTGTCGAACTGGTAGAACTGCGCTGCCCACATCTGGTTTTGGCCCACCTCGGTGCAGATGATGGCCTCGCCGCCGGTCAGCTCGTGCAGCTTCTGCACCACAAACTGCGGCTTGATGACCCCGGTCTCCTCGATATAGCCCAGGGGATGGGCCGTCTTCCACTCCTTGATCTGGCTAATCCAGGGCTCGTGCCGGGCCGCCACCGCCTTCGGATCGACCTCGGCGGTGGTCTCGAACCAGTGGTTCATGTCGGCCAGGGCCCGCTTGCAGTCGGCCACGATCGGCACCTGCACCTTGACGTTCTTACTGATCGACGAGGGGTCGATATCGATATGGATGATCTTGGCCTGGGGCGCGAAGGCGGCGATCTTGCCGGTCACCCGGTCGTCGAACCTGGCCCCCACCGCGATCAGCATGTCGCAGTTGGCCACCGCCATGTTGGCGTAATAGGTGCCGTGCATCCCCAGCATGCCCAAGGACAGGGTGTCGGTGCCCGGAAAGCCGCCCAGGCCCATTAGGGTCATGGTGACCGGGATGTTCAGCTTCTTGGCCAGCTCGGTGACCTCGGCGCTGGCCTTGGAGGCGATGATGCCCCCGCCGATATAAAGCACCGGCCGGCTGCACTTTAAGATCTCCCGGCAGGCCTTGTCGATCTGGCCCGGATGCGGCTCGTAGGTGGGCCGGTAGGTGCGCATCTGCACCGGGGCCGGCTCGGGGAAGGTGAGCTTGCCGGCCATCACGTCCTTGGGCAGGTCGATCAGCACCGGCCCTGGACGTCCGCTGCGGGCGATGTGGAAGGCCTCCCGGATGGTGGGCACCAGGTCCTTGACATCCTTGACCAGGTAGTTGTGTTTGGTGCAGGGGCGGGTGATGCCGACGATATCCACCTCCTGGAAGGCGTCGTTGCCGATCAGGGTGGTGGGCACCTGGCCGGTGAAGACCACGATGGGGATGGAGTCCATGTAGGCCGAGGCGATGCCGGTCACGGTGTTGGTCGCCCCTGGCCCCGAGGTGACCAGGGCCACCCCCACGTCGCCCTTGACCCGGGCGTAGGCGTCGGCGGCATGTACCGCCGCCTGCTCGTGCCGCACCAGGACATGGGTGATCTCCGGATGCCGCAGCAACTCATCGTAGATGTCGATGACCGCTCCGCCGGGAAAACCAAAGATACAGTCCACATTTTGCTCAGTTAAGCACTTCATCAGGGCCTGGGCGCCGGTAATCTGCATATGTCCATCCTAAATTAAGGCGGTTAATAGGGTTGCCAGAGGCTGGGCCGCCAGCGGCAAATTGCCCGCCAGCCAAAGCTCAAGGCTGATTTTGCCAAATATAGCCGCTATCAGAAAGAAGTTCAACCCTTGATGGCCAAGGAAATTTTAATTTCCCGGGCTCCATTTTGCCCCCCCTGGCGTTAAGCCACCAAGGAGAACCTCTCTCCGGATCCGGCGGGGAAGATGCCCAGCCGCTCGCCCCCCTTCATAAACTCGGCCACCGCCTCCCGGCCCGCCGCTCCTAGGTCGAGGGAGAAGTCGTTGACGTACAGGGCGATATGCTGGGCGATCACCTCCTCCTCAAGCTCCTGGGCCTGGGCGCGGATGTAGTCTCGCGAACGATCCGGCTCGCGGCGGGCGAGTTCAAGGCTCGCCCGGATTGCCCTCTCCACCGCCAAGAGCCTCTCCCGGCCCAGACTCCGCCGGGCCGCGATCCCGCCCAGGGGGATGGGCTGGCCGGTGGTCTCTTCCCACCATCGGCCCAGGTCGCGCACCAGTTGCAAGCCGTGCCGCCGGTAGGTGAACCGGCCCTCGTGGATGATGACCCCGGCCCCCACCTCGCCCCGCGCCAGGGCCGGCATGATCTGGTCAAAGGGCATGGCGACCACTGACTGACACTCGGGGTAGGCCAGGCGCAGGAGCAGGGCGGCGGTGGTGTAGTGTCCGGGCACGGCGACGGTCTGATCGCCCAATTTCGCCGGCTCCAGGCCGGGAAGGCTCACTAAAAGCGGCCCGCAGCCCCGGCCCAGGGCCGCCCCGGCCCCCAGCAGTACGTACTCGTCCAGCACCAGGCCCAGGGCGTGGAAGGAGAGCTTGGTGACATCGAGACGCCCCGCCAGCGCCCAGTGGTTTAAGGTCTCCACGTCGGCTAAGACCTCGGGGGCGAAGGTGAAGCCTGCGGTGGGCACCGCCCCCGAGACCAGGGCGTGAAAGATGAAGGTGTCGTTCGGGCAGGGCGAGAAGCCCAGGCTCAGGGCCGGAGTCGGCATCAGTCACCAGCCCCGGCTCAGCTCGGGCAGCAGCATCGCCGCCGCCTGGGCGCAGGCCGCTGCCGCCTCGTTAAGCCGCCAGCCGCCCAGGTCCCGGTCCCGCACCAGGTTGCTTACCGCCCGCAGCTCCAGGCAGGGCAGGCTGAATTCGGCGGCCACCCTGGCCACGGCGGCGCCCTCCATGTTTTCGCAGATCGCCCGGTGGCGCTGGCGCAGCAGCTCGCCCCGCCCCTCCTGGCCGCTTGCCGTCTGCACTGAGACAAAGTTGCCGGGCCAAAACCTCATCCCCCGCCGGGTAAGAATCTCTAAAGCCCGCGCCAAGAGCGGCCCGTCTAGGGGAAAACTTGCCGGCGCCAGGGGGGGGGCGAAATCCTCCACCCCCGCCTCCAGCCCGACCCCGAAATCGGCCATTGTCTCGCGCTCTGCCAGGCACAGGTCGAGCAGCCCCGGCCCGGCCCCGACATAGGCCCCGGCCACCCCGCAATTTATTATCCCTAGCAATTTAACCGTATTTTCGGAAAGGAAACGGCTCAAGCGTACCGCCGTCTCCAGTAGCCCCACCCCGGCCACCAACGGCATCCAGGCCGGCAGCCCGGCCAGGGTCTGGCGCAGGGGGCGCATCTCCAACTCGGTGGCGGTAACAACAAGCAGCATGGGCGGGTGGATGAGGCAAGACGGACACGACCCCAGGGGCCGGTCAGCAGGCGCAATGCCCCTTGATGGAGTTATCGGGATTGAGGAGGACGATCCGGGGCGCGAAATCGGCCAGCTCCCGTTCGTCGTACAGGGCGTAGCTGACGATGATCACCAGGTCGCCCACCAGCCCCTTGCGGGCGGCGGCGCCGTTTAGGCAGATCTGGCCGCCCCCCGGCTCGCCCTCGATGGCGTAGGTGTCGAACCGCTCGCCGTTGTTGATGTTATAGATTTTGATTTTTTCAAACTGCATCAGCCCTACCGCCCGCATCAGGTCGCGGTCGATGGTCAGGCTGCCCTCGTAATCGAGGTTGGCCTCGGTGACCGTGGCCCGGTGAAGCTTGGATTTCAACATGTAACGCTGCATTGAGCGACTAATCCTCCCTTATCAAATAGCCGTTGTCGATCAACCGGGTCTGCCCAACCCTTACCGCCAGCAACAGGACGGAATCCCTGCCCACCCGGGACTGGGGGGCTAAATCATGGCCGCTGACAACGGCGAGGTAATCGATCACCACCAGGGGATCGGCCACGAGCTGGGCCTCAAGCCGGGTCAGGATATCCTGGCAATCTTTAAGGCCAGCCGCCACCATTTGCCTGGCCTCCCGCAGGGCCCGAGACAGGCAGAGGGCCGAGCGCCGCTCGGGCGGGGAGAGATAGCGGTTGCGGGAGCTCATGGCCAGGCCGTCCGCCTCCCGGACGATGGGGTGGCCGACGATCTCGATCCCAAAATTCAGGTCCCGGGTCAGGGCCCGGATCACCGTGAGTTGCTGGAAATCCTTCTCCCCGAAGACCGCCACCGTGGGCCGCACCAGGTTGAAGAGCTTGACGACCACCGTGGCCACCCCCTCGAAATGTCCAGGCCGGGAGGCCCCGCACAGACCCTCGCTGACCCCTCCCACCACCACCTTGGTCTTAAAGCCTGGGGGATAGAGTTCTCCCGCCTCGGGGGCGAAGAGCGCCGCCGCCCCGCCAGTCGAGGCCAGGGCGCAGTCCTGCTCCAGGGCGCGGGGATAGCGGTCAAAATCCTCCTGGGGGCCGAACTGCATGGGGTTGACGAACACCGACACCACCACCAACTCCGCCAACTGGGCGGCCCTGGCCATCAGGGCCGCGTGGCCGGGATGCAGGCAACCCATGGTGGGCACCAGGGCCAGGCGTCGGCCCTCCTTGAGCCGCTCACCCGACCAAGCGGCCATCGCCGCCGCCTGGCGGATGAGCTCCATGAGTCGCCTAGACCGGCTACTTGCCCTGACCGCCGGGGGCCGGGGCCTGGGTGGCGGCCTGCTTGCCGGCGCCGCCCAGGTTGGCTATCTTGTCCTTGACCCAGTCCTTGGTTGGCCCGTCCTTGGTCTCTGGCAGATCGACGTAGGCCTGATACTTGGCCAGGGCTTCGGCGTTCTTGCCCTCCTGCTCGGCGATCCGGGCCAGACCGAGATCGGCCTCGCCCGCGAAACCCGGGGCCTTGGCTAGCTGTGTAAACTGTTCCTTGGCCTTAGCTGAATCGCCGGCGTTCTCGTAGGCCCGGGCTAGGTCGTAGCGCAGCAGTGGCAGCAGCGGACTGGAGGAGGAGATGCCCCGCAAGGCCGTCTGGTAAAGGGCGGCGGCCTCCTTGTATTTGCCGTCCTTAAAGGCCAGATGTCCCTGTTCCACCACCCCCCAAGGCCCGCTGCCGCTGTCGCCGTACTTGGCGTTTAAGGTCTTCAAATCGGCCAGCCGTTGCTCCGGGGCCTTGGCCTGCATCGCCTGATAGAGTAGATCCGCCGAGCGGGCCTGACGGCTGGCGGTGTACTTGCCGTAGCCCTCCCAGCCCAGGATGGCCATCACCACCACCACCAGCGCCACCTGCAACGCCCGGGCGTTGGCGCGGACAAACTCGATCGCTGCCGGCGGCAGGTTAAGCTCCTCCAGAATCGCCCGTTGTTTGTCCTGGGCCATAGCCTCGGCATGTTTTTTTGAAAACACGTTTTGCCTGTCCGCCATCGTCGTCATCCTTTTCGCTTATCGCCCCGCCTCCGGATCGCTGAGGCCAACGGCCCCGCCCATAGCCAAGGCGAAAAAGGCCAAGATACCCTTTACCGGCCATTCCTCACAACAAAAAAATGGCGACCAGAGCCGAGCCGCCCAGGCGACGGCCACCTTTTGGGCTTGCAATGTCGACCCTGATGGGCCACTATTGATGGCGTTGCAAAAAGTCCGATCTGCGGCGCGGCGGGGCGGTTTGGCTCGTCAGGCCATGCCAGTTATGTATGGCCTTCACTCGCCAAACGCCCCCGGCGCCTTGCCTGTTGGCCCTTCCTGCTTAGCCAGCGCCTGGTTTTTGGCGAGGCGGTCATATAGCTGCCCGCCTCGGGCCGGAACGCCATTTAAGGTGCCCGCCATGAACCTTCCTCCCGCCGCCCGAATCCAGACCGTCACCGAGCTGACCCGCTCCCTCAAGGGACTTTTGGAGAGCAGCCTGGCCTTCGTGGCCGTGCACGGCGAGGTTTCTAACCTCAAGGCCCCCTACTCGGGGCATCTCTACTTCACCCTGAAGGATCGGGAGGCCCAGCTCCGGGCGGTGCTGTTCAAGACCCAGCGCCGCTACCTGAGCGTCGAGCCGCGCGAAGGGATGCAGGTGGTCTGCCGGGGTCGGATCTCGGTGTACGAGCCCAGGGGCGAATACCAGTTGTTGGTCGATTCCCTGGAGCTTACGGGCAGTGGCGAACGGCTGGCGGCCCTGGAGCAGTTAAAGGAACGGCTGCGCCGGGAAGGGCTGTTCGACGAGACCCGCAAGCGGCGGCTACCCCTGCTGCCCGCCGCCATCCACCTCCTCACCTCGCCCCAGGGGGCCGCGGTGCACGATTTCCTGGCCGTGGCCGGGCGGCGCTTTCCGTCGGTGCCCATCCTCATCCATCCCGTGCCGGTGCAGGGTATAGCCGCCGCCCCCGAGATCGTCCAGGCCCTCGCCGCCGCCTGCCAGCGGGGCCGAACGGGGGAGGTCATCGTCATCAGCCGGGGCGGCGGCTCGCTCGAAGACCTCTGGCCCTTCAACGACGAAGCCTTGGTCCGGGCCGTGCATCGCGCCTCGCTGCCGGTGGTGTCGGCGGTGGGCCACGAGATCGACTTCACCCTTCTGGACTTCGTGGCCGACCGGCGGGCCGCCACCCCCACCGCCGCCGCCGAGGCGGTGTTGCCCGACCGGGAGGAGCTGCGGCGGCGGATCGGCCAACACCGCTTAAGGCAACGGGTAATTCTCGTCCACCGGCTGGCCGGCTGCCGCCATCGCCTTGAGTTTCAGCGCTGGTTGCTGACCGATCCCCGCCACCGGCTCGAACGCCTGCGGCTGCGGCTTGATCTCCTGCAAACCGGACTCCTGCAAGTTATGGAGAGGCCTCTGCTCGCCCTCCGCCGTCAACTGGAGACCTGCCGGCAGGCGCTCGATCATCACGCCCCCCAGCGCCTGACGGTCAGGCCTCGCGAGACCCTGGCCAGGTTGCGGCGGCGGCTCGCTGAGCTGGTCCGCCTCGACCTGGAGCGACAGGCCAACCGGCTCGTCCTGGAGACCACCCGCCTCCGGGCGGCCAGTCCTCAGACGGTGCTCAAACAGGGCTATGCCATTGTGATGACGGAACCGGAAGGGCGGGTAGTGCGGTCGCGAGGGGAAACCCGCCCCGGCCAGCGGCTGGGGATCAGGTGGCAAGACGGCGTCGCGGTCTGCGTGGTGGCAGACCAGGACGCCCAAACGGAAAGGGAGGGGGGCCGGTAAGATAAAAATCCCGGCGGGCGGTTAAGCGACGCCTAAGGTGTGATTCCTGATGAAATACCCTATTTTTTCTTCCTGATCATGGGTGAGATCGGAAAAACGCACCCCTATCTTGCGGATGATGATGTTGCTTAGGGCGGAGCTTTGGGGCCGGTCCTGCCAGGCCAGGGCGATCGGTACCTGTTCCATGAAGAAGCTGCCCGAGTGCATCAGGATGTCCATCGTGCCCTCCGAATCGAGAGGGCCGTTGTTTTCGATATACTTAAGCTCGCAGCCGCCGACGCTGATGTCGATTATCTGCCCGATGATGTTTGGCGTTATCGCCAGGGTTCTCTCCGGCACCTTGAACCGTTGATGCCGACGCCGTTCCCCGGCGGGTAATCTCCCCCCGGGACTCTCGGTGGTCATAATAAGCCGCCCTTGTTAAACATTTTAATTGCCCAAGACAATGTTTCTGTCCTCCTTCTTACCCTCCCCGGGGAAGCTCCTCCCAAAGTTTCTCCCTTTTCCCGTCTTTATGCAACAACTGGGCTATCAGGCTAAAAAATCGTTATTTTAATGTAAAAATAACATATTATATGCCAAAATGTCACTGAGAAAACACCGCCACCAAGCGCTATTATTCCGGAAAAACGGTCAGAAAATCCGGAAAACCACAATTGTCCCCGCCGTCCTCCGGCATCCGCCCTTGCTGGTCAACGAAAACTTGCCAACCCAAGAAAAGATGGTAACATGCCGCTAGGGGTTAACTTACCAAAACCGTCAGGGGAGGGCAAGATGCGCATCGGGATGATCGGTTTAGGACGCATGGGGATGAATATGGCTCGCCGGCTGCTTAAGGCCGGGCATCAGGTGGTGGCCTACAACCGCACCCCGGCCAAGACCGAGGAACTGGCCCAGACGGGCGGTGAGGCCAGCTACTCCCTGGCCGAGCTGGTGGCCAAGCTCGCCCCCCCGCGGCTGGTCTGGCTGATGCTGCCTGCCGGGGAGGCCACGGAGGAACACCTTAAGGAACTGCTTAATCTGCTGC
>JAJXUT010000068.1 GCA_021782655.1 Deltaproteobacteria bacterium
CCCCTGGATTGGCGGGCGTCTGGGCGAGCGGCGGCGTCTGGCCCCGTTTGTGGAAGGCGAAGGCCTTGGGGTGGGGGGCCTGGACAAAACGGCTGCCACTGAAGATCCCGGCCTCGGCATGGCCGACGAAGAGCAGGCCGTCGTCGGCGAGCAGGGCCTCGAAGGTGTTGATCGCCTGCTGGTGGAAGCTGGCGTCCAGGTAGATCAAGAGGTTGCGGCAGAAGACGACCTGGTAGGCGGCGCTGGCCAGGGTGCGGTTTAGGTGGATCAGGTTGCCGCGATGGAAACGCACCAGGGCCTTGACCGCCGGATCCAGGGCGTAGCCTTGCCTGGTCTTGGTGAAGTATCGCTGGTAGCGCTGGGCCAGGGGGCTGCGGAAGGAGTTGCCGCGATAGACCCCCTCCCGGGCCCGGTTTAAGGATTGGCGGCTGATGTCCACCGCGTCGATGACGAAGCTGGCGGCCGTAAGACCGGCCTCCAGCAGGGTGATGGCCATCGAGTACGGCTCTTCGCCGCTGGAGCAGGGGATGCTGAGCAGCCGCAGCACCTGGCCCTTTTTGTGGCGGGTGAAACCGGCGGCGTATTCGCCCAGGGCCAGGAAGGGCGCCTCGTCGCGGAAAAACCAGGTCTCGTTGACCGCCACCTCGTCGATCAACTCGTGCAGTTCCACCACCGAGGTCTTGATCTTCTGGAGATACTGGAAGTTGTTGTCAATCCCCAGGGTGCGCATCCGCCGGTTGATGGCGTGTTTGATGACGCTGGTGCCCATCGAGGAGATGTTTAATCCCATACTCTCCTTGAGCACCGACTCAAGGATGGCGGTGAGGGGGCTGGCGTCCTGCATGGGCCGGCTCTAGCCTTGCTCCACAAACGACAGTCCGGGGATGTCCTCGGGCAGCATTCGTTCCGGGTTGAACCAGCGGACCATGGGCCGGCCGGTCACCTCCTGGTCGATGAAGGTCGGCCCCCCATCCACGGGCTTGAATTGCCAGTTTTTGGGCGGCTTGATGGTCTCGGTGACGTTTTCGGCCAGCAGTCCCACCACCTTGTGAAAATTGTGCCCCAGGGAGATGCTGGTTAAGATGATCCGGGTGCTCAGATGCTGCCGGCAGGGGGTGTCGTTGAGCAGCAGGCCCAGGTCGATCACCGGCACCGGGCGGCCCCGGTGGTTGGCCATCCCGGTGATGAACCTGGGGGTCAGGGGGATCTTCTGGGTGGTCAGAAAGGGGATTACCTCCACCACCTTGGCGCCGTCGATGGCGTAGGCGTCTTCCTGGAGCTGAAAGAGCAGGAGCAGCATCGGGGCCAGGGCGGTGGAATTAGTCTTCGAAGGCCGAGGAGCCGCCCGAACCGGCGCCTTGCTTGACCTTGAACTTGGCCACCGAGTCGCGGAGAATCAGGGCCGCCTTGTTGAGCTGGAAGATGGTCTGGCTGGTCTGGGTCACCGATTCGGCGGTCTGCTGGGCCGCCTCGTTCAACTGATCGATGGACTCGCTGATTTGCTTGGCCCCCAGCGACTGGGCGGCGATGCCCTCGTTCACCGTCTCGATGGGTGGCCGCAGGGCCTGAACCTGGTCGATGACCTGGGAGATCTGGTTGGAGCTGATCTGCACCTCCTGGAAGCCGCGCCGCACGTCGTCGGCGAATTTTTCGATGTTCATCACCCCGCTGGCCACCGAGGACTGCACCTCGCTCACCATCTGCTCGATGTCGAAGGTGGCCACCGCCGTCTGATCGGCGAGCCTCCTGATCTCGGAGGCCACCACCGAGAAGCCGGCCCCGTATTCGCCCGCCTTCTCCGCCTCGATAGCGGCGTTTAGGGACAGGAGGTTGGTCTGGTCGGCGATCTTGTTGATGGTCTTGGTGACCCCGGCGATGGTGGCCGCCTTCTCGCTCAGCACCGCCAGCTTGGCGACGATGGATTGGGAGGCCTCCTCCATCTTTTTCATGATGCTGTTGATGTTGTTGAGCCGGAGATGGCTCTGGGAAGCGGCGGTGGCGGTGTCCTGGGCCATGTCGTTGACCTTGGACATGGTGTCCATGAGGTTCTCGGCGGTGGCGGCGATCTCGGTGGAGGAGGCGGCGATTTCGTTGGAGGTGGCGGCCTGCTCGTTGACCGTGGTCTCCTGCTGCTTGATGGTGGCGGCGATCTCGGTGATCGAGCTGGTCACCTGGATGCCGGAGCGCTCGATCTCGGAGATCAGGTCGGTGAGGTAGGTGGCCATCTGGTTGAAGCCGTCGATCATGATGGCGAACTCGTCGTTGCGGTCGTGGCTGATGCGATCGTTGAACTGGCCGTGGGCCATGTTCTTCATCGCCTGGGTGATCCGTTGCAGGGGCTGGGTGATGTTGTTGATCAACAGGACGCTCAGGATGATCGACAGAAGGACGCCGCAGATCAGGATAATGGTAAAGTTGCGCTTGGCGGTCTCGAAGCGTTTTTGCGAGGCCTTGAACTGTACCTCGATGTTGTTTAGCCGATCCTTGCTCATCTGCTCGATCTTGTCCTTGTAAAGTTGTCCGAGCGGATAGAGCTTCTTGTCCTGGAAGGCGTCCATTTTGTCCCGTTCCTTGGATTGCAGAACCAGGCTTAGGCCGTTTAATACCTCTTCGGTGGCGTTATCCAACTGTACATAGGTGCTCTGCCAGGGATCGTTGCTGTATTCGCCGTTATTTTTTTCGGCGAGCAGTATCTGCCAGTGCTGGTTGAGCTTGGTCTTGGCCTTCTCTACCTTTAGCTGGCATTCTTCCCAGGTGATCTGCTCAAACATCATCCGGTCAACCTCCTGGATGATGTCCGAGTGCATGAGGCTATTTAGAATCTCCACCTCGTGCAGGGGGATGACCTGCTGGTTATAGACCAGGGACAAGGCGTTGTTGCTGCCCTTAAGACCGAGCAGGCCGTAGACCCCCGTGGCCATGAACATGATAAGCAGCAGACTTACGAAACCGATCAGTCGGGTTCTGACGCTTAGTGACTTGAAGAACATGGCGTTTCCTTGCTAGAATTTAAGTGGAAGGCGAGGGCCATGGTTGGCCCGACCGTTGCCGACATTCTAGCAAATCGCCAGACCGGAACAAAGCACGAATTTAGCCCCGTAAAGATTTATGCGTACCGCCCCCTCCTTGAACCTTGACTCTTACCCCTCGATTCCGCTTGTGGCCCAGGGGAGATCACGGTACACTTTCTGTCAAGACCAAATAATAACCCCACCCCGCCAGCCGCCATGAACGAGATTGTCGTTTCCCTGATCGACCAGCCAGACGAGGCCCGCTTGCGAGCCATTGTCGGGCTGTACCGCCAGGCGGGCTGGTGGCCCGAGGGGGAGGGCGAGGACCTTGAGCGTCTGGCCGGCCTGGTGCGCCAGAGCCACTGTTTCGCGGCGGCCCTGGCCCCGGACGGGTCGTTGATCGGCATGGGCCGGGCGATCAGCGACCGGGTGAGCGACGCCTACCTTCAGGACGTGACCGTGGCCCCGGCCTGGCGCCGGTCCGGGGTGGCCAGTCGCATCGTCGGCTTGCTCGTGGAGCGACTGCGGGCCGACGGCATAAGCTGGATCGCCCTGATCGCCGCCCCCGATACCGCCGCCCTCTACCGCCGTCTGGGTTTCGCGGATATGGCTACTTCTACCCCCATGCTGCTTGCCCCATGAAATTTACCCCCGTCTCCACCCCCGATATCCCCTGGCTCTGGCCGTACTTTCAGGGGCAGACCCACGAGCTGTGCGAGTACAGCCTGCCCGGCATCCTGGCCTGGAGTGGGCCCTTGTTCTACCCCTGCGCCGCCGAGGATCAGGGTCGGCTAATCCTGGGGGCCGAGTACCCCGGCCATCCGGATTACCGCCATCTGCTCCTGCCACTAGGCGGCGCGGAGGCGGGGCCGGAGGAGCTGGCACGTCTCATTCGGGAGGCGGACTACCCCAGCTTCTGGTTCGTGCCCGAGGCCTATCTTGAGCGCCACGGCCGGGAGGAGGTCGAACGCTGGTTTGTCATCGAGGAGCAGCCTGGCTATCATGACTACGTTTACCGGGTCGAGGATCTGGCCGGGCTAAAAGGTAACCGGTATGCCAAGAAACGCAACTTAATCAAGCAGTTCGAGCGGGAGCATCCGCAAGGGCGGCTGGCCTTCGAGGCGATTGGCGAGCTGAACCGGAGACCGTGCGCTGCCTTTCTGGACGAGTGGTGCGAGCAGGAGGGCTGTTTTAGGCAGGGGGATATTAACCTGGAGTGCGAGATGGAGGCGGCGCTCAACATGCTGGGGCTGGTGGGCGAGCTTGGTGCCCGTGGCCTGGCCCTTAGGATCGACGGGGTGATCAGCGCCCTGGCGGTGGCCTCGCCCCTGACCCGCGAGATGGCGACATTGCAATTCCAGAAGGCCTGCAAGACGGTCAAGGGCCTCTATCAGTTCTTCGACCGCGAATGCGCCCGGCGGCTGTGCGCCGGTTATCTTTGGGTGAACAAGGAGAGCGACATGGGCAGCGAGGGCCTGGCCCACGCTAAACGCTCCTACCACCCGGCGCGGATGGTGCGCTCGTTCGCCCTGCGGCGGGTGGGGTGAGGTGCAAGGGGGGGATCAGCCCTTGTGGATCTTGCGGATGGCCATCACCGCGAAGTCCCGGAACAGGCGGACGTTCTTGATCATGGTCTGATCGAGCAGGGGCCGGGCCGCCTTGCGGTCCAAGTAGATGAGACCGATGGCCTTGGTGTCGATGAGGATGGGGAAGAGATAGACGTTGCGGTCCTTGACCAGGTAGTGCAGGGAGTCGGGGAAGGCGCTGGGCTGGTTGGCGGGGATGATCATGTCCTTGCCCTGCTTCATGGCGTTGGGGATGGCGTAAGGCCCGGCCAGGGGATGCTCGAAGCGGTTCGTCCCCTCGGGGTCGATCTCTCCCAGCCCGAAGCGTCCCACCAGGACGACCTTGGTTGGCTGGACGTTGACGATAGCAAGTATTACCCGGTCGAAGCCGATGCCCCGGTACAGGGCCTCCAACAGGTTGACGTAGAAGTCGTTGAGCTCGAAGTTGCCCATCAACGATTCGGTGATGTCGCGGATGAAGTCGTTAACCGACTTGTCGGCGCTGATCGGCAACGCCTCCAAGGCCTCGGAGGGGGGGCTGGCCGCCAGGCCGGCGGCGGTTTTTTTTGTCTGTTGATCCTCGGGGACGGCGGCGCTCCACACCCCACGTTTGGCGTTGTTTTCCGCCGTGCGGATGTGGGCCCGGATCTTGAGCTTCAACAGGCCGTTGCGGATGGGCTCGGAGTAGGCCTCCGAGACCTCGATCCCCTTGTTCAGTGAGGCCAGGGCCTCCTCCGGTTCCACAGACAGCATGGCCCCGTACTTTTGGAAGATGTCGGCCAGATTTGCCCCCTCGCAGACCGCGTCCACCAAGAGGTTGGAGAAGTTGGCCAGGTTCTGGAGGTAGCCCTCGGTGTCGTACTTGTGACGGGGGGCGTCACAGGTGTCGTCCATGGCCAGCACCACCCGTTCCGACAGATTCCAGAACTTGGCCACCTCGGTGCCGATCTCGCGGAAGGTCAGGTCGTTGAACACCATCCGGCAGGCGGCGTTGGGGGTGAGACCACCGGCGATTTTTTCCTCGATCTCCCGGTGCCAGTCGGGCAGATAAATACAGACGATGATCCGGCCCAGGTTGTGGAGCAGGGCGCAGATGAAGCTCTCCTCCGGCGAGACGTTGATCCCTTTTGTTATCACCAGGTCGCGGGCCTGAAGTCCGCTCAGGAAGGCGCGGGTCATCAGCTTGCTGATTCCCTCCTTGTCGATCCCCGATTTTACGAAGTCCTCGAATAGGGCGATGGCCATGGCCATGTCGCGGATGGCGTCAAAGCCCAGGATGGTCACCGCCTTGGAGATGGAGTTGCAGGGCCGGCCCAGGGCGTAGTAGGCGGAGTTGACGATTTGCAGTACCTTGTTGGTCAGGGAGTAGTCCTTGAGGATCACCCGTGACAATTCGGCCCCGGCGGCCCGGCTGTTGCTGGTCAGGGCGATGAGGCTGTGCACGTTATGGGACATGGCGGGCAGCTCGCCCAGATTCATCTTGGCGAAGATCTCGGAGAGGCCGGCGGCGGGCGACTGGCCTTGGGTCTGGTTGGCGTCGGGCATGGACGGGAGCGGTAAGGGGTTGTAAATTGTTGCGTAAATGGCCTGGTTGACGAGTCATCATAACGTATTTTTTCTTTATCTGGCCAGCGAAATTATGCTAACCTCGGGGTGTGGCGCTCTCCGGCCCGGAGGCCGCTGTCTGTTGATCCTTTGATCCTTTAACCCTGAGGCCCTCGCCAAAGGAAGCCGCTGGCTAAGCCAAAGGGCGGATATGCAAGGCGCGGGGGGTGTTTGGCGAGTGGCGGCCATCACCTCTGTGGGATGCCGAACGAGCCCAACCGCCCCGCAAAGCCGGAGATAGGCCCTTTTGCGACGCCATCAATCATTATCACCTCAAGCCGGGAGCCATCGTCATGGCCGATTGGAACGTCAAGCTGCGCGACACCATCATCAAGACCTTCTCCATTGAGGACGGGCAGACCGTCACCATTGGCCGGGAAGGGGACTGCGACCTCATGATCGACAATACCGCCATCTCCCGCCGGCACCTATCCCTGCGCCGGTCGGGGGTCTGCTATTTTCTCTCCGATTTGGGCAGCACCAACGGCACCTTTGTCAACGGCGGGCGGATCGAGGCCGACGAGCCGGTGACCGGCTCCGAGTCCATAACCTTCGGCAAGTTCACCCTGATGCCAGCCCAGGAAGAGGCGGACGGACGCCGGGCGGTCTCGGTGTCCGTTGACGCGGCCCAGGTGGATGAGGCCACCGTCTTCGTGGGGGCGAAAAAGCCGGAAGCGCCGCCGCCGGGATTTAAGCCCCGGCTCGCCGGGCCCCGGTTGATGCTGGTGCGGGGCGAGGCCAGACCGGGCGAGTTTTCCCTGGCCGGGACGAGCAGCGTCAAGCTGGGCCGCGATCCCTCCTGCGACCTGCTGATCCCCGGCTGGCTGGTGGCCAGGGCCCAGGCCTATATCATCAAGCGGGGGGGTGAATTTCTGTTGGTGCCCCAGAGGTCGTGGGCCGGCACCTACGTCAACGGGATGAAGGTCAGCGACGAGCAGGTGCTGCGGCCTGGCGACATAATCGCCATCCGCGCCACCCAGCTGCGCTTCGACTGATCTTCGGCCGATGCTCGACAGGCTCATGGGTCGGTTTCGTCCGGCCACTCCCCAGGCCTTGGCCCCCGTTGCCGGCGCCGGGCCGCAGGAGACCGAGTGGCGGCCCGGCGACATCATCCTCGACCGCTACCGGGTGGAGGGGGTGGCGAGCGGCGCCATGGGCAAGGTCTATATCGCCCAGCACTTGGGATGGAAGATCCCGGTGGCGATCAAGGTTCCCAAGGCCCAGGTGCTCGCCGATCCCGAGGGTTGCCAGCGGATACTGACCGAGGCCGACAGTTGGGTGCGGATGGGCATGCACCCCAACGTGGCCACCTGTTACTACGTCCTTAGCCTCAACGGGGTGCCGCACCTGTTTATCGAGTACGTCGATGGCGGCGACCTCGGCTCCTGGCTTGCGGCTGGGCGCTGCAATGACCCCCGCACCACCCTGTCGATGGCCATTCAGCTCTGCCACGGCATGGAGTTCACCCACGCGAGCGGCATCATCCACCGCGACTTGAAGCCCCAGAATATCCTGGTGACCAAGAACGCCCTGGTCAAGATAACCGACTTCGGCATCGTCCAGAGCCGCTGGCGTCCCGACCTTCAAGACCAGGGGGGGCTGGCCGGGAAGGGCGACCGTCAGGACACGGTGGGCTTCCGCGGCACCCCCGGCTACGCATCGCCCGAGCAGTTCGTCAACAGCCACGCCGTTGATCGCCGCAGCGACCTCTTCTCCTTTGGTATCTGCCTGTGGCTGATGTTCTGTGGCCGGAAGCCCTATCTCAGCAATCAGCGGCCCGTTGAGACCGTCAGCCCCTCCCCCCGCCCCGGCGCGGGGCCATTCCCCGAGGCCCTCGTTTATCTCCTGACCAAGGCGGTGGCCGTTGACCCGGCCCGCCGTTACCAGGATTTCAGTGAGTTGCGCCACGACTTGAATCAGGCCCATCTCGCCCTTTACCGGGTGGATTGCCCGTACATGGAGGTGGACTTCACCGATCTCGAGGCGGAGAATTACAACAACCGGGCAGTGTCCTTCCTGGAGTTGGGCAAGGGCGAGGAGGCGGGGCGCTGTCTGGGCCGGGCGCTTGACATCAACGACAGCCTGCCCGAGGCCATCTACAACCATACCCTGCGCCTCTGGCGGGAGGGTGAGCGTTCGGGAGAGGTTCTCCGGCGGCGGTTGGCGGCTGCCCGGCGGCGGCTGCCCGCCCATCCCCTGCTTGACTCCCTGGCCCAGGCCCTGCGGGGGCCGGGTCCGGGCCAGGTCGAGGAGGCCAGTCCTGGGGCCTGCCCGCTTGAGTACGTCCTCTGCCTGCCCAAGAACTCGGTGGAGGTGTTCCGGTCGGGTCAGTTGCGCCTGGCCAGCCAGCGCAACATCGCCGATCTCCTGGCCAAGGGCCGCCATCGGGAGTGCTATCAGGCCTTGCGCCTGGCCTGGGATCGGATCGGTCTCCGCCGTGACCCTGGACTCCAGCAGGCCTACGAGGGTCTCCTGCCCCACGCCATGCTCAAGGGGATGCACGGGTTGGTACGGCTTTCCACCCTGCCCGCCGTGACCAGGGGAGGGGTGGCCGGGCTGCGCCTCTTGGCCGGGGGCCGTCAGTTGTTGTTCCTCACCCCTGAGGGCAAGGTGATGATCCGGCCCTACGGCCCCGAGCGGACGGTCAAGACCCTGGGCCGTTTCCCCCGGGTGTCGGCCCTGGCGGTGAGCCCGGACGGCCGGTGCCTAGCCCTGGCGGCGCCGGGAGACGGGGTGTGGTTGCTGCCGGTGGCCTCCGGCCCGGTTGAGCGACGGATCGCCACGCCCGGCGGCGAGGCCACCGCCCTGGCCTTTTCCCCGGACAGCTCCTCGCTCGCCTGCGGGTACGACAGCGGGAGATTGCTGACCGTGGATCTGGCCAGCGGCAGGCAGTTCTTGGCCGCGGCGGAGCGGAGCGGGCCGGTGCGATCCCTGGTGCACGCCGGCCCCCGCCACGGCCTGGTTTCGGGTCACGAGGATGGTGGCCTCTGCTTCTGGGAGCCGGGGACCAGGGAGTGCCAGCGGCAATTGGCGGCCCATGCCCTGCCGGTGACCATTCTTGTCGGTTCCGGGGACGGCGCCTGGTTCGTTTCCGCCGCCGCCGACCGGGTGCTCAAGCTGTGGAATCGGCGCGCCGGCCAGTGCCTGAAGTCACTCAAACCCCATGAAGAGGCGGTGAATGACGCCCTGATTCTGCCGGACGCCTCCCATTTTCTTACCGCCGGCGACGACGATCTGATCAAGGCCTGGGTCGCCAACACCGGTATCGGCGGGCCGACCGTGGAGGCACGGGGCGACGGGGTGCTCAGCCTGGCCCCTGGCCCCGCCCCCCACCTCTTTCTGGCCGGCGGCAACGATGGCGGCATCACTGCCTGGATGGTGATCCATGATTTGGAATTTTTTTAGGCGGCTAGCCGTCTTTAGTCCGTCGAAGGCTAAGCTGTACGGGCGCACCGACACCGGGCGGACGCGGGCCAACAACGAGGATAGCTTCGCCGTCCGGCCCCCGATCAACCTGATGCTGGTCGCCGACGGCATGGGCGGGCATCGGGCGGGCGAGGTGGCGAGCCGCCTGGCGGTGGAGACCGTCATCCGGCTGCTCCCCCCCGAGGCCATCCGCGAGGCCGGAGACAGCCGGGAGACGGTGCGGCACCTGCTCATCCAGACTATGAAACAGATGAACGTCAAGGTGAGGGAGGCGGCGGAGGCCAATCCCGACTGGGCGGGCATGGGCTGCACCTTTGTCCTGGGCCTGGTGGGGCGGGGCTTTCTGTACGTGAGCCACATTGGCGATGCCCGGGCCTACCTGCTTAGCGGGGCTAAGCTCGCGCGGCTGACTGAGGATCACATCCACGCCGGCCTGGGCGAGGGGGGCGTGGGCCGGCGGGTGTTGAGTCGGGCGGTGGGCTTTCCCTGGCCCGAGGACCCGGACTGCCTGGTGGTTCCGGTCCGGGCCGGGGATCGGGTGCTGCTCTGCTCGGACGGGCTGTGGTCGATGCTTCCCGACCACCGGCTGGCCGCCATCCTGGGCCAGGCGGCGACGGTCGAGGCGGCCTGCGACCGGCTGGTCATCGAGGCCAACCGGGCCGGGGGACGGGACAACATCACCGCCGTGGGGGGATTTTTGTGAATCGCAAGCCGAAAGACGGGGGGGCGGGGATGACGAGGTTGACCCCTTTGGCCATTGTCCGGCGCACCCCGATGAGCAACTGCGGGCGTTGCGGCCAGCCCACCTGCCTGGCCTTCGGGGCGGCGGTGGTGGCCACGGGACTCGACCTGGCGCTTTGCCCCTTTCTCGACCGGGCCGGACTGCCAGCGACGCCGGTGGCGGCGGCCAGGGATCAAGAAAGCCGGGAACTGGAGTTCATCGCCGCCTTAAGGGAGAAGAGCGCCGGTCTTGATCTCGTCCGGCTGGCCCCGCGCTTGGGGGCGGAGCTCGTGCCTGGCGAGCCTGCGGCCTTACGTGTCCGCTATCTCGGCCAGGAGGCGCTGGTCTTAAAGTCCGGCCTGCTGCTTGACGGACGAGAGCCTGAGGATCACCGGGATCAGATCCTCCTCTACAACTACCTGGCCAGCCGGGCCGATTCGCCGCCCAGCGGCGACTGGGTGGGGCTGGAGAGCCTGCCCAACTCGATCTCCAAGGTCAAGACCCTGGCCACCTACTGCGAGGAGCGGCTGGCGGCGCTTTTTTCCGGGGCCGATCCGGCCCGGCTGGCGGCGGCCTGGCAGGCGGTGGACGGGGTGGCCGTGGCCCGCTCGGGCGCCAGCCGGGCCGCAGAGGTGGCGGTCTTGCCCATGATCCCGCAACTGGTCATCTTCTGGGAGGCGGCCCCCGAGGAGGGGTTCGCGGCCCAGGTTAAGGTGCTTTTCGACCGCCAGGTGCTGGCCTTTCTCGATTTGGAGTCCCTGGTCTTTTCCGCCGAGCGGCTGGCCGATCGGCTGCTGGCCTTGGTTAACGGTGATCCTAGATGAGCGGCGCCTCCCTCCTTCCCCCGCTCGCCGAGCGGATGAGGCCGAAGAGTCTGGACGAGTTCGTGGGCCAGGGGCATCTGGTGGGCCGGGACAAGCTCCTGGGCCGGCTGGTCGAGCGGCGCAGCCTGCCGTCGCTCCTTCTCTGGGGGCCGCCTGGCACCGGCAAGACCACCCTGGCCCGGATTCTGGCCACCCTGAGCGGGGCGCATTTCGTCTTCTTTTCGGCGGTGCTCTCCGGGGTCAAGGACATCCGCCGGATCGTGGACGAGGCCAAGGAGCTGCGCGAACGGGAAGGGGCGCAGACCGTCCTCTTCGTCGATGAGATCCACCGCTTCAACAAGGCCCAGCAGGACGGTTTCCTGCCCCACGTGGAGAGCGGGCTCTTGATCTTAATCGGCGCCACCACCGAGAATCCATCCTTCAACGTCATCGCCCCGCTCCTGTCCCGTTGCCGGGTGCTGGTGCTCTCGCCGCTTTCGGAGGAGGAGCTGGCGCAGGTGATCGAACGGGCCTTGCACGACCAGGAGAGCGGCCTGGGACAATTGGGGTTGACCCTGGAGGAGGCGGCCCGGCGGCACCTGACCAGGATGGCCGATGGCGACGCCCGGGTGGCCTTAAACTGCCTGGAAATCGCGGCCTCTCTGTCCGAGCCGGATGGGGAGGGGCGGCCCCGGATCACCCTGGCGGCGGTGGAGGAGGCCTTGCAGCGCCGCAGCCTGCGTTACGACAAGACCGGGGATGAGCACTACAACCTGATCTCGGCCCTGCATAAGAGCCTGCGGGACAGCGATCCCGATGGGGCGCTGTACTGGATGGCCCGGATGCTGGCGGCGGGCGAGGAGCCGCTGTACGTGGCCCGCCGTCTGATCCGCTTCGCCTCCGAGGATATCGGCAACGCCGATCCTCAGGCCCTGGCGGTGGCCCTGCATGGCCGGGACGCCTATCACACCTTGGGCTCGCCGGAGGGGGAACTGGCCCTGGCCCAGGTGGCGATCTATCTGGCCACCGCCCCCAAGAGCAACGCCATCTACCGGGCCTATAACCAGGTGCTGCACGACATCCGGGAGACCGGCAGCCTGGAGGTGCCGCTCCATATCCGCAACTCTCCCACCCGGCTGATGAAGGGCTTGGGCTACGGCCAGGGCTACCAGTACGCCCACGACCATGAGGATGGGTTGGTGGCCCAGGAGCATCTGCCGCCCGAGCTTGCGGGCCGGCGCTACTACCAGCCCACCAACCGGGGATATGAGGCGGTGGTTAAGGATAGGCTGACCAAGTGGCGGGAGATCCTGCGCCAGCGGGCCGGGAAGGACGGGAAAGGTTGACTTGGGCCGGGGAATCCGGGTTAGCTGGCTGTCTTGCGTCCACCCGGTGGCGTTGTGCGACTCGATTTGTGTTATTACAAGACTTGACCCCCTTATGTTTATGGTGTGCTGGCAATCTCCCGTAAGGGATAGGGGTGGTGAAGGAAGTCTAGACGGAAAAGAAACTTTGAAAAGCAAAGGAGAGTAGAATGAGGACAAAATCATTATTAGGGATGATTAGTTGCTTGATTATAGGAGTATTAACTGGTTGCGCTCAAGTAAGGCCGCATCTTTCTCGCGAATAATGGCTTTCAGTTTATTCCAGGAATTACAAAAACGTAACAAAAGATCAGGTAATAGATGCAGCTGAAAAGGTATTATAACTTGATGATGGAAATGATTTCAAGATAGTAAATACAGATGACGGTTTTTATGCTTCGATGAATTTGGTTGTATATTTGGTAATTGCTGCTGCTAGTGGTACTGACTATTGGAGATTCAAAGTTACATAAGTAAAAGATTGGGTAAAGGCTTTTGTTAGGGTAAACACTCAATCCCAGGCCATAGCACCAATGGCTACATCTAACGGAGATTGGGCAGCTTCCACCACGCCTATGGCTGGTACTCCTGTTGAAGGGACTGCAATATATGATGTGTTTTGGAGCCGATTGGATTACTTGCTTGGCTTGCGTTCTGATTGGATGACCTGCAAGATGGCAGACGAGAAAGTAAAAGAAAAAATAGTATGGGGGGCAAATGACGCAATGTGCAACTCTTTTAACGTAAAGGATAATGTCCAAACTTCTCCGTTGGTGCCAGCAACCGCTAAATGAGGTGCTTCCGGGTTTTCAGTGGGTGAGAGCATGCTTTTGCCTGATCGCTGCCCCCATCTGATCAAGTCGGGTTGCGGCGCGTAGAGACCTTAAAAATCTCGAAGCGCAGCAACCCGTTCCAAATTCCACGCTAGAGCGTTTCATGCTACACTCGACTCCAAAACTAGGGGGAGGGTCATGCGTGATACCGAACTTTACCGACATTTGTTGGGCTTGACGGAACCATGGTCCGTCAGCCATGTGGAACTCGACATAATCGCCCAGAGGGTTGATGTCTGGACCGAACATCCCAGTGGCAGCAAGTGGCCGTGCCCAGAGGGCGGGAAAGAGGGGACGCTTCATGACCATGCCGAAGAAAGGGTTTGGCGCCATCTGGACAGCTGTCACTTCCAAACCTTTCTGCACGCGAGCCCGCCGAGGGTTGTTTGTCCTGAACATGGAATCCGACAAGTGAGGCTGCCCTGGGCGGAACCGCATGCCCGGTTTACGCTGCTGTTCGAGCGCTTTGCTATCGATATATTGAAGCACACGAACACTCATGCAGCACGGACGATACTTCGTATCAGCTGGGATGAGGCCTGGCATCTCATGGAGCGAGCGGTACAGAGAGGTTTGGCGCGGAAGCCAGCCAAGATTACGCCCTTGGTCGGGGTGGATGAGAAGTCCGCTGGCACCGGCCAGCAAAACTACGTCACCATCATTAGCGACCTGGAAAGCAGCACGGTGGAAGAGGTAACTTATGGTCGCGACAGTGAGGTGGGTCGTCAATAGTGGACACGAAAATTCTACGTAGCTTTTTGCAGTTGATAAAACCGGCGCTCATAGGCAGCCGGAGAAAGG
>JAJXUT010000069.1 GCA_021782655.1 Deltaproteobacteria bacterium
TTTTTATAACCGCCAAAGAAAACAGAAAAAACTCGGGTACCTTTCTCCGGCTGCCTATGAGCGCCGGTTTTATCAACTGCAAAAAGCTACGTAGAATTTTCGTGTCCACTATTGACGACCCACCTCATATGGTTGTCGGCGGTGAGAGCTGTCGAGGCCTTGGCGAGGCGCTTGATAGCGGCCCGCCGTTCCTTGACCTGCGAAATTTCCTGTTCCGCAGGGGTGAGCTTGAGGTGTCGGGTGATCTTTTCCAAGTGGGGACGCATATCCACCGTTGCGAGCCAGGCGATGTTGATTGTCGCGGACATCCAAAGGCTACGGCTCAGACGGGCAAGCCGAAAACGCCGGCGAAACGCCTCCAGTTGCGCCGAGGTGGCAAGACCCGCGCCCATGAGCTGGATTTCGTCGAACACCCACAGCGCATCGTTGTGAAGGAGTCCGAAATGCACCGGCCACTTGTAACGGCTCATGCCATAGCCACGCATCAAAGCGCGGGAAAGAAGCATATCCTGGGTGCCAATCAGAATAGCGTCCTGTTCTGGATGCGATTCCCACTCCTCCTCCACCTCGCCGCCCATGAGCAGATAGACGGCTGGCGTTTTCAACCCCTCTTGTTGGAATACGTCCGCCACTCGTCCGAGCCAGGTTTTAACATTCGCATGGGTCTGCTCCACCAGCACCCGCATGGGCAGACAATAAATCAAGCGCCTGGGGGTATCTTCATCACGATGCAGCCTCTTCCAGAGCCAAGCAACCACCGCAGCGGCCGTTTTGCCCAAGCCGGTGGGAATATCGAGGATATCTGGCCATGGTTCCGTGCCCAAGCGCTTCTGGTAGTCAAAGGCGGATTGCTTGGTTGCGGCTTGAAAAAAAGCATCATAGTTGAGCGATGCATTCATCACTACTGGGGCCTCCATCTTTTTCGTCAATCAATACTTGATGGGTTGCGCTGCGCTTCACCCATCCTACGGGATTTATTCTATAATTTTTGACAAACTCACCCCTCACCTCACCCCCACCTCCATCACCAGCGACTCCCAGGGCGGGGCGTCCGGGTTGACCTCGGACACCCTGGCCACCAGCCGGCGGCCGCTGTCCATGAGGTTTGCCGGAATCTCGTTCAAGCGGCGGGGAAGGTAGCCAAACTTGACGCCGCCGGCATGGACGGCGATGGCCAGTTCGTCGTGGAGATTTTCCGGCTCCCGGCGCAGGGTGAGGGACTGGCCGGGCCGCAGTTGGGCCAGACTAACCGGCCCCACGTGGTACTGCCCCCCAGCCACCGAGCATAGGCACAACGGCACGGGTGGCACTGGCGGCACGGCCTCCTGGGCGGCGGCGTAATCCTCGTCCGCCCCCTTGCGGAAAAACAGGGTGCCGACACAGGCGGCTGCCAGTTGCAGGAAATTTCGTCTGTCCATCATGGGACTCACCGTCAAGTTGAATTTCAGGGGCCAGGACGCCTGCATGGCGCGCCAGCCGGCCTTCGTGCGGAGCTGCCGCCCCTCCCCTCGCGGTCGAGACTGAAGCCCCAATCCTCATCTCCTGTCCGCACTATACCAGGGCACCCTGGTCAACCAGTGTCCACCTTCCGATTTTTTTTAACGCCCGTACAAATTGACCATGGCCGCCACCTCGCGCCGGATCTCGTCCCGCAGGGCCGCCGGCTCCAGCACCTCCACCCCGGCCCCGAACTGCATTACCTTAAGCTTGATCTCCCGCAGATCGGCCACCGGCAGGGCAAGCACCAGGCTGCCGTCATCCGCCTCCCGCATCTCCTGCCCTGGATGCCAGACCTGCTCCCGGAGCCAGCGGGCCCGCTCCGGGCTGAAGCGCAGGACGACGGGAAAGGTCTCCTCGCCCTGGAAGATGCCGAAGGCGTCGTGCAGCAGGTAGCGCCAAACCGCCGGCGGCTGGGGCGCAAACGGCTCGCCGGTGCCGGCCGCCTCGTCCATCCGCGCAATATAAAACCGCCGCCACTGCCGGCGCAGGGTGCACCAGGCGAGCAACACCCAACTGCCCATATAGTGCTGGAGATGGTGGGGATGGACGATACGGTGGGTTGGCAGCTCGCCCAAAGGCGAACGATAGCGGAAGGAGACCGCCTGGTGGGCCAGCAGGGCCGTCACCAGCACCTGAAAGGTCTGGGCCTGGCCGGGGCTGTAGCCGTGCCAGACAGCGGAAAAGGCCTGGTCGATGAAAGGCTCGCTCAGGCCGATGGCGCTGGTGCTGGCGAACAGCTTGCGGCCGAAACGGCTGATCTCCCGGCTGATGGCGCCGCCGGCACTGCCAGCGAGCAGGTTCTTGGCCACCAGGATGGCCAACAGCTCCTCCTGGCTGACCTGAAAGGCGGGCAGGGCAAAAGAGTTATCCTCGTAGTAATAGCCCTTGCGGGATGGATGGTAGGCCAGGGGGGCGCTCAGCATATTGGCCATGAAGTCGATGGCCCGGTGGGCCGTCTTCTCCGAAATCCCGAACTCCTGCACCAGATTCCCGGCATTCGGGTAGCGCCCTTGCCGGATCTGGCCGTCAAACCATACATACCGTTCATACTGCAAGTGAGCCCCCATGTCATCACCTCCACTGGGCCAAGCATTGCTGGTTCTTCTTCAGTCCGTTATCACGAGCCACTAAAACACGCCCCTGACTTTTATCCCACAAAAACCCCACTGTCGGATAGCCCCACAGGCGGCATCCCCTGGTGCTCAAACAGGGATGCGGCGGCGCATTGACAATCCCCGCCAAAGGTGCTTGATTTGGATGCCGCTGCCGGGCGGCTGCATGTCCGGCCCAACCTCAAGGCCATCATCCATGCCCGCCCCCCTACCAATTCCTGATTGCCCCGGCGACTGGCCGACCAGCACCTTGCCCTTGATGCCGCCGGCTGACAAGGCCATGACCAACGTCCGCTCCCGCCTCGCCCCCACCCCCAGCGGCTATCTGCACGCCGGCAACGCCTTGAATTTCCTCTTTACCTGGCTTATGACCCGGACGGCGGGAGGCCGACTGCGGCTGCGTATCGACGACGCTGACAACGAACGGACGCGGCCCGAATTCGTGGCCGACATCTTCGCCCAGCTCGACTGGCTTAAACTTTCCTGGGACGAAGGCCCCTCCGGGCCGGACGACTTCTTCGCCCGCCACTCCCAGCTCCTGCGCCGCGACCGCTACCGGGAACTGCTCGCCCGGCTGGCCAAGACCGGGGATATCTTCTCCTGCGACTGCTCCCGGCGACAGCTCCAAGAGCAGGCCGGCTCTCGCCTCCACCCCGATAGCTGCCGGGAACGGCAAAGTCTGGTCCCCGGCCAGCCGATACGCGTCCGGGTGCCGGAAAACACGGAGGTCGAGGTGAACGGGCAGACCGTCGCCCTAGGGCGGCTGATGGGCGATTTCGTCATCTGGCGGCGCCACGGCCTGCCCGCCTACCAACTGGCCAGCCTGGCCGACGACCTGGATTACCGCATCAACCTCATCGTCCGGGGGCAAGACCTGATCGAATCCACCGCCGCCCAGCTCTTTCTCGCCAGCCGGCTGGGGGAGACAGACTTTGCACTCGCCACCTTCGTCCATCATCCCCTGCTTGCCAGTCCAGAGGGCGGCAAGCTCTCCAAATCGCACCAAGCCCTGTCCCTGCGCCACCTGCGCGAGGCCGGCGTCCAGCCCACGGAAATCTATCGCTTGGCCGCCCGGCAGTTGGGAATAGCGCCCCAGGCCATCACCGGCCTCTCCGATCTGTTGCCCGCCTTCCGGCAGCAGACGGCTCAAGGCGCTATATTTTATTTCAAGACCTGACCCCAAAATTGATACCCCTCCTTTAAGACGAGATAAGGCGCTGCCAATCTGGGGGGAGCAAGACGGGAGACAAGCCTATCTGCTGGCACAACTCCATTATTTCCTTGGCGGAACAGTTAAGCGTCTGGCTGTAAAGCCGGCGGGCCAGTAACTCCTCGCGCTCGGCGGCGATGAAGCCGGACAGCAGCTCCCGCATCTCCGCCGCCACCGGGCCGGGATCGATTCCTTCCCGCTGGCAGAAACGGCGCATCCTCCCCCAATTTACCAGGCAGCGGGCCAGGCCGCGGTAGTGGCCCTGGCCCCGGTTGGCCAAGGTCAGGTCGCGGACGATGATCCGCCTATACCCCTCGACCACCGCCAGCTTAAGCCGCCAGGCCTCGTCTGCCGACGGCTCGCGGCCCAAGCCGTCGGGGTCGTGGCGCAAGAAGTAAAGGCAACCGTGCATGGCCACCTCGGGCAGCTCGCCGCCATTTTCGATGAGCAAGACCTCGTCGTCGATGACCAGGATGGCGTCGTCAGACATTACGAAAGGGGGAGGAAGGGAAGTGCTGGCAACCAACAAACAAGGCCAAGGCCGACTTTAGACGACGATCGGATCGCCGGCCTTGGCCTCGCCGCCCTGGATGACCCTGGCAAACAGACCCTCGCGGGGCATGATACAGTCGCCGGTGGCCTTCTTGATGGCGCAGCCGGCGTTGTGGCACTCCTTGCCGATCTGGGTAATTTCGAGTATAACCTCGGCGCCGATCCGCAGCCGGTCGCCGATCTTAAGGCGCGTGAGGTCAAGGCCGCGGGTGATGATATTTTCGGCAAAGGCCCCGTTCTTCAAGCTCGGCAGCACCAGCTTGACGTTGTCGATCGACTCCCCGGCCAGGAGTGACACCTGCCGGTGCCAATCGCCGGCATGGGCGTCCTCCTCCAGGCCCCACTGAGTCTTCAAGGTCACCTTGGGCTGCTCCCGCTTGACCATCCCCTTCTTTGCACTGGTACAGACCGCCTCTACGTGCGCCATCGTCATCCTCTCCTTAATTCCAGTTCGCATTCAAAACAAATACACCTCAACCACCTGACCGGGGGCAACCCGCTGTTCCGGCTCCAGCATCAGGTAGCCAAAGGCCCCGGTGAGCGAGGTGAGCATGTGCGAGCCCTGCCGTTCGGCGCTGGCCACCAAACAATCCCCAGAGGCGGAATTGGCCAGGCGCCGCACCCTAAGCAGGGCGGACCGCTGGCCGGGATTCGCCATCTCCTCCCCGGCCAGGGCGCGGGTCGTGGGCCAAGCGAAGGGCTGGCCGGAGAGGGCGGCTATCGCGGGCCGCACGTAGTGGACAAAACACATGAAGGCCGAGACCGGGTTGCCCGGCAGGCCAAAGAGCAGGGTGCCGCCCCGGCGAGCCAGATAGAGGGGCTTGCCGGGGCGCTGCCGGACCTTCCAAAACAAAGGCGTGAAGCCGTTTTCCTCCGCCGCCGCCTTGACGTGATCGTGGCGGCCCACCGAAACCCCGCCCGAGCAGAGGATAAGCTCCGCCTGGGCCTCGGCGATGGCCTCGACCGTGGCCCGTTGGTCGTCAACGACCCGGCGGGCGGAGACCAGCCGCGCCCCGGCCTGCCGCGCCGCCGCGCTCAGCATGATCGTGTTCGAGTCCCGGATCTGATGGTTGGCAATGGCGCCGCCCGCCGCCATCAATTCCGAGCCGGTAACCAGCAGGGCCACGGCACAAGGACGAAACACCCTGACCCGCTCGATGCCCACCGCGGCCAGCAGCGCCGCCTGCGGGGCCAAGACCTGCGCCCCCCGGCGGAGCAGGAGATCGCCGGGGCCAAATTCCTCGCCCCGGCGGCGGACATCCTGGCCCTGCCGCTTGGCGGCCCGCACCAGTGCCATTTCCCCCTCCTCGCCGGCATCCTCGACCCTAATCACGGTATCGGCGCCCTCGGGAAGCATCGCCCCGGTGCTGATCCGCGCCGCCTGACCATTGCCCACCGGGTCTGCCAAAGGCGCCCCGGCCCGGCTCTCGCCGACGATGAGCAGGCGGGTCGGCCGCGACGGGGTCGATTGCCGGACATCCTCCCAACGCACCGCATAGCCATCCATGGCCGAGTTGGTGTAGCGCGGCGATGGCTCGGGGGCCAGGAGGTCATCGGCGAGCGATAGGCCCAAGGCCTCCTCCAGGGGACGTTCCTCCACCGCCGGGGCCGGGAGGTTCTCCTTGAGCACGGCCAGCGCCTCGGCCATCGAGATCATGACCCGCCCCGCCCCGGCTTCTTTTTCGTGCCCTTTTCGTCGTGGCCCTTGCCCGCCATCATCGGAAAGATATGCAGCAGGCCGGGGAAGAGGGCCTGCAGGCTCTCCAGCGCCCCCCGCGAGCTGCCCGGCAGGTTGACGATCAGGCAGCCGCCCCGCAGCCCGGCCTCGCCTCGGGAAAGCATGGCGTAAGGTGTCCGCTCCTTGCCGTGCCGACGGATGGCCTCGATCACCCCCGGCACGACGCGGTCAAGCACGGCGAGCGTCGCCTCCGGGGTGACATCCCGGGGGCCCAAGCCGGTGCCGCCGGTGGTGAACACCAGTTGAAAGCCCTCCTCATCGGCCAGCTTTTTCAAGCGGCTGGAGATGATCTCCCGGTCGTCGGGCAGGATCTCGTAGCAGCCCACCGTCACCGGCTGACCGGCCAAAAACTCGGCGATCACCTTGCCGGATTTGTCCTCCCGCTTGCCGGCGTGAGTGGAGTCGGACATCACCATGATGGCGGCCTTGACCGGGGCGGCAAAACGGTCGGCAAAATCCGTCTTGCCGCCCCGCTTCTTCACCACCCGGATCTCGCCCAGCGCCAGGGTCTGATCGAGCGGCTTGAGCATGTCGTAGGCGTTGAGCAGCGCCCCGGTGACGGCGGTGATCGCCTCCACCTCCACCCCGGTCTTCCACACCGAGCGCACCTCGGCCTCGACCCGCAATCCCCGCTCGTGGGGCTCCAGCCGCACCTCCACCCAGTCGAGCGGAATGGGGTGACAGAAGACGATCAGCTCGCTCGTCCTTTTCGCGGCCATGATCCCGGCGGCGCGGGCCACCTCCAGGACATCGCCCTTGGGCACGGTCTTATCGAACACCTTGGCCAGCACCTCCGGGGCGCCGAAGAGAAAGCCCTCGGCCAAGGCGTAACGCAGGGTATGAAACTTGGGGCTGACATCAATCATGTTCTTTTTCCTTAGTCCCTAGCATTTTACAATAGGCCCCACCCTCGGCACGCCAAGCAGCCGGGCCAGACGCCCCTCTTTTAACAACATTCCCGTCAGAATTAAAGGCCCGGAGCCAACTTTTTTAACCACTCGCCAAGGTGCCCCCAACCCAGGCCGCCGCCCCGCACAACCCCTTGCATTTTGGCCGCTAACCGCTTATAACGCCAAAGTCGCTCCCGTCCCGCGGGCGCTCCAGCACGCCTTAACAAGTCTCCAGCCAGACCGGCCGCCAATGGCTTACCTCTATCGCCCAATATTCTGTCTGCTGCTCACCCTGAGCTGCGCCCTCCTTCCCTGCCTTGGCCAGGCCCAAACCGACCAGACCCCGCCCCCCGCCCCGGCGGACGCCGCTTCCCAGACCGCCGCCCCGCCCTCCGGCAAGCCTGGCGGGCTGGAATCCCTTGACTCCGCCAGCAAGGAGTCGGCAAAAGGCGCCGCCCCCAAGGCCCATCTGCCCCCCGGCATGAAGGAGCCCCCCAAGACCATGGGCCCGCCCAAGATCATCACCCCGGTCAAGGTGCCCGACGCCACCATGCGCAAGCTGGTGCTCGAAAAATACACCGCCACCCAGACGGCGGCCCACGCCGACAAGGAGGCGGTGGTCAAGCAGGCCCAAACCTTTCCCGCGAACCCCTCCTGCGTCACCGCCCAGTGCCACGCCAAGCTCAAGGACAGCAAGGCCCCCCACTATCCGGCCCAGACCGGGCGCTGTCTGGCCTGCCACCTGCAAAACTCCCAGAAGCATCCCAGCGGCGGGGCGGCGCCCGACTTCAAACTGGTGGCGGCGGGCGGCGACCTCTGCTATCGTTGCCACTCAAAATTTACCGGCAAAAAATTCAATCATGACCCGGCGCAGAAGGGAGACTGCCTCACCTGCCACGATCCGCACGGCACCGACAACCCCTTTCTCCTAAACGTCGCCGCCGACACCCAGCAGGCCTTGTGCAAGAAGTGCCACGAGAAGGAGATGGCGGCGGTTAAGTTTACCCACGGCCCGGTGGGCCTGGGGGCCTGCACCTTCTGTCACGACCCCCACGCCTCGGATCACAAGGGACTTTTGAAAAACAAGGTCCAGGACCTGTGCTTCGAGTGCCACTCGGATATCGCCCAAGGGGTGAAAGAATCCCCCTCGGTGCACGAGGTGGTGAAAACCGCGGGCTGCACCGCCTGTCATCAGCCGCACGGCAGCGACTTCCCGCATCTATTGAAACAGGATAGCGAGGAGTTCTGCTTTACCTGCCACCAGGACATCGAGGAAAAGATGGACAAGGGCCGGTCGCGCCACGCCGGGGTCTTTCTGAAACGTCAATGCGGCACCTGTCATCAGCCGCACTACTCGGCCTACGACAAGCTGTTGATTAGCAAGGAGGAAGACCTCTGCCTAAGTTGCCACGGCCAACAGAAGGAGACCACCAACTCCACCTCCAAGTCGGCCAAGGATATCGCCGCCGAGCTGAAAAAGACCTTTGTCCACGCCCCGGTGGCCAAGGGTGAGTGCTCGATCTGCCACGACCCGCACGGCTCCAAGTACCAACAACTGCTAACCGGGCCTTATCCAGACACCTTCTACGCCCCTTACGACCCGGAAATCTACGGGCTCTGCTTCAAATGCCACGACCAGTCTCTGTTGACCGAAAAGACCACCGACAAGACCACCAACTTCCGCAACGGCACCCAGAACCTGCACTACCTGCACGCCGCCATCTCCAGAAAGGGCCGCACCTGCGAGACCTGCCACCAACCGCACGCCAGCGACGGCCCCAAGCTCATCAGTCGCACCGGCACCCATTTCGGCGAGTGGCAGATGCCCATCTCCTTTGCGCTCACCACCAATGGCGGCACCTGCATGCCGGGTTGCCACCGCAAGATGGAGTACGACCGCAACCAGGCGATCAACAACGCCGGCAAGACAACGGGCTTCGGCACCTACCACGTTGAGTACAAGAGCGTCAAATGATGATGGCGTCGCAAAAAGACCGATCTACTGCGGCGCCTGGCGGTTTGGCTCGTTCGGCATACAACATGTATGGCCTCACTCGCCAAACGCACCCCGCACCTTGCATGTCGGCCCTTTTGCTTAGCCATCGGCTACCTTTTTGCGAGATCATCAAATGATGACCGCCCCTCCCCGGCCCAAACCAGCCGCATCACGACTGCCCCGCCTGACGGCGGGCCTGTGTGTGCTCCTGCTGCTGCTCGGCGGCTGCTTCAAGATAGACCCCTTGAAAAAACAAAAGATGCTCACCTCCTTTTTCGACGGAGTGCCAGACCTGCCACCCCTGGAGCAACTGTGCAAGGATAACATCGAATCCCTCTTCAACACCTACTACGAGCAGCGGATCGCGGCGGCCCAGCATGGCGACAGCGAGGAGGACAAGGGCAAGAAACAAACCGGCTCCAAGCACCGGCCCTGGGCGGAAAAGAACTGCCTGGCCTGCCACAACTTCCAGACCGCGAGCAAGCTCAAGCTCCCCAAGAACGAGCTGTGCGGCATGTGCCACAAAAACCTCATCCAGGGCCGCAACGTGCACGGCCCGGTGGCCGTCGGCGCCTGCCTGGCCTGCCATCTGCCGCATTCCTCCGAGAACCCATACCTGCTGCGCCGGCCCCTGGCCACCCTCTGTTTCAAGTGCCACAAGGAAAAACGCCTCGCCGCCTCGATGCACGAAAAGGTCATCGCTCACGGCATGTTCTGCGTGGATTGCCACAACCCCCACAGCGGCAACATGCACTATTTCCTGAAATAGCCCGCCATGAAACGCGCCATCACCTGGGTGTTCTGCCTGTTCGCCTGGCTGCCCTGGCCGCCGGTAGCCAGGGCCGATGGGCCGTCTTCGCCCACGCCAACCCCCTCGCCCAACGCCGGCTGCGTCAGCGATCAGTGCCACCCTAAACTCAAGCCAAGGCCCAATCACCCCCCGCCCAAGGGCCATGATGACTGCGTCCGCTGCCATCAGAAGGGCGGCCAGCAGACGGCAACCCATCCCCAGGCCGGGGCCGCGCCCTTTATCCTGGACAAGACCGCCTGCCTCTCCTGCCATCAGGGGGTGAGCGATTACGACTACCTGCATCCACCGGTGGCCGCCGGAGATTGCCTGGCCTGCCATCAGTTCCACAGCCCCAACCCGGCCCTGCTGCCCGACACCAAGGGCCAGCCCATCTGCTACAAGTGCCACCAGCCGGTGGTCGGCCCCCAGGACACCCACCTGCACGGCGACGTAGCCCAGCAGAAATGCGCCTCCTGCCACACCGTGCACGGCTCGTTCTTCAAGCACCTGCTAACCGGCCCCTACTCCACCGAGTTTTTCAACGACTTCAACGAAAAGCAGTACGCCCTCTGTTTCCAATGCCATAAAATTGACTTGCTTCTCTATCCCACGACTTCCTATAATACTAAGTTTAGAGACGGAGAGAAAAACCTCCACTATGTCCACGTCAACCGGGTCACCAGGGGGAGGGGCTGCAAGTTTTGCCACAAGACCCACGCCAGCCAGGAGCCCAAACTGATGCGAAAGACCGTCTCCTTCGGGGATTGGAAGATGCCGCTTAACTTCCGCCTCACCCCCAACGGTGGGCAATGCACCCCCGGTTGTCACGCCCAGCGGTCGTACAACCGCGACCGCCCGTCCGACACCAGCGAGGCCACGCCACCGCCAAAGCCACAAACGCTACCAGAGGCCAAAAGCAACCAAGAGGCCGCCCCCCAGCCACCCTCACCATGACGAGTATCCCATGAACGCCGCCAGAGAAAACCGAGTAAGCCAACGGATCCCGCAAAACATACCCATCCGCTTCAGCCTGGCCGCCGCCAACGGCATGAACCCGGCCACTGACTGCCACGACGCCACGGTGATCGACATCAGCGCCACCGGCATGGGTATCTCCAGCCCCACCCCGCTGCGCACCGGGCAGGTAGTCCTCTTCGACCAGGAACAGCCCAACTGGCAGCTTCCACCTCGGGGCCTGGTCATCTGGTGCCTTAAGGATCAAAACCGCTTCCGGGCGGGGATAGAGTTTTCCATGTAACCTCCCGCCAACATCACCAATCGAGGCCGTGCATGTTCCCGAGAAGAAACCGAAAACCCTTAGGGCAGCCGCAACCGGAAGGCGAAGTCGAACAGTACCCCGTAATCCGGGTCTCCCTGGGCGGGCATCCCTCCGCCGACAACACCCATGATATCTCCGTGCTGGACATCAATACCGCCGGCATGGGCATTGCCTGCTCCGTCGCCTTAAGCGTGGGGCAAATGGTCTTCTTCACCAACGACCAGCCGGAGTGGAACCTGCCCAAACTCGGAATCGTGATGTGGACCTTCCAAAACAACGACGGCTTCCGGGCCGGCATCAAGTTTGCTTAACAGGCCAGCAGTCCTCATCCATATCAAAGCCAATACCGCAAGGTGACCAAGGTGAAACAGACAGCCAGCCAGGAAGTAATTTCACAATCGTACTTACGCGGCCTGATCTTGAAATGCGGGCTCCTCTTCGCCGCCGGCCTGCTGCTGACTGGCGGCATCCTCTACCTCTCGGCCCCCAAGCCCCTTGGCCCCTCCTACCAAGAAACCTTCGCCCGCTTAGCCCAGCTAAAAGACGAGATGCTGGTCAAATCGGCCCTCACCTACCTGCTGCTGATCGGTCTGATCCTGGCCGGGGTGATTTTGATCACCGTGCTCTACTCACATCGGGTGGTGGGGCCGCTGGTCAACATCAAACGGGTGGTCAAGGCGGTGACTGGCGGTGACCTCAAGGCCGCCGCCCGACTGCGGCGGAACGATGCCATCAAGCCGATGGCCGACTCTCTAAACGCCTTAATCGAAAGCTACCATAAGCGGATGCAGACCGCGATCAAGCACGCCAACGCCTTAAACGACCTGACCAACCGCCCCGGAGACCCGCCCGCCGCCCCCGAGATCATCGCCCAGGCCAAGGCCGTCAAGGATTCACTCGCCACCCTGCGTCTGCAATGAGAACCAGGGCTGTGGTCATCGCCGCCCTCCTCCTGCTGGCCGCCGCCGCGGTTTACAGCCTGGAGAGGCGGCCGCACGATTTCAACCGCGAGGAGTGCGTCCTCTGCCACACCGACGGCAGCAACCGCGTCTCCAGCGACGCCTACGAGTCGCTTACCGCCAAGTGCATGACCTGCCACAAGAAATTGTACGATAACGGATATATGCATCCGGTCGATGTCCGACCCAAGCACGTCAAGGTGCCGTTCGATTTTCCCCTCTCCCCCTCCGGCACCATCACCTGCGCCACCTGCCACGACATCCACGGCTCACCGACCACCCCCTCGGGACAAAACTCCGCCTTCCTCAGGCGCCAAGAAAAGGGTAAGCGCTTCTGCGACATCTGCCATCAGGCCACCGACAAGCTGGCCAACGGCCATGAGGCGGTCTTCCGCGAGGCCCACTTCGACTCCAAATATATCGCCACCAGCGACGCCAGCGGCACCATCGACAGTATGTCGCTGAACTGCCTAACCTGCCACGACGGCTCCATGGGCAAGGCGGTGACCGCCAACGCCGGGGCCTGGCGCCATCAGGAAAACTTCATCAATCACGACAACGGTGGAATGCACCCCATCGGCATGCGTTACAGCGACGCCGTCATGAACAACAAAAAAGCCGCCCTCCGGCCCCTCGAACAGGTGGACAAACGGATACGCTTCTTCGACGGCGGCAAGGTGGGCTGCGGGTCGTGCCACGATCCCTACTCGACCATCCCCAACCAACTAGTCATCGAAGATCGCGAAAGCAAGCTCTGTTTCGCCTGCCACCAAATGGACGGTAACTACCACGGGAGACTATAAAAGGCATGGAAACGCAACAGCATAAACGCCGCACCTACTACATCAAAAACAGCATCCAAGGGAAATTCATCATGCAATTCGTGGCGCTTTCCCTTTTCGGGGGGATCGCGGCCCTGGCGGCCTTCAACTTCCTGGCCTACAAGAAGATCGACGCCATCCTCTACTCCATGCGCCTGCCCAACGTCTCCGCCGGCGGGCTCCTGTGGCGGGAGATGCTCTACACCAACATCTTCGTGGCCGTCTTCATACTCCTGGCCTTCATCTTCACCGCCAAGCGGCTTTTCGTCAGGATCCACGGCCCACTCAAGAAGATGACCAACGACCTGGGCCGGATCGCTAACGGCGATCTCAACTTGACCATCTCGCTGCGCAACAACGACGAGTTCCGGGACGTGGCGGAAGACATCAACGACATGACTCAGGAGCTAAACCGCCGCCTCTCCCGCATCCGACAACTGGCCGAAGAGGTCATCGCCGCCGCCGAGGACGCCCAGACCTCGCCGGCCAAGCTTAGGGAATCAATTGCGGCCCTCAAGACCGCCACCGGATCATTCGTCCTATGAAAATTCCCCCTCTCCTCATCCTGGCCCTGGTCGTCCTTGCCCCGATTCCCGCCTTGGCCGTCCACGACAACCAAGGCGACACCAAGTGTCTGGACTGCCACCAAACCCTCCCCTTTGACCGGGAGAAGCTGGCCTACACCGACGAGGTGGGCGCCACCTGCCGCAAGTGCCATCAGAAGTTCCCCTGCCAGCCGCAAGCGACAAACGACGGCTTCTCTCATCCCCTGGAGGTCGTCCCCACCATGCCCATCCCCAAGGACATGCCCCTGACCAAAAGCGGCAAGCTCACCTGCATCACCTGTCACTCCTACCACGCCGAGTTCTGGGACGCGGAGTACAAGACCGAGTTCCTGCTGCGCCGGGCCAAGGGTCAAAGACTCTGTAAAACCTGCCATCCCAAGCTGCCTGGGCAGTAAACCTCCCTCGTCCTTTCCTCCTTGACAAACGCCGGGCAAAGGAATAATACTCCGCCTGCAAGTCTGTGAATCATCATTCATTTTATATTCAGCGCCGGGAGAGAAACGATGCAGATAACCAGTCAAAAA
>JAJXUT010000136.1 GCA_021782655.1 Deltaproteobacteria bacterium
CTGCTACGGGGCCGACGACGTGCGGGAGGGGGTGGCGATCAACCACCGGGAGCGGGTCGATGTCTCGATCACCGGCAACTCCACCAACCCCACCCGCTTCCAGCATCCGGTGGTGGCCACCTACAAGAAGGAGTGCCAGGCCCTGGGCCGCCGGTTCTTCTCGGTGGCCTCGGGCGGCGGCACCGGCCGCACCCTGCACCCGGACAACATGGGGGCCGGCCCCGCCTCCTACGGCATGACCGACACCATGGGCCGGATGCACTCCGACGCCCAGTTCGCTGGCTCCTCCTCGGTGCCGGCCCACGTGGAGATGATGGGGCTGATCGGCATGGGCAACAACCCCATGGTCGGGGCCTCGGTGGCGGTGGCGGTGGCGGTGGCCCAGGCCATGCGTTGATGGCCTTTAGGGGCGGGAGGTTTATTCCTGCTTGATGGCGTAGTTGTTCAGGTAGATGTCCGCCATGGTCAGGAAGGCGGTGATGATCAGCGGCCCGTAGGCGATGCCGAGCACCCCGAACAGCCGGATGCCGCCCAGGATGCCGAGAAAGACGAGCAGAGTGTGCATCTTGACCTTGCGGCCCACCAGGTGCGGCTTGAGCAGGTACTCCACCAGCCCGAACACCAGGCAGAAGAAGATCAGGATGGTTACCGCCTGGTGGGGGTGGCCGTTGGCCCAGACGATCAGGGCGGTGGGCAGGAGGATGCTGCCGATGCCCACGATGGGCACGAAGGAGGCGAGCCCCATCAGCATCCCCCACAGCACCGGGGAGCGGAAATCGAAATAGACGAACAGCAGCCCGCCCAGCCCCCCCTGGATCAGGCCGCAGATGCCGTTGCCCAGGAGCACCGCCTGGGAGATCTCCTGAAAACGCCGGACGAGCTGCTGGTTCTGGGCGTCGGGCAGGGGCGAGAGCTTGAGTAGGAAGTCGAGCAGCCGGTCGTAGTCGGCCAGCAGGAAGAAGATCACCAGGATCATCAGGGCAAAATCAATCACAAAGGCCAGGATATTGCCAGCCCAGGCGCTGGCCTTGGCGTAGAGAAACATGGCGGCGTTGCTGGCGATGCCCGAGAGGCTGGAGCTGATGTCGTCGGGGCGCAGGACGAGCCCCATCCCGGCCAGCCGGGTCTGGGCCGCGACCAGCCAGGAGTGGCTGGTCAAGAGTTCCCGCACCCGGTCCGCCAGGTTGATGTCCCGGACGTAGAGGGCATAGACCACCGCCTCCTTGGACAACGATATCACCAGGAAGATCAGGGGCACGAAGATCAGCACCACGATCAAGAGGCAGGTGATCAGCGAGGCCAGGTGCCGGGCCGTGTGGCGCCGGAGGCGGTTATATAAGGGCTGGAAGATGGTGATCAAGAGCAGCGACATGACGATGGTGGAGGCGAACGGCCACAGCAGCCGGCCCATCATCAGGATGGCGAGGCCAAAGAGCAGCAGGAAGTAGCGGGTGACCAGCGAGTTGGCCGGGGGACTAGGCATGGCGGTTGGCCTCGGAAGGTTGTAAGCAGGTAGGCGATGTTGTTCCCCCCTGGGCGGATTGCCGGCGGACGGTTAAGCCATGGTAATGTCCGTCGGGAAAGCTGGCAACAAAAAACAGGCCGCCCGGCGCGGCGGCGGCAAGAAGGAGACGGAGATGGAGCTAAAAATCACCCCGGCCCGGCCCGAGGAGCTAAAGGCCAAGCCTGGCCAAGGCGAGAGTTTGAGCTTTGGCAAGATCTTTACCGATCACATGCTCACCATGCGCTACACTCAGGGCCGGGGCTGGCACGACCTTGAGATCGGCAGATACCGGGACTTTTCCCTGGCCCCCTCGGCCATGTGCCTGCACTACGGCCAGGAGATCTTCGAGGGCTTAAAGGCCTACCGACGCCAGGACGGACGGATCTTTTTCTTTAGGCCCAAGGACAACCTGCGGCGGATGAACGTCTCGGCGGCCCGGCTGTGCATGGCCGAGATCGACGTGGCTCAGACCTGGGCCGCGATGCGGGAGCTGGTGCTCCTGGATCAGGACTGGGTGCCGCGCTCGCCCGGCGGGAGCCTCTATATCCGTCCGGCCATGATCGCCACCGAGGCGGCCCTGGGGGTCAAGCCCTCCCGTGAGTACCTCTTCTTCGTCATCATGAGCCCGGTGGGGGCGTATTACCCGGAGGGGTTCAACCCGGTCAAGATCTACGTCTCGGATCAATACGTCCGGGCGGTGCGGGGCGGGGTGGGCAACGTCAAGACCGGCGGCAACTACGCGGCCAGCATCAAGGCGGCGGTCGAGGCCCAGGCCTTGGGCTACACCCAGGTGCTGTGGCTGGACGCCATCGAACGCCGCTACGTCGAGGAGGTGGGGACGATGAACATCTTCTTCAAGATCAACGGCCAGTTGGTCACCCCGCCGCTGGCGGGCAGCATCCTGCCCGGCATCACCAGGGACTCGGTTATCCGACTGGCCAAGGACTGGAAGATCGAGGTTCAGGAGCGGCCGATCAGCATCGACGAGGTGCTCTCCGCCAACGATGACGGCTCGCTGGAGGAGGTGTTCGGGGCGGGCACCGCAGCGGTGATCTCGCCGGTGGGGGCCCTTTACTATAAGGGCCGGACGATCACCTTGAACCAGGGGCGCGCCGGGGCGCTTTCCCAGCGGCTGTTCGACTCCCTGCTCGGCATCCAATACGGCGAGCTGCCCGACCCGCACGGCTGGCTCATGCCGCTCGCCGAATGAAAAAAAATTCGTCTTCCCCTTGCTTTTGAGAAAAGCGGTCATATTATTACGCCATCTTAAGGAACCGGGCCGGAGGCGGCAGGCCGCGTCCTTGCGGGCCTTAGGTTTTCTCGGGCAAACATTCCAAACAAGAACAAGCAAACGTGGAGGTAATGCATGAAGATTCGTCCGTTGAACGACCGCATTTTGGTGAAGAGACTGGAGCAGGAAGAAAAGACCGCCGGCGGGATCATTATCCCGGACAGCGCCAAGGAGAAGCCCGCCGA
>JAJXUT010000137.1 GCA_021782655.1 Deltaproteobacteria bacterium
GCGGTTCAGGAATCCTGCCTTAAAGGGGCGAGTCGTTACTTTGAACTGGCGGCAAGCTATGCCCAACACGCCGCCTAGACTCTACATTTTCTTCGGGCTCATCGCCTCCGGCAAGAGCACCCTGGCTGCGGCCTGGTCTGCCCGGCAGGGGGCGCTTTATCTCAACTCCGACCGGGTACGCAAGGAGCTGGCGGGCCTAGACCCCGCCGCCCCCCGGCGGGAATCGTTTGCGACTGGGATCTACACCCCCGAGTTCTCACGCCGCACCTACGACGCCCTGCTCGCCGGGGCCAGCAAGGCCCTGCGGCAGGGGCGGGAGGTGGCCCTGGATGGCTCTTACCAGAGCCGGGCGGAGCGGGGACGAGTCCTGGCCTTGACCCGCGAGCTGGCGGCGGATTGCCAGTTTATCCTCTGCCGCTGTCCGGAGGCGCTGCTTAAGGAACGGATGGCCGAGCGGCAGCGGGACCCGGCGGCGGTCTCCGATGGCCGCTGGGAGATCTATCTTGCGCAGAAGGAACGCTTCGAGGCCGCAGACGAGCTGGCGGACCCAGGGCTGATCGTCATCGACACCGACGCCCCGGTCGCGGTACTGCTCGACCTGCTTGCCGAAAAACTGGCCGCCGCCCGTTCGGTTATCACCCCCCCAACGCCTAAGTCTCTGGAAAAGGAGTCAACCCATACCCCACCTGCAAGGAGCACGACCACCATGTACAACCGGATGTATCTGCTGCGATTCCCCAAGGAGACCATTGACCAGCCCATCATCTGCAACCTGGTCAAGCATTACGACATCGAGTTCAACATCCTGAAGGCGGATATATTTCTGCAACAGGACGGGGTGATGGTGCTGGAACTGTCCGGCCATAAGAAAAACGTCCAGGCGGGGATAAATTACTTAAAGAAACTAGGGGTGAAGGTGGAAACCCTGGCCACGGTGGTCAGCCGGGACGAGGAGAGCTGCTTCCAGTGCGGGGCCTGCACCGGCATCTGCGCCCCCGGCGCCCTGGCCATCAAGCGCCCGGAGATGGCGGTACTCTTCGACCCCGAAAAGTGCTCTGGCTGCGGCCTGTGTGTCACCGTCTGCCCGGTGCGGGCGATGAGCATCTCACTGGACCCCGAGTCCATCGGCCGGGCCTAAGCCTTTCTGGTTGAGCAGCGGGGTTGATCAGGAAAACCATGCGGCAGATAGATACTATCATCGAGCCTGGCGACTGTCTTAAGGTAGAGAATAACGATCAATTCTCCGAAGAGTACGCAAAAGTAGTAAACAAATTTTCTCATAAGTTCATCGAGATGCTCTGCAACGCCTCCGGGGCGATCATCTGGGAAAAACTCTTGCAATTAAACTCGGGGGCTGCGGCATGAAGACCATCACCCCCCGCGGCCCGCTCGACTGCCGGATCACCGTGCCCGGCTCGAAGAGCCTGACTCAGCGGGCCCTGATCGCCGCCGCCCTGGCGGAGGGCGAGAGCCTGCTGGTCGGGCCTCTGGCCAGCGAGGACACCGAGTACACCAGCGCCGCCCTGCGGGTCATGGGGATCGGCATCGACAGCAGCGGCCCGGACTGGCGGGTGGTTGGCAAGGGCGGGAGGATTGCGACCCCCCCGGAGGCCATCTTCCTGGGCAACAATGGCACCGCCACCCGTTTCCTGACCTCGGTGGCCTCCCTGGGCCGAGGCGAATTCACCATCAGCGGCGGGCCCCGGATGGCGGAGCGGCCCATCCAGCCCTTAATCGAGGCCCTAACCGGCTGGGGGGTGCGGATCGAAAGCGTCAACCACACCGGCTGCCCGCCCCTGCGGATCATGGCCGACGGTATCCGGGGCGGTCACACCGTGCTGCCGGAGGGCAGGAGTAGCCAGTACCTCTCCTCCCTGCTGCTGGTGGCCCCCTACGCCCAGACGCCCGCCCGGCTGGCGGTGCGGGGCGAGGTGTTATCCAAGCCCTACGTCACCATGACCCTGGCGGTAATGGCCGCCTTCGGGGTCGAGGTGGCCGCCAGCCGGGGGCTTGACGAGTTTGCCATCCCCCAAGGCCATTATCAGGCGCGGGAGTACCGGATCGAGGGCGACGCCTCCAGTGCCTCCTACTTCTGGGCCGCAGCGGCGGTCACCGGCGGCCGGGTGACGGTGGAGAACGTGCCCGAGCCGTCCCTGCAAGGGGATAGCGCCCTGGTGGGGATGCTGGCGGAGATGGGTTGCCGGGTGGAGAAGAGCGCGACCGGGATCACGGTGGCCGGGCCATCGGAGCTTGCCGCCATCGAGGTGGACATGGGCGACTGCCCGGACGTGGCCCCCACCCTGGCGGTGGTGGCGGCCTTCGCCAGGGGGACGACCAGGATCAACAACATCGCCCACCTGCGGATCAAGGAGTGCGACCGGCTGCACGTCATGGCCACCGAATTGGCCAAGTTGGGGGTGAAGACCAGGGAGCTACCGGAGGCGCTGATAATCGAGGGCGACCCCAGCCGCAGGTCGTTCGCCGGGGCCGAGATCGACCCCCACGATGACCATCGGATCGCCATGTGCTTCGCGGTGGCGGGACTGGTGGTGCCGGGGGTGACGGTGCGAGACGAGGGCTGTGTCGCCAAGTCGTTTCCCGACTTCTGGGAAAGGTTCTCTTTGCTGCATTGACGCGGCAAAAAGGCAACGATGCCTAGGGGTTAAAAATCGTTTGCCGGGAGTGGCGCGGTTTGCTACAACTGATACACCGTGATAGTTTAAGATTATTCCTGCCGAGCTTGCCGCCATGAAGATCCTGATTGCCGACGATGACCGCACCATCCACGCCTCGTTCACCAAGTTCCTGAGCGAACAGGGTCACGAGGTGCACCACGCCTACGACGCTGCCGAGACCCTGCGTTTCGCGGCATTGTTAACTTAGTATAGATTGAAGACCTTGATTCCATTTTAACATTAAAAGAGCGACTGAATGCTGTAGCATTTTCTTGCTTTTGCTGTAGCATTTTGATTTTCTTCG
>JAJXUT010000070.1 GCA_021782655.1 Deltaproteobacteria bacterium
CGCTCACCAGATGCTTGGTCATCCTGCTGCTCATGGCATAACCGACAATTTCGCCGCTACAGATATCCTTGTGGCCGGCCAGATAAAGCCAGCCTTCATTTTCAGCCTACCTCAATTTCTGGCGAACCTACCGCCGCCAGCAAGAACTTGACTTTGTCGAGGAACGGGAGGGGCGTCTGTACGGCTATGAGATGAAATGGGGCAAGGCCAGGGTGAAACCGCCCAGCGAATGGCTGGCCGCCTACCCGGGGGCTGTCTTTAGCTTGGTCAACCAGGACAATTATCTGGAGTTTGTGGGGGCAAGGTAAATACCGTTGAGAAGGGAATAATCACAACATTGGGGTCAAGTCTTGTAATAATACAACAGGTAATCGGAGCCAATGCCTTTGTGTATTTTTACAAGACCTGACCCCTGATGACTTTTGGACATCCTGGCCGGTTACGGGCAGGATGTCTGTAATTCCGGGGGGTTGTTGGCTAGGCATTCCGTAAGTTGGCGGGCCTCGTCGGGGTTGACCCGTGCCCCTCGGCTGATCATCAGCTCCACGGTGCGCTGCCAGCGGTAATCGCTCTTCTTGCCCAGCCGTTCGCAGATGCGCTCGGTGCTGTGGCAGACGGTGCATTTCTCGGCAAGGAGATGCGCGCAGGGGCCGGCCTTGACCTGGCTGGAGCCGCTGGGGGTGGCGGCGGGCGGAGGCTGGCGGGCCTGGGTCTGCCCGTTCGCGGGGTCGGCGGCGGGATCTTGCTGACCAGGTTTCGAGCAGCCGCCAGCCGGGATAAGCAGCAAAAGGCCGGCGGCGAGGAGGGTCGGGAGCGGGGAGGTCTTGGGTCGGATGGCCATCTCGTTCAGCGCCAGGTTAGGGAGTATTTGCGGATGAAGGCCAGCGGGTGATAGGACAATTTTGCCTGGCGCAGGCCCAGGTCGCCCACGTCCTGTTCCCGGTTGACCTTGGCGAAACCGGGCTGCCGGGCGATGAACTCCCGGTTGATCGTCTGGTAGATGCCCTTGTAGCTGGCCAGGCCCTTCTCGAAGTGAATCAGCAGGGTGTTCGGGGGCAGGGGCTCGCCGATGGTAAAGGCCGTCGCCTGGCCATCGACCAGGATCATCCCGCCTAGCAGGGGGGGTAGGTCGGAGAAGTGGCTCATCACCTTGGCGATGGCCCGGTCTTCGGCGGCGAGGCTAGGCGAGAACTCGCAGTTGTGCCACTGGCACCACTGGCCCTGCACGGCGAGCACCGTCTCGATGTTTTGCTCATCCAGCGGCTCGTAGCGCCAGTCGTGGTGTTTTTGGAACTGGCGGAGCAGGTTGTGCTTGGCGTGGAAGCGGTTGCCGGTCAGCTCCGCAAGCTCGGACGCCCGGTAGAGGTAATCCCAGTTGTGCCGTTCAGTCTTGATCCTCGATCCCGGCAGGGCCCGGGCCATCCTCACCGCCAGTGACTCTGGCAGCCGGGTGAATTCCTCACCGTAGAGCCGGGGACGCAGCCGGGGCCAGTCCACCTGCCCCCAGGGGCCGACCGGGGCCCAGAGGGCGGGGCGGGGCTGGCCCTGGCGCAGCCATACCAGGCCGTCGGCCCAGGCCCAGCTCAAGGCGTGCGCCTCGCCCCAGGCCCAGAGGTTGACGAAGCTGTAGTCCGAGGAGATTTGCGGGGTCTTGGCGAGCAGGGCTCGGTACTCCGCCTGCCGGTCGAGGCTGATGGCCGAGAACTCCAGCTTCATGTCTTAAGGGGGGGATGGCGAAGGGCCTCGACCCGGGCCTGGAGGGGCGGGTGGGAGCTGTGCAGGAAGACGAAGAACGGGTGCGGGGTCAGGTTGGCCAGGTTGTGGGCCGCGAGTTTTTTCAGCGCCAGGATCAGGGGCTGGCCGTTGCCCAAGGTGTCGGCGGCGAAGCGGTCCGCCTCGAACTCGTGGCGGCGGGAGATGGCGTTCATCAGGACGGCGAGGATCAGCTCTAGCGGGCTCACCAGCAGCCCGAAGATGGCCAGCCCGACGTAGGTCGAGGGGTGGGTCAGGCCGAAGGCGGAGAACAGCCCCTGGCTGGTCAGGGCCAGGGAGAGCAGGTAGAGCATCACCCCCAGGTGGAGGATGCCGAGCGCCATGCCCTTGATGATGTGCCTTTTTTGGTAGTGACCGATCTCGTGGGCCAAGACGCCCACCAGCTCGTCCACCCCGTGTCCCTCGATCAGGGTGTCGTAGAGGGCGACCCGCTTGTGGCTGCCAAAGCCGGTGAAGAAGGCGTTTGACTTATTCGAGCGCTTCGAGCCGTCGATGACCAGGACGTTGTCCAGGGCGAAGCCCACCGAACGGGCGTAGGCCAGGATGCGTTCCCGCAACTCGCCCTCGGCCAGGGGGGTGAAGGTGTTGAACAGGGGCATGATCCAGGCTGGGGCGATAAACTGCATGAGCACCACGAAGAGGGAGGTCATGGCCCAGGCGTACAGCCAGGCGCCGGCACCGGCCCGGTTGAAGAGGAAGAGCACCCCGGCCAGCAAGGGGCCGCCCAGGACGACCGCCAGCAGCAACCCCTTGCCGAGATCGGCGATGAAGGTGCCGATGGTGGTGCGGTTGAAGCCGTAGCGCTCTTCTAGCCAGAAGGTGGCGTAGATGGAGAAGGGCAGCGAGACCAGGGTGCGGGCGAGCAGGAGGGAACCAAGGTAGGTGAGGCCGCTGACGACCTGCCCCAGGTTCAGGCCGCGCACCCAAAGATCAAGCCAGGCAAAGCCGCCGGCTAGCCAGAAGGCGACGGTGATTGCCAGATCAAAGGCCCCGGTCAGCAGCCCGAAGCGGGTCTTGGCCTTAGTGTAGCGCTGGGAGCGGGCGTATTCCTCCGGCGGATAGACATCGGCGAGACCGGGGGGCGGCTCCGGGGTCAGGGTGGAGAGGTTGAACAGTTCGGCCACCGTCTCCACCAGGAAAGTTATGATCAAGGCGGTTAGGATGAGCCAGGCGAGCCAGTTTGATTCCATGCGGGGTAGGGTGTGGTAGGGAGAGTGGGGTGGTGGAGGTTTGGCCGGGAGCTTGACAGAGTTTCCCCTTCAGGTCAAGCGGTTCTTTCCCTCCCCGGCGTCCAGGGGTGCGATTTTCCGTCTTGGGCCTAAAAAATCATTTGATTCCTGGCCGCTATTTGAGTAGGTTGGGCCTGGCAAGAAGCAGGGGGGCTGCCCCGAGCAGCGTCCGCCGGAACACCATCCCGAACCGCCCGCCGCACCCCGTTACCCTTACCTCCCCAAAATTTCGTACCCACGGAAACCATAGCGATGCAGGATCTAAGTATTGTCAGCATGTTCTTGAATGCCGGGCTGATCGTTAAGTGCGTCATGCTCCTTTTGATGACCTTTTCCATCGGCTCTTGGTACATCATCTTCATGAAGTTCATCATCTTCAAGAGGGTGCGGCAGGATTCGGAATCCTTCCTGGAGAATTTCTGGCGTTCCAAGAACCTGGCCGAGGCCGCCAAATCGGCCCAGAAAACGCCCACCAGCCCTGAGGCGCAGATATTTATCGCGGGCTTCAGTGAGTTGCAGAAAATCAGCAAGTCCAAGTCACCTTCTGATGCCAACGACACCTTCGAGATGCGCATGGCGGGGATGGATAACTTGAAGCGGGCACTGGAGAAGGCGGCCACCACCGAGTCGGAGCGGCTGGGACGGGCCTTGAGCTTCTTGGCCACCACCGGCAGCGCCACCCCCTTTATCGGTCTGTTCGGCACCGTCTGGGGCATTATGAGCTCGTTTCAGGACATCGGCCAGAAGGGCGGGGCCTCGTTGGCGGTAGTGGCCCCTGGCATCTCCGAGGCCCTGGTAGCCACCGCTGCCGGCCTGGCGGTGGCCATCCCCTCGGTCATTTTCTTCAACTACTTCACCGCCAAGATCGCCGACACCGAAAACGATATGCAGCGTTTCTCCACCGATTTCCTGAATCTGGTGGAGCGAGACCTGATCGCTAAACTGTAGCGGGTGGCCGATATGGGAATGGGAACCGCAAAGAAGGGGGCGGTGATGGCCGACATCAACGTCACCCCCCTGGTGGACGTGATGCTGGTGCTGCTCATCATCTTCATGGTCACCGCGCCGATGATGACCCAAGGGGTGAATGTCGATCTGCCCCAGACCACGGCCAAGCCCTTGAAACAGGACAACAAGCCGGTGGTCATCACTATCGACCCCCAGGGGGATATCTTCTTCGACCAGATCAAGGGGGATCGCAAGATCCTCCAGCAACAACTGGCGGAGCTGGCCCACAACCAGGGCACCGAGCAGCCCATCTTTCTCAGAGCCGACAAGCAGGTGCCCTACGGGGTGGTGGCCCAGGTGATGGCCGACATCAAGGAGGCCGGTTTTTCGAAATTAGGGATGGTCACTCAGCCCGAAGACCGGCGATGATCCCCTTTAATCCCTTCCGTCAGAACCAGCCGGGCGAGGATGAGCAGTGGAAGTTGCCCCTGATTCTGTCTGTTGTCTTCCACCTTCTGCTCCTGCTCCTGATTCTGTTTCCTCCCAGTTTCCTCCTCTTTCGCCGCAAGCTGCCCGAGGTTCAGACCATCAACCTCTTCGACGCCGGGGAGCTGAACCTGCCCGCCGCCGGCGGCCCCAAACGGTCGGGAAACGCCTTGATTCACAAGCCGCCCGCCCAGGCCAGGAAGGCGGAGGCCAAGCCCGAGCCGCCCAAGCCCGAGCCGGCCAAGCAAGAGCCGCCGAAACCCGAGACCCCGCCCGAGCCGCCCAAGCCGCCCGAGCCGGAACCGCCGCCCAAGCCGGAACCAAAGCCGGAGCCGATTCCCGAGCCGCCGAAACCAGAACCCAAGCCGATACCGGAGCCGCCCAAGCCTAAGTCGGAGCCCAAGCCCCCGGAGAAGGCCATCTCGCTTGCTCCCAACAAGGTGAAGAAGAAGGTGGCGCCGGAAAAGCCGGAGCCCCAGCCGCCCGAGAAGCCCAAGAACGCCAAGGCCGAGCCGTCCAAGGAGAAGCCCAAGCCAGAGAAGAAGGAGGACAAGGCCGAGGCCAAGATCTCGAAGTCCCTGGAGCGCATCCAGGCCAAGGTCGCCAAGCAGCAGCAGGAGGAGGCGATCAAGGACAAGCTGGCCCGCCTCCGCGACTCGCTGCACGAGCTGACCAACGGCCAGCCGTCCGCGGTTGACCAGCCCGGCGCCCCCGACACCGCTTCCGGTACCGGGGGGCCGGACAACGGCGGCACTGCCTCCGCCGGGGCCGGGGGCGGTTCTTCCCTTGATAAGGCCTTGAATGCTTATTATATTGCCCTGGTTCGCAAGATCCAGAGCAACTGGATGCTGCCCGACACCCAGGATTGGGACAAGGAACTGGAGGCGGTGGCGGTGATCGTCATCAAGCGGGACGGCACGGTCGCCGAGAGCCACTTCGAGAAGAAGTCCGGCAATCCCCAGTTCGACCAGTATGTGGAGAAGGCGATCAAGGCCGCCCAGCCCTTGCCCGCCTTTCCGGCGGAGATCAAGGAGGACGATCTGTCAGTCGGTTTCAAATTCAAACCCAGTGGACTGTTTTGATTATGAAGAAATATCGTGTGCTCCTGTCGTCGTTATTGGTTTGCTTTGCGGTGCTGGCCCCGGCGGTGTCCCGGGCCATCGTCTATCTGGACATCACCTCGGCGGAGATGAAGAAGCTCTCCGTCGCCGTCCCGGCCTTTGTCGAGTCCGGGGCCCCTGGTGGCGGCGGCACCGGCAAGGGCCAGGAGATGGCGGACTTGGTGGCCAAGGCGTTGACCTTCCACGGTTTTGTCTCCGTGATCCCCGCCTCGTCCTATCATAACAAGCAGGACGCCAACTGGGTGTCGCTGGGCGCCGACTACGCGGTGCTGTGCAGTTACGGCAACCAGGGCGGCGAGATGGCGCTGGAGAGCAAGGTCATCGATGTGCATGCCAACAAGACGTTGGCGGACAAGCGCTATGTCGCCCCCTGGGCCAAGGCCCGCACCACCTTGCTGAAGCTTAGCGACGACGTGATCTTCCAGCTCTCCGGCGAGGAGGGGGTCAGCAATACCGAGATCGCCTTTGTCTCGAACAAGAGCGGTTACAAGGAGGTGTGGGTCGGCGACGTGTTGGGCGAGCATCTGCGCCAGGTCACCCGGCATCATTCGTTGTGCGTCTCGCCCCGCTTCTCTCCCGACGGCGGGCGGCTGGCCTACACCTCCTATCACCGGGGCAACCCCGACCTCTACGTCACCGACCTATCCCAGAATAAGTACACCAAGGCCATTTCCTGGCAGCCGGGCCTGAACATGGCCCCCGCCTGGGCCGCCGACGGCCAGACCATGATCGTCACCCTGAGTCGGGACAGCAACGCCGACCTCTACCGGATGACTACCAACGGCCGGATTGTCGATCGTCTCACCAAGGGCGAGGGAATCAATACCTCGGCCTGCTGGTCGCCGGATGGCCGGCGCATCGCCTTCACCTCCGACCGTTCCGGCACCCCCCAGATCTACATCATGGACGTGGGCAGCCGGCAGACCCAGCGGCTCACCTTATCCGGCAAGGAGAATACCGGCCCCAGTTGGTCGCCCAAGGGTGATCTGATCGCCTACACCGGACGCGCCGATGGCGGCCATCAGATCTTCGTTATCAGTCCGGACGGCGGGGAGCCGAAGCAGGTCACCCAGTACTGGGGCAACTATGACTCGCCCTCCTGGGCCCCGGATGGCCGGCAGCTGGTGGTGACCCGCGACCGGGGGCCGCAGCAGAAGGACCTGTGTCGGATATTCCTGAAGGGTGGGGGGCTGACCCCGCTTTTCCCCAACTCCGGGCGGCAGCAGGCCTATCCGCAGTGGTCGCCGCGCCTGCCGTATTGATAAAACGATCTCCTTGCCGGATAAATATCAGCTAAATGGAGTCTAGACCATGAAAAAGACCTTACGTGCGGCAGCTATGTTCTTGTTCGTTTCTCCGTTGTTGGTGCAATGCGTGCCGTCGCAGGACGTGAACAGCCTCGATCTTAGGGTGAGAAATCTCGACAACCAGGTGTTCATGCTCGGCAAGGCGGTCAACAAGATGGGCGGCGGCACCGGAGCCGACAATCCCCTTGACCGGATCGAGGCCAAGCAGGCCGAGATGGCGGACAACATCGACCGTTTAAACAGCGAGGTGATGCACATCAAGGAGAAGATGGACGAGAGCGGTCACAAGACCAAGCTCTCGCAATCGGACAACGCTAACTTGCAGAAAAAAATGGACGAGTTGAGCGCCCAGGTGGCGGCCTTGAGCAATCAGGTAAACCAAAACGCCCCGGTGGCGAAGAGTGAGCCGCCCCCGGCCCCCAGTCCGGCGGAGAAGGCGGCCCCTCCGCCGCCCGCCAAGAAGGGCGCGGAGGCGGGCGCGGGTAAATCCTCGCCGGCCAAGGCCGAGGCCAAGGCGGCCCCAGACAGCGAGGCCGCAGCCCCCGGCGATCCGGGCAAGGCGATCTACGACAAGGGCCTGGAGCTGTTTCGGACCAGCAAGTTCAACGACGCCTACCGCACCTTCAACGACTACATCACTAAGTATCCCAAGGGCAAGATGGCCCCCAACGCCCGCTTCTGGCTGGGAGATTGCTATTACAACCAGCAGGAGTACGAGTTGGCCATCTTGGAGTATCAGAAGGTGATCGCCGACTACCCCAAGGACGGCAAGGCCCCTTCCGCCCTGCTCAAGCAGGGCTTGGCCTTCGAGAAGCTCAAGGATAAGGACACCGCCAAGATCGTCTATAATAAGCTGGTCAAGGACTATCCCAAGAGCGATCAGGTGGAGACTGCCAAGAAGCGGCTGGAGGCCCTGAAGTAGGAGATGGCCACGCCTCGGGTAATCGCCTTGGCCGGCAAGGGCGGCACCGGCAAGACCACCACCGCCGCCCTGCTCCTGAAGTATCTGCTGGAGCGGCAAAAGACCCCGGTGCTGCTGGTGGACGCCGATCCCAATGCCAACCTAAACGAGCTGCTAGGCCTGAAGGTGGGGCTGACGGTGGGCGGGGTGCGTAAGGAAATCAAGGGTGAGATCCCGGCCCACATCAGTCGGGATCAGTTCATGGAGATGAAGTTGCACCAGGCCTTGATCGAGGAGACCGGCTTCGACCTTTTGGTCATGGGTCAGCCGGACGGGCCGGGATGCTACTGCGCCGCCAACCAGTTTCTGGCCATGTCGATGGATCGTCTGGCCAGGAATTATCGTTACATCCTGGTGGACAACGAGGCGGGCATGGAGCACTTAAGCCGCCTGAACCTGACCGCCATCGATCATCTGCTGGTGCTCTCCGACCCCTCGGCCCGGGGGGTGATGACCGCCGGCCGGATTTCGGAGCTTGTCATCCCCTTGAAGCTGAAGGTGGCGGCCAAGTGGCTGATCGTCAACCGGACGCCCGAGCCGCCCCCCCTGGCGCTCATGGCCAGGATCGAGGAGACGGTGCGGGAGGCGGGGTTGCCGCTGGCCGGGCTCATCCCTGCAAGCGACGACCTGGTCAGCCGGGAGTTGTCCGGCGACTCCTATCTGGGGCTTGATCCCGGGCTGCCGGTGCTACGGCGGGCCTGGGAGATCTTCGACCGGGTATTTGCTGCCGGATGAGTTGATCCCCTGGCCAACGTCAAAAAAACACTAGCGCCCCGCAGTCAAATATGATTGCGGGGCGCTAGTGTTTTTAGGGGCCGGACATAAATAACTTGGACAAAATTTCCACGACTCTTACGGCTCCTTATGGCGTCGCCGTGAGGGGTAGATCCGCACGGCTGGGCTTACCGCTTGATACTGATCAGGTCGTTTAGCATGTCATCTACGGTGGTGATGATCTTGGAGTTGGCCTGAAAGCCGCGCTGCACGGTGATTAGCTTGACGAACTCCACCCCCAGATCGACGTTTGATTGCTCCAGGGAGTTGGGGGAAATGGAGCCTAAGCCGTTGGTGCCTGGCGCCCCGGTGACCGGCGCCCCTGACTGGCTGGTTTGGGTGAAGATGTTGCCGCCCTGCTTGCGCAGCCCTTCAAGGTTGCTGAAGTTGGCCAGCGCCACCTGGGCCTTCTTTAGTACCTGGCCGTTGGAGTAGTTGCCGGTAATCACCCCATCGACATCGGCGGACACCGACTGCAGGAAGCCGGAGGCGAAGCCGTTTTGATCCTGAAAGACGGTGGTCGAGCTGTTGGCGTACTGGGTGGAGGACAGGGCCTCGGGGGCGAAGCCGGTGGTGACGATGCTTCCCTGGGCGCTGCCGTCCTCGGAGCTGATGTCGGCGGGGATGAAGTCGAAGGCGGTGCTGGCGGGCCCGAAGATGTCCTGGCCGGTGCCGTTGACGGGATAGGTGACACTGCTGATCCCCAGGGCGCTGGTCGAGGAGACGGTGTCGGACGCCCAGTCAGTCAGGGTCAGGCGGCCGGCGCTGTCGATGGAGGCCTGGCAGCCGAAGTCGGTCGAGAGTTGGCTCAAGAGGTCGCCAACCGTGCCCGGGGTGCCGTCGGCCTTGGTGTAGGCCACGGTGAAGCTGCTGGTCACGGTCGAGCCATCCCGCTTGGTGCCGGTGAACACGAACTGGTCGCCGTTGGAGACCGCCCGGGGAAAGCCGCCGTTGATCAGGGGGTTGTTGTTGGAGTCAAAGACGCTGTTCCACTGAGTGGCGGCGGTGATGGGGGTGGTGTCGCCGGTGTTGGTGCTGAAGGCCCGGCCCGGGGAGATGACCATCCGTTTGGAGGTGGTGATGTTGATCAAGGCGTCCACTCCGTCTTTTTGAATAAGCGAGGCGGCAGGCGCGGCATCCACGATCCCGAAGGGGTTGGCGGTGCCCCCGCCCACGGTTGAGGTATAGGACAGGTTGACCTTTAGGTGGCCGCCGCCGGTGGTGTCTATCACCCGCAGTTTGCCGGTCTGGTCCAATACCGCGTTGGTACCGGCGCCAAAGGCGGTGTCGATAAAAGTAAGCAGGTTGTTGATGGTGCTGGCCGGCGGCCCCGCCGAGACGGTAAAGGTTGAGGCCGCGACCGCGTTGTTGGTCGGCCCGGTGCCCGTGAAGGTGAAGGTGTCGCCCGCCGCTATCGCGGGCAGGGCGCTGCCTTGCAGGCCGATCAGACTTTTGGAGCTGTCGGTGACCGGGGTGGTGCCATCGCTGGTGATCGCCCCGGAAGAGATGGACAGGGCCTTGGGCACCGTGCCGTGCGAGCCGCCGAAGGGGGCGGCGGAGTTGCCGGAGATGGTGTTGAAGTTGGTCACGTACATGCTGGAGCTGCCGGAGATGTTGTCGGCCAGGCGCAGGTGGCCCTGGGCGTCGATGCTGGCGGTGCAGCCGAAGGTGGAGTTGAGTTGATCCAGAAGGTCTTGCACGGACTTGGTCGGGTCCACGGTATAGACCATGTGCACCGGCTTGGAGGTGTTGTTGTAGCCATTGAAGACGAACGTGTCACCCTGGGAGACGGTGTTGCCGTTGGCGTCCGCCACCTTGGACCAGGGGGTGGCTGAGGTGATGTACGAGGAGACGTTGCCGCCCACTCCCACCGCCCGGGCGCCGCCGTCGCTCACCAGCACCTGGCGCTGGGTCGAGGTCTTGCCCCCGTAGCGGGCCCCGAAGTTGATCTGGATGCCGGTGTTGGTGTCCGAGCCGGTGAAGTTGGTGGGAAAGCTGAAGTAGGAGTCGCCGGCGTTGAGCAGCATCCGGTTGTCGGTCTTGGCCGGGTCCACCTGGCCGTCCGGAGGGACGTTGTAGGCGTCTAGCTGGGAGATGTTGCCCGAGGTGTCGAACTGGATGGTGCCGTACATCAAGGCCCCGGCGCCTTTGTCGTGCTCGTAGTTGTAGCGGGTGTCGGGGTTGTAGATGGCCTTTTGCGCCGGGGTCATGGCCCGCAGGTCCTCGGTGGGATTGCAGGTAATCAGGTACTGCCACTGGTTGTCGTTGGTGGTGCGCGAGAAATAGGCCGTCAGGTCGTGGCTCGCCCCCTTGGAGTCGTAGATCTTGATCGAGGTGCTATAGTCGTACTTGGTGGCGCTGATGGGGTCGGCGGGGGGCTGGGCTGCGGCGTTGGTGCCGTTCCAGTCAGAGAACAGCCGGTCGGCGCTCGCCTGGGTGGGCTTGGTGGAGTCGAGGTTGGTGATGATCTCGGCGGTGGTGGTGGCCACCGGTGGGGTGTTCTTGCCGATGTTGATGTCGCCGATCGTCCCCTGCCGCTGGCCGGTGGTGCCGTCAACCGTCCAACCCTGGACGAAGTTGCCGGTGGTGCTGACCAGGTCGCCGCCCTGGTTGAACTGAAACTCCCCGGCCCGGGTGAACATACCCGCCTCGGCGCTGCCCGGGGCCCTAAGCATGAAGAAGCCCTGGCCGCCGATTGCCATGTCGGTGGGCGAGGAAGAACTTTCAAACGAGCCCTGGGCGAACAGGCTGCTGATGGTGTTCAAGGTCACGCCCCGGCCTACCTGGGCCCCGCCCGAGGCAGTGGCCACCGATTGTGACAAGACGTCCTGAAAGGTGGAACGGCTCTCCTTGAAGGCCGTGGTGTTGATGTTGGCCACGTTGTCGCCCAGGACGCTCATTGCGTCGCCCATGGTGCTCAAACCGCTGATCCCCGCGTAGAGTGAACTTGCTATCGCCATGTTAAGCCTCCGGTCTTGATGAAGTGATGATCGTCAAGGTGATTTTTTCTAGTTGGGGTTCGTTTGGTTTTCTTTTTTTGAGCCGTGCAGAAACAACCAGGACTTAGCTGATGTTGTCTGTGCGGCTCCTTGTTCGGTCGCCGTTAAGGCGATTGCTGCTGCTCGACGGATCAGTGCGATACCTTGATCACGTCGCTCAAATTCACCTGGTTCGCGTTATCTACCGTCAGGGTGGTGCCGGTGCTGGCGAAGTTGACCCCGGTGACCTTGCCGGTGCTGTGGTAGGTGACCGGCAGATCGGCCCCGGTGGCGGACATGGCCTTGACCTGATAGGTGTAGGCCCCATCTGCCACCTGGGTGCCGGCGGCGTTTTTGCCGTCCCAATTCACGGTGTAGGTCGCGCCTGCCCCCTTGGGCGGCAGATTGGTGCTCCATACCGGGGTGTTGGAGGCGTCTGACACCGTGACCTGCACCGTGGCCGGGGCATCGGCCATGGTGAAGTCGGTGGGGCTGACCGTACCCCCGGCAACCGCGATGCCGTCGCCGGTCAGCTGTACACTGTTGCCCAGCAGCGACAAGGCCTGCAAGTTGTTCTGGGAGGTCTGGAAGTCGAGCAACTTCTGCATGTTGTCGCTCATCTTGGTGGTGGCCTCCATGTTGCTGAATTGGGCGAGCTGCGAGGCCATCTCGTAGCTGTCCATCGGTTTCATCGGGTCCTGGTACTGCAACTGGGTGATAAATAGGGTCATGAAGTCGGTTTGGTTTAGATCCTTCTTGCCTACCGCGTTTGCCGGCTGCACCAAGGTGGTGCTGCCGGTTGAGGTCGAAGTGGTGCTGGCGGTCGAGGTCATGGGCTTTCTCCCTTTTATACGAACAGGCTGATGCTGTTGCCCGGCGGGCTGCTTAGGGCCTGGGCCGCGGCCAGTTCCGCCGCCGCCGAGGCCTGGGCCGTCAGGTTGTCATTGGCCGGGCCGGAGGACAGGCTGCGCTCCCAGGCGGCGGCGAAGCGTTGGCCGCTGTCGCCCTGGCCGTTATCCTGGCCCACCGATACCGACATCGACCCCAGGCTGAAGCCCCGGCGTTCTAAGTTGTCCCTGAAGTTGTTCATCCCGCTCTCCAGTGCCTCCTTTACCTTCTGGTTCTCCATGACGAAGTTGGCCGACAGGTGCGAGCCGCGCACCTGGAGATCGATCTTCACCTCGCCCAGTTCCTTGGGGTAGAGGGTCAGGGTCAGGTGGTGCTGGTTGTCTTTGAGCCCCCGCAGTACCCCCTGCGAGATCTGGTCGAACGCCATCTGCTGGAGCTGGGTCAGAAACGGCGAACGCGGGGGCGGGGCCTTGATCGCCGCCTCGGCCCCGGTGGGGGTGGCGGGCGGAGTTTCCATGCCGTGCGGGTTGCTCAGCAGCTGGGAGATGGTGTCTGGGGCCGATTCGCCGGGCTTGCGGCTGGCCATGAGCAGCGAGTCCGCGCCGCTATGCCCCGCCTGGCCCTGGCCCTGGGCCAGTTCGCCACTTCCCGTCCCGGCGGTGGCGGCCACGGCCTGGCTCTGACCGTTCGCCTGCCAGGCCTGGCGCAGGGAGTCGTTTTTGGCCATCAGATCCGCGGTCTTGCCGTCGCGGCTCAAGTCCACCATCTCTTGCAGCTTGTGGTAGGCGGTGTTCACCGCCCCTTGGATGACCGGCGACCAACCCACCCCCTTGCCGGCAAAGCCCGCCTGGGTGACGATGGCGTTTAGGGTGGTCAAGAGCCCCGGCGCGTCGGGTTTGGACTTGCCCTGATTGGCGGCGGCGATCGCCTGGTCGAGGATATCCTTCAACCGGTCCAGGGTCATCGATACCGGCTGATTGGCCTGGTTGGCGGTCCCGGTCAGGGCCTGCTGCTGAAGGCCCATGGTTTCCGGCAACAGGGCGGAGATGGTGGCGGAAGGCACCCCGGCCTCGCTCAGCATGGCGGTCAACTGCTGGCTGTCCCAGTCGGAAAGCGCGCAGGAGGCGGGGCCGCTTGGCTGACTGGCGTTGTCCATGCCCTCCAGGCCCTTGAGGAAGGACTCCAGGTCGAGCTGGTCGCCCTGGTTCACCGACTGGTTGTCTAGCTTTTTGATCGCCTCCGGCGACACCCCGAGTTTGCTGAGGATGGTT
>JAJXUT010000071.1 GCA_021782655.1 Deltaproteobacteria bacterium
AAAGCCGATGCGGGTGACGTTTAGATCGCGATGTTCCCGGGAGAAGGTCAGCTCCGAGGAGAGGTTACGGCGCACGATGTCGCCGTCGAGCAGGGTCACCGGCCGGTCGCGCCGTTCCAGAAACTTAACCAGCAGCACCTTGGCCAGGGTGGACTTGCCGGAACCGGAAAGCCCGGTGAGGAAGACGGTGAACCCCTGCCGGGAGCGGGGCGGGAAGGCGCGGCGCAGCTCGGCCACCACCTCCGGGTAGGAAAACCAGTCCGGGATGGCCAGGTTGTGGGTCAGACGACGCTTCAGCTCCGCCGAGGAGATGGCCTTGAGGGCCAGTTCCGGGTCGGCCTCGTCTCGCGGCAGGTACTGGGCCCGATCCTCGACATAGACCATTTCCCGCACCGGCACCATGACGACGCCGGTCTCGGCCTCGTGGCCCCGCACCAGATCCTGGGCCGCGCCCGGCGGGTAAAATGGCCCTCGTTCCGGCTGGCAGGCGAAGGGGTCGGCGTGGTTGTCGGCCACCAGGAAGTGACTGCACCCGAAATTTTTCTTGATGATCGCCTGCCAGAGCGCCTCCCGGGGCCCGGCCCCGCGGCTGGCCAGGGTGAGCAGCCCGAGCATGGCCATCTGGCCGGGGAACTTCCTCACGATCTCTTCGTGGCAGCGGACATGGGTGTAGTGATCGAGGTTGCCGGGATGCTCCAGGCCCACTACCGGTTGCAGGAGGAGGTTGGCGCCGTGCTCCCGGGCGGCGCGCAGGAGCATCTCCCGGTGGGCGCAGTGCAGGTAGTCGTCGGTGTGAAAGCCGATCACCCGCCGCCAACCGTTCTGGGCGAAGCGGCGAGCGGTCTCGGCGGGGGTCAAGCGCAGGTCCTTGAAGTCGTAGCGCTGCGGCAGATGCAGGCCCTCCAGGTCGCCACCGACGTACCAGTCCCCGGTATTCTCCAGCAACTGGCGGACGCCGGGATGGGCCTCTGGATCGTCGCTGCCGTAAACCGCCAGGGCCTCCCGTTGCTTGTCAGGCCGCCAGAGGTCGCCGACCGTGAGCACGGCCAGCATGAACCCCTCCTCGTCGTTGATCGCCACCTTCTGGCCGGGGGCGAGTCGGCGGGCGGTCTGGTCGCTGATATCCAGGCAAACGGGCAGGGGCCAGAGGATGCCGTCCGCCAGCCGCATCCGGGCGAGCACCGACTGGTAATCGGCCTGGTTCATGAAGCCGCGCAGGGGGTAGAAGGCCCGGTTGAGCAGCAACTCCAAATCGCAGAGCTGGCGGGGATTAAGATCGATATTAGGGTAGTTGACGGCCGCCCGCTTCAGTTCCTCGGCGTGACGGAAGTGGACGAGCAGGCTTTCGGCGTGGGAGAACATGGGGGGAAAGGGGCGTTAGCCTTAGTCTCCGGGACAGAAGATGTTCTTCATGGTGGCCATCAGCTCCAGTATCCGGGGGTCGGCGATCTTGTTGAAGATGAAATTCGCATCCTTGCGGAAGCTGATGATGTCCTTGTTGCGCAGAATGGTCAGGTGCTGGGAGACGTTGGCGTTGGTGGTCTTGACCTCCTCCCTGATCTCGCCTACGGTCAGCTCCTTGTCCTGAAGCAGACAGAGGATCTTCAGACGGATGGGGTGGGCCATGGTCTTAAGCATGGCGGCGACGTGTTCAACATCATGGTCATTCATGGGCGTGACTCGGACGGAAGTAGGATAATGGGGGGCCCGCCATCAACCCTCACCATATATGGTATTGGCCCGCTTGGCAAACAATTTGCGAGTCCCTGGCAGCCTCACTCCACCAGCTCGTGCACCGGCACCATCCTTACCTCAGTCTTGAGCCGGGGCAGGGCCGAACGCAGGGCCTCCAGGGTGGAGGGCCGGGGATGGCCGATGGCGATGGCCTGACCGTGCCGCTGGGCGAAGATGATGGCCTTGCCGATCTGGGCCAGGATGGAGGTGACTTGGGGGGTGTTGTCCAGGAAGATGTCCCGCCGGGCCGCCTTGACCCCCAGCTCCTTGGCGGTGCGGTAGGCGATGCTCTTGGCCGAGGTCTCGCTGTCCACGAAAAAGAGCCCCCGTTCCTTAAGCGCCTCCAGCACCACCCGCATGTCGGCCTGATTTTCGGTGAATCTGGAGCCCATGTGGTTATTGACCCCGATGGGCCGGTAGGGGGTGCCGAGATCGCGGTTCAAGGTGGCGAGCAGGGTCTCCTTGGGCATAGAGAGCATCAGGGCGCCGGGGCCGGGGGAGAGCCGGGAGTCGATGGCCTCCATCGGCAGGTGGAGCATGACGTCCCGGCCACGGGCCGCGGCCAGGCTGGCCAGGTGGTCGGCGTTGATGGTGAACGGCAGCACCGAAAATGACAGGGGCAGGTCGAGGGCGATGAGCTGCTCGGCCACCGGCCGGTTGTTGCCAATATCGTCAATGATGATCGCTAGCCGCGGCGGCTGGCCGACGACGGGCGGCCTCTCCGCCTCGGGCGGGGCGGGCGGGGGCGTTTCAGGCCCCGCCGGGGCCGGGGCGGCGGTCTGGGGCGGAGGAGGGACGGCGGGAGGCGGCGGGGCCGGGACGGACGGCGGTCTCACCGGAGCCGGCCTGACCGCCGTCGGCGGCGGGCTAGCCGGGCCGGGCCGCAGGAAGAGAAAGTAAAAGGTCGCCCCCAGGCTGAGCAGCACCAAAATTGCAAGCAGCAGGGAGATGATCAGGCAGCCGTTGGTGGATTTGGGCCGCTTCTTCTTGGAATTTTTCTTGGCTAGGGCCATGTTATTTCTCGCGCTTGAGCACGTAGGCGGTCAGGGCTTTTAGGGTCGAGAGCTCCGGGCGCCCGGTGAAGGGGGCCAGGGCCTCCAGGGCCTCCTTGGTCAGGGTCTCCGCCTGGCGGCGGGCGGTGGTGAAGCCCCTGGCCCGGTCGATGATCTCCCGGGCCTCGGGTAAGGCCAGCCTCCGCTCCTCCGCGGACCCGGCGGCCAGCCAGTTAAGCAGCCGGGCGCGGTCGGGCGCGGTCGCCGTCTCCAGGGCCAGGAGCAGGGGCAAGGTCATCTTGCCCTCCTTAAAGTCGTTCCCCACCGCCTTGCCGGTCTTCCCCTCGTCGCCTAAGTAGTCGAGCAGGTCGTCCACAATCTGAAAGGTGAGGCCCAGGTTGTTGCCGAAGACGGCCAGGGCCCGCCGCAACTCGTCTCCAGCCCCGGCGAAGATGGCCCCGCTCTCGCAGGCGGCGGCGATCAACAGCCCGGTCTTGCCGGTTAGGGCCGCGAAGTAGCGCTCCCGCGAGCGGCTCATCTCCTCGGCGTTGGCCAATTGCAGAAACTCCGCCTCCACCATGCCGGCGGTGGCCCGGGAGAGGGCGGCCAGGCAATCAACGCCGCCCAGCGAGCCGGCCAGCCACATGGCGCGGCTGTGCAGGAAATCGCCGGCCAGAATGACGTGGGTGTTGTCCCAGACCCGGTTGGCGGTGGCCCGACCCCGGCGGCTTTCGGCGTGGTCGATCACGTCGTCGTGCAGGAGGCTGGCCGCGTGGATGTACTCGTAGGCCAAGGCCAGACGGTAGAGGCCGGAGCCGGGACCGTCCTCCGCCTGGGGCGCGCAGAGCCGGGCGGCCAAGATGAGCAGCAGGGGCCTGATCCGCTTGCCGCCGTTGAAGATGGCGTACTCCAGCACCTCCTTGAGTCGCGGGCTGTCGATCGAGGCCAGGTCCTGACGCATAGCGGCGTCGATCTTGGCGGTCTCCGGCTTAAGCCGGGCGATAAGTTCGAGTTGATTCACTTGACCTGCTCCTGAAAGAACTGCCGCACGCCGTCCAAGTCACGAATGACTGGGCTGGGCGGCAGACTGCGCCGGAAGGTCTGGCCGTAACCCTTGCTGAACAGGCGAATATCCAGAATGGCCAAGAGCCCCTGGTCGCTGGGCGAACGCATCAGCCGCCCCAGGCCCTGGCGCAGGGTGAGGATGGCGCGGGGCACCTGAAAGTCGGCGAAGGGGTTACCGCCCTCCTCCCGGATCCGGTTGAGCCGGGCCATAATAACAGGATCACTGGGGACTTCAAAGGGTAGTTTGTCGATAATCAGGCAACTTAAACTTTCCCCCGGCACGTTCACCCCTTCCCAAAAGCTGGCCACCGCCAGCAGCACCGAGGCGGTATCCCGGCTGAAGATGTCAAGCAGCCGGGCCTTGGGGGCGTCGCCCTGCATCAGGAGGGGATGGGCCAGGCGGGGGGCCAGAAAGTCGCGCATATGCCGCATGGCGGCCATGCTGGTGAACAGCACCAGCGCCCGGCCCCGGGAGGCGGTGAGCAGGGCCAGGGCCTGTTCCTGGGCCGCCTCCGGATAGGCAGGGTCGCTGGGCTCGGGAAAGCCCGCCGCCGGGACGTAAAGCCGGGTGCGGCGAGGGTAGTCGAAGGGGGTGGGCAGGCGCAGGGTCTGGGCCTCCCTGGGCAGCCCCAGCCGGGAGAACAGATAGTCGAAGTTGCCGCCAGCGGTCAGGGTGGCGGAGGTGAGGACGATACTCGCCGCCTGGCGATAGAGGTATTGCTTAAGGGCCGGGGCGATCTCGATGGGGGCGGCGGCCAGCGAGACGGTCTTGTCCCGGCGCTCGGCCCAATAGACGCAACGGGAGTCGAAGCCGCCGGCAGTGGCCGCGAGCGCCTCCTTAAGTTCCTGGCAGCGGCGGCGAAGGCCCTCCCAGGGCTCGGCGGTCAGGCCGGGCTGATCGAGCTGCCGGGCCAGGCCGGTGATCGCCTGCTCCAGCCGGTTAACCTCCCCCTCCCAATCCGGAAGACCGGCGATGAGCTCCGGCAGCGACTGCCGGCCCCGCGCCACCGGGAAGAGGCCCGCGAACTCCGCCGCCTGGGTGGCCAGGGCCCGGGCGATCTGCACCGTGGCCTTGCGAGCCCCCTTCAAAAGCCTTTCCTGAGCCAGGGCCTCGACATCCTTGACCAAATCGATGAGCTGGTAGTGGCTGAAGTTAGCGCCGAAGTAGCCGGTGGCCACGTTTTCCAGATGATGGGCCTCGTCGAAGATCACCGACTGGTAACGGGGCAGCACCTCGGCATGGCCGAAACGACGAATGGCCAGATCAGAGAAGAACAGGTGGTGGTTGACGATCAGCACCTGGGCGCTGGCCGCCCGCTGACGAAGCCGGGTGACGAAACACTCGGCCTGCTGGGGGCAGTCGCCGCCCAGACATTTGGTGGCCTGGCTGGCCACCTGCTCCCAGAACGGCGAACCGTCGGCCAGCCAGGCCAGCTCCGCCCGGTCGCCGGTCTCGGTTCTCCCTAGCCACTCCCGCAGGGCCGCCAGCTCCGGGCCGCCGGCCAGCAGGGAGAGCTGGGGGGAGGCGATGAGCTGCTGGCAACGGCGCAGGCAGGCGTAATTCTGGCGGCCCTTGACGCAGATGGCCTTGAGGTCTGGCCTTATGTGACGCCGGACAAAGGGGATGTCCTTGTCCAAGAGCTGCTCCTGGAGGTTCAAGGTGCCGGTCGAGACCACTACCTTCTGGTCGCAGAGGGCCGCTGGCGCCAGATAGGCCAGGGTCTTGCCGATCCCGGTCTCGGCCTCCGCCACCAGCATGGCGGCGTCCTCCCCGCCCTGGCCCTCCCCCCCGGCCAAAAGGGTACGCCACACCGCCCGGGCCAGGTCTATCTGGCTCGTGCGGCGTTCGTAGCCCGGCAGATGACAGGCCAAGACGCCGTCTGGTCCGAAGATATCGTCAATGGGATCAGGCATGGGGCGGGCGAATGATTTTCGGCCCGATCATACGTGATTTGTCGGCAGGGGGCAATCGGCTTGACAAAAAAATTTACCCAATGCTAGAATTAACCCAGGAGAGGCTCCAAGGCAGTTCAACCTTTCATCTCTTTGAGGAGGATACCATGCTGAAAAATGTGAAAAAGATCCTGGTTCCAGTCGATTTTTCCGACAACGCCCCCAAGGTGTTCGCGGCGGCGGCCAACGTGGCGGCCAAGTTCGGGGCCGAGCTGACCGCCGTCTTCGTGGTACAGAGCTTCGAGGAGTATGTCGGTTTCTACGTGCCCCACATGCCGGTGATGCAGTTCCAGGCCGAGATGCGCGAGGGGGCGGAAAAGAGAATGACCGATTTCCTGGAGGCCAACCTGCCCCCCGGCCAGAAGGGGCAAGGCAAGGTGCTGGAGGGGGATGTCGGGGAGGGAATCGTCTCCTTCGCCGAGCAGGAGAAGGTGGACATGATCGTCATGGGCACCCACGGCTACAAGGGCCTGGAGCGGGTGCTGTTCGGCAGCGTGGCCGAACAGGTGGTGAAGACCGCCACCTGCCCGGTGCTGACCGTCAACCCCTGCCGATGACCGAAGCCCGAGGACTTAAGGCCGAAGCCCCGAAACGCCGATCAATCCGTATTCACGACCGCCACCACGCCGTAGGGCCGTGCGTGGCGGTCATCGTTTTTGAGAGGGGCCGGACGGCGGGCGATCTTGGCCATCAGGTCGGAAAGGGACAGGGGCAGAAGATGCAAGTCGAGCCGGGCCGAGGCCTTGGCCCAGAGGGGATGGCCCTGCTGAAGCTTGACCAGCTCCGCCTGGGCCGGGGTGAAGTCGGCCCGGTCTCCGGCGGCCAGACGGAGGAGGCCGGACAAAATCGCCTGCCGAGGCGCCTGGCTTGCCGACTGCCAGTCGTCCCGCACCTGTCGATAATCGGCGGGCGAAAGACCGGCCAGCGCCGTGGCCGCCGGCAGCGGCAGGGAAAGGACAACCACCGGGCCTGACCCCAGTGGGCCGCTGGCATAATCGGCGAGCAGGCCCCAAACCTCGGGGGAGGCGGCAAGCAGCCAGTGATCGGCCTGACGCGGGTCGGCCAGGAAGAGCAGCGCCCAGGCCCGCATCTGGCTGGCCTCCGGCCTTGGGGCCGCCGCCGACAAACCCGGCAGCAGGCGAATCGCCCCCGCCTCATCCTCCCTGGCCAGACGGCGCAACAGGTCCTGGCCCTGGCCCTCCACCGCCGCCAGGGCCGCGGCAATCTCCCGTTCCTCCTGGTCGTGGAGCTCGGCCAGGGCCAATAGCAACCGGGCCTGAAGCAGGGCCTCTTCGTCTTGCGCCGCCGGGGCGGATGAGGGGCGCAGACGGCTAATCAGGCTCCAAAGCCCCTCCTGATCCACGGGGGCCGAGAGGGCGGAAAGCCCCCCCAGCCGGTAGTCGGCCCGGTGACGGATGATATCGGCCATCAGGCCCTGGAACTTGGCCAGGGCCTCGCCCAGGGGCGCCGGGGCATATGCCGGCGCGAGATCGACCAGCTCGGCGGGCAGCTTGTCGGCCTCCCCCTCGACGGGACGATAGGTGATAACCCGCGAGCAGTAAAGAAGCAGTTGACGAACCGCATCCTCTTGGGTGATAGTGACGCCAGCAATAAGGGCCGAAAAATCAAGCGACATAGACGGATAAGGGGCTGATGAAGGTTAGGGAGTGGTTCTCACTTGTGGTCTTAGCCGGGGTGTATCTCCTGTGCAGCGTGCGGTATTTCCCTGGCCTCCCCGCCAAGACGGCGGTCGAAACCTTGCTGCAGATCGTCAGTGTCGCCCCCCTGCCGGGCGGGGCCACCATCATCCTGGTCAACTTTCTCCAACGCCGGGCCGGCCAGAAGATGGCCTGGGACCGGATGCTACGCATCTATCTCACCGTGGGACTGATGGTGGAGCTGCTCTACGGCCTGCACTATTACCTCGGCAAGGCCCGTTAGAAGCCGTGCAGGATAGCCAGCGGCACCTTATTACGAGAGCATCAATCCTGGGCCGGACCACTCCTTATGCCGTCGCCGGAGAACCTATCATCCAGGTTGGTTCTACTCGACGCCTCAGCCCCGGATTAAGGTGTTGGGCGGATGATAGCCCGAGGCGGCGGTGGCGTTGGGCATGAGCATGGCCTTCCGGCCCAAGAGGGCGCCGGGGTTGGTGACCGAATTGCAGCCGGTCTGCACCCCGTCGGCCATGATCGCCCCCAGCTTGCGCAGACCGGTGTTCACCACCCCCTCCGGGGTGCGCACCGGCACCTCGCCGCCGGTGAAACGCAGGTTGGCCAGCTTAGTACCCGCCCCCAGATTCACCTGGTTGCCCAGGATGCTGTCGCCCAGGTAGGCGAAGTGGCCAGCCTTGGCGTCGTTTAGGAGGATGACGTGCTTGGCCTCGGTGACGTGGCCCAGCACGCAACGCCGACCGGTCAGACAGTAACCCCGCAGGTAGGCGCCCTGGCGCACCTCGGTGCAGTCGCCGATGACCGCCGGGCCCTTGATTAACGCTCCGGCCTCCACCAAAACGCCGCCTCCGATATGGATGCCAGGCCCTCCCAGTACCGCCCCGGCCATGAGCACCGAGGCCCCGGCCAAGACCTGGCGGTCGCGGCGGACGATAAGCCTGCCCTTGGTGGCGTCGCCGAATTCGATCTCCAACCCCCTGGCCGGCAAAAGCTCACCAGAAAACAACACCAGGGTCTCGGCCAACGGCTGATAGGGGGGCAGGCCGTCGGTGGCCGCGGGCTGGGAGATGCCCTCCAGGTAGGATTTTAGATGTTTTAGCGTCTCCCAGACCGGGCCTAGGGCAAAAAGTCCCGGATGGTCAAAGTCGCTCAAGTCAAAGAATGAGGCAGTGCTCAGCATGGCGCATGGGCCTTGAAGAATAGTGGTGCCGGATGGCTGGTTGACAAGGAGGCAGTCTAGCCGCCCCGGCCAAGTTGTTCAAGAAAATTCGGGAGAACAGAACTTAAAAAGGAGAACAACAATGGACAAATACGTATGTCAGTTGTGCGGTTATGTTTACGATCCCATGCTTGGCGATCCGGATAGCGGCATCGCCCCAGGCACGCCATTTGAGAGTTTGCCTGAAAATTGGGTATGCCCCATCTGTGGAGCCAGCAAGGATGATTTCCAAAAGGAATAGCGATTAAGCGGCAAATATTCCGACCGGTTGCCAGGCCGGATATTTTGGTTCATTCAAGATGACCGGGAGAGTACATATGACCTTCGCGATCAAAAATAATATCTCGTGGGTAGGCAAGATTGATTGGGAATTGAGGAAATTTCACGGTGAGGAATACTCCACCCATCACGGTTCAAGCTACAACTCATATTTAATAAGAGACGAGAAAACAGTCTTGATTGATACGGTATGGGGAAAATTTTCCAATGAATTTGTAGAGAATTTACAAAAAGAGGTCAATCTTGATCAGATTGATTTCATTATCATAAACCATGCAGAATCAGACCATAGTGGCTCATTGCCGGAGTTAATGAGACACATCCCGGACACACCAATATATTGCACATCATCCGGAATTGACATCATAAATGGGCATTATCATAAAGATTGGAATTTCAATCCCGTCAAGACAGGCGATAAGCTAAATTTAGGATCAAAAGATATTGTATTCATCGAAGCAAAGATGTTGCACTGGCCTGACAGTATGATGTCATATCTAACCAAGGACAATATCCTTTTCAGCAATGATGCCTTTGGCCAACATCTGGCTTCCGAGTTGATGTACAATGATTTGGTGGATCAATGTGAATTATTCCGGGAGGCCATAAAATACTACGCTAACATCCTGACCCCCTTTAGCTCCCTGGTTGACAAAAAAATCAGGGAGGTTCTCGCCTTAAACGTACCGGTGGATATGATATGCCCCAGTCATGGTGTCCTCTGGCGAAAAGATCCGTTGCAGATCGTCACTAAATATGCCCAGTGGGCCAGCGGTCAGGCCGAGAATCAGATTACGGTGGCCTATGACAGCATGTGGGAGGGCACGAGGCACATGGCCGAGGCCATTGTCCAGGGGATAAGCAAGGAAGATCCATCAGTGGGCGTCAAGCTGTTTAACATCGCCCGCTCGGACAAAAATGACCTGATCACCGAAATTTTCCGCTCCAAGGCGATTCTTATCGGCTCGCCGACCATAAATAACGGCATTCTCTCTTCGGTGGCCGCCATCCTTGAAGAAATCAAGGGTCTAAGATTCAAGAATAAAAAAGCGGCCGCCTTTGGTTGTTACGGTTGGAGCGGCGAATCGGTGCGGATTATATCCGAACGACTGACCGAAAGCGGGTTTTCGCTGTTGAATGCCGGCCTAAAAGAAAAATGGAGCCCCGGATCGGAGGCGATTGAGCATTGCCTACGTTTCGGTCAAGAGGTCGCCTTACAGGTGAAAGGGCCATAAAAAAATCCAGGCGCGGGAAGGAAATGAGCCTTCTTGGCGATGGCGCTGTTTGTCGATATTGACTTAACCCTGGATGATGTTTAGTGTGACCCCGTATTTTCAGCCCGGCATCCTAGCCGCCGTTCAACCGTCAACCCGGTCAGTCACGCTGTCCGCCACTTAAGGGATTTATGGTAGATTTCAACGACTCATTGACCAACGGGATAACCGACTTCTTCGACCTCGAAGGCCAGGAGATCCCCGGCGAGCTGCCGATGATGGCAGTGCGCGACGTGGTGGTCTTCAACTACATGATCATCCCGCTCTTCGTGGGCCGACCCGCCTCGGTGTCCGCCATCAACGAGGCGATGATGAAGGACAAGCTCCTGCTGCTGGTCACCCAGAAGGACGCCACCCAGGATGAGCCGGGGCCGAACGAGTTATTCTCGGTGGGCATGGTCTGCATGGTGATGCGCACCTTAAAGCTGCCCGACGGCCGCCTCAAGGTCCTGGTGCAGGCAGTGAACAAGGCCAAGGTCGAGGAGGTGATCCAAGAGGAGCCGCACCTGGTGGCCAGGATCACGGTGGTCAAGGACCGGCAGGTGGAGCAGATCACGGTCGAGATCGAGGCCCTGATGCGCACCGCCCGGGAAAACACCGAGAAGATCCTCTCCCTGAAAGGCATCACCTCGTCCGACCTGATGGTGATCCTGAACAACATCGAGGAGCCGGGCCGGCTGGCGGATCTGGTGGTCTCCAATCTCCGGCTCAAGACGGCGGAATCCCAGTCGGTGCTCGAAACCTTCGACCCCGTGGAACGACTGAAGAAGGTGTCGGAATTCCTGCGCAAGGAACTGGAGGTCTCCACCCTCCAGGCCCAAATCGAGTCGGTGGCCAGGGAGGAGATGGGCAAGAGCCAGCGCGAGTACTACCTGCGCGAGCAGATGCACGCCTTAAAAAAAGAACTGGGCGACGATGACGACCGCTCGGCCGAGATCGAGGAACTTAGGGCCAGAATCAAGAAGAAGCGGATGCCGCCGCTGGTCAGGGAGGAGGCGGGAAAACAGCTCAAACGTTTCGAGATGATGCACCCCGAGGCCTCGGAGGCCACCGTGGTGCGCACCTACCTCGACTGGCTGCTGGACGTGCCCTGGCAGCGTGGCACCAAGGACAAGCTCGACCTCAAAAACGCCAAGTCGGTACTGGACGCCGACCACTACGGCCTCGACAAGGTCAAAGAGCGCATCCTGGAGCACCTGGCGGTGCGCAAGCTGAACAAAACCTCCAAGGGGCCGATCCTCTGCTTCGTGGGGCCGCCGGGGGTGGGCAAGACCTCGCTGGGCCGTTCCATCGCCCAGGCCATGGGCCGCAAATTCTATCGCCTCTCCCTAGGCGGGATGCACGACGAGGCCGAGATCCGCGGCCACCGCCGCACCTATATCGGCGCCATGCCGGGCCGGATCATCCAGGGCTTAAAGACGGTGGGCGCCAACAACCCGGTGTTCATGATGGACGAGGTGGACAAGGTGGGCTCCGATTACCGGGGCGATCCCTCCTCGGCCCTGCTCGAGGTGCTGGACCCGGAGCAGAACTCGACTTTTTCCGATCACTACCTGAACCTGCCCTTCGACCTCTCCAAGGTCATGTTCATCGTCACCGCCAACATGGCGGATACCATCCCCACCCCGCTCCTCGACCGGATGGAGATCATCCGGCTCTCCGGCTACACCATGGAGGAGAAGATGGTGATCGCCAAGCGCTATCTCCTGCCCCGCCAGATCAAGGAAAACGGCATCACCGAAAGGCAGATCGCCATTGAAGACCCCATTCTGGAGACCATGATCAGCCAGTACACCCGGGAGGCCGGCCTGCGCAACCTGGAGCGGGAGATCGGCAAGGTCTGCCGGAAATTGGCCCGCAAGGTGGCGGAGGGTGGCAAGGGGCCATACACGATCAGCGAACGGACGCTGGCCACCTATCTCGGGCCGCCGAAATTCCTGCCCGAGTACGAAACCGATATTATCGACCAGCCGGGCCTGGCCACCGGGCTCGCCTGGACCGAGGTGGGGGGCGAGATCCTCTACATCGAGGTGTCGATTCTAAAGGGCAAGGGCAACATCACCCTGACCGGGCAACTGGGCGAGGTGATGAAGGAGTCGGCCCAGGCGGCGCTTAGCTTCTGCCGCTCCAAGCTCGACCGCTTAAAGCTGTCGGAAAACTACTTCGACGAGGTGGACATTCACATCCACGTGCCCGCCGGGGCCATCCCCAAGGACGGCCCCTCCGCCGGGGTGACCATGGCCACCGCCCTGTACTCGGCCCTCTCCGGCAAAAAGGTGCGCCAGGACATCGCCATGACCGGCGAGATCACCCTGCGGGGCCGGGTACTGCCCATCGGCGGCTTGAAGGAGAAGGCCCTGGCCGCGCTGCGGGTGGGAATCAAGACGGTGATCATCCCGGATGAAAACAAGAAGGACCTGGTGGAGATCCCGAAAGACCTGCGGGACAAGATCAAGTTCGTGCCGGTGAAGAACATGGACCGGATCCTGGCGATAGCCTTCGCCTAAGCCGTCGAGTAAAGACAACCTGAACAATAAGCCTCCCGGCGGCGGCATGACGGCTCCTAACCCCGAGGCCCGTGGAAGAGAAGGGAAAAGATGACCCCAACCAACGAGCGGCATAAGGAGGACCCCATCCCCCTCTACGCCAAGACCGGCTGGATCTTGGCCTGGGGGATCATGCTGGTGGTAGCGGCGATGATGCTGCGCAACTGCGCGGCCTCGGTGTACTACGGCCTGCGCACCAACAAATCCCAGGTAGAAAGTGCTTACCAGACGGGCCGCAAGGACGGCGAGGACGGCCAAGGGCCTAAATTCTCCGCTGACCTTACCGCCAACCCGGTGTTGCACAAGTCCTACACCAAGGGCTACCGCGATGGTCTCGACCACCGCCAGAGCCACCCGGCGTCGGCCCCCGCCCCCCCC
>JAJXUT010000072.1 GCA_021782655.1 Deltaproteobacteria bacterium
ATTAAATCATAACGGCACCCTGATTCAAGCTTCTTACTGGTTATCTATTTCTGATTTTTGAGCGGTATAACCAGTGGTTGGTTTGTCGCCGTAACAGATGGTCCTTTTGGCATCATTCCCGGCGGGACTTTTAACCAGAATACGCAAATAAGTCCCCCCGGATGTTGACCAGCCTTGGGGGGCCACATTTTACCGCCGTGACAACCAAGAGGTGCAGGGCGACAATGAAGCCGGAGGAGAACACTATGGCCCAGGAGAAATCACCGACCGATCCCGCCAACTCGAACGAGTGCTTGCCGCCTACAACGGAACCGACATCCCAGCCGGAACCATTACTGCGGTACGAGTGCCTAAGCATACTCCTGACGGCAGAGGCGGAGAGGCCAGCGGAGGGGCCGCCGTCCCGGAGGTTAAGCAAGGCGTATTGGGCGGACAAACTGGGGTTGCCAAGTCTGTTGCCAAAGTCTTCGGCAAAAAAGTAGTCTTCTTCCACAGCTCTGACCCTGAGTTGAACCACAACGGGGTTACGATTCCAGGGGAGTCATCCCCAAAAGCCGCGAGGATCGCCAGTGGTCGATTTACAGTGAACTGGCCAAAGGGATTGTCGGCTCATTCCCTACCGAGGAAGAGGCAAGCACAGCCTTGCGGCACATGCAGGCCGACGAGGAAAATGCATACAGAAAAAGCTAACCATGATGGGCGACTTAAGGGGCACCTATATGCCCCAGCTACGGCGCCCCTGGTCGTGTCGTGATGATGCCAACAAGCCCGGTGAACCCCTATTAGGGAGAACTTTGACGTTGCCTGGACGAAGAATAGCGCTACTCAGGAAATCTATTGAGAAATTGTAGGGATGAGAATAGCATCCCCATCCCACACATGAAACACTGCATTACGAGAATCAGCCATGCAATGTGGTGCTATTTGCAGGTAATGTAGGGTTAAACACCTATTTAGCCCTGCAAAGTCCAGAAGCTATTGACGGACAGGTAAAGGTGCGGGGCTACAGCAGGGAGGCGACAGCTCGGTTGGCGAGGTCCAGCAGTTGGGAGGGGATGACGCCCAGGGTGATGATGCCGGCGATCAGGGCCAGGCTGACCAGGGCGGTGGTGAAGTCCACCTCCAGGGCCTCGTCGCTGGCCGGGGTGTCGCAGTAAGCGACCTTGAGGACGGAGAGGTAGTAGTAGATGGCGATGGCGGTGTTCAAGGCCGCCAGGATGACCAGGGTCAGGTGTTTGGCTTGCAAGGCCCCCGCCATGAGCATGAATTTACCCATAAAGCCGACAAAGGGCGGGATCCCGGCCATGGCCATCATCCCGACCGCCAGGGTGAAGGCCATGAGCGGCGAGCGCTTGTATAGCCCCGCCAGATCAGCGATCTCGACATTCTCGCCCGTCTTGCTGACCTTGCACAACACCAGGAAGCAGGCCATGTTCATCAACACGTAGCCGGCGATATAGAAGATCGAGGTGGCGTAGCCCTGCTGCTGAAAGGTGAGGAGACCCAAGAGCACGAAGCCGGCGTGGGCGATGCCCGAGAAGCCGAGCATCCGCTTGAGATCCTTCTGGGCCAAGGCCGAGAGGTTGCCGTAGAACATGGAGCAGACCGCAAATATCACCAACATGCCGACAATCGCCTGGTTATGGGGGGCGGCCAGCATGGTGATGCGGATTAAAAGCGCCACCGCCCCCAGCTTGGGCACCGAGGCGATAAAGGAGGTGGTCTCGTTTGCGGCGCCCTGATAGACATCCGGCACCCAGAAGTGGAAAGGGAAGACCGCGAGCTTAAACAAAAACCCGGCCAGCACCATGGCGATGCCGATCACCGCCGCCGGTTCCTTCAGCAGATGGCCCAGGCGGGGGGCTATGTCTGCCAGATAGGTGGAGCCGGTCAGGCCGAACAGGTAGCTCATGCCGAAAAGCATGATCCCGGTGGCCATCACCGCGAACATGATGTACTTGATCCCGGCCTCCATCTGGGTGCGCAGCCCTCGACGGTCATCCCGCATCGGCACCATCAGATACAGGGAAAAGGAGGACAGCTCCAGCGCCACGAAGAGGGTGATCAGTTCGACGCTGGAGACCAGCATCATCAGCCCCAGGCTGCTCAGGATGAGAAACAGGTAGTACTCGGGCTGCATCCGGGGGGAGATGTCTTTCAACTCCCGGCCAAAGAGCAAGACGCAGGTAGTGGCGATGGCGATCAGCACCTTGAAGAGCTGGGAGAACAGGTCGATCTGGTAGGCCTTGTAGAACAGATTGCCGCGCTCGTGAACAGTGGCCAGGGCAAGCAACACGGAGGCCAGCCCCAGGACGATGGCGATGGCGCGGGCGCCCTTATCGTCGCCGCGCAGGGTGAAGAAAAAGAGAAGCAGGCTGCCCAGAAGGAGAAGAAGCTCGGGGGCGAAGGGCATGAGGTTCATTGGCAATCCTTAAACGTGGTCGTGAGGGTCAGGTGGCGAGAGTCACGGCAACATGCCGATGGCGGTCGAGTGAGCCGCGAGGCTTACCTGGCTTAAGAGGTGGTTGACGCTCGCATGCATCACCGCCAGGAAGGGGGTGGGCCCGAGACCGATCCAGAAGACAAAGAGCAGGAAGGGGGCAAGGGTCACGATCTCCCGGCCGTTCAGGTCGATCAACGACTGTTTGGGGTTATCCACCCCGCCCCAGATGACCTTCTGCAACATCCTGAGCATATAGGCGGCGGCCAGAATGGCGCCGGGGATGGCGCAGGCGGTGATGAGCAGGTTGCGGCTGAATGAACCGGCCAGAACCAGAAACTCGCCGACAAAGGAGTTGGTGCCGGGAAAGGCGAGCGAGGAGAGCGAGAAGAAGGCCAGGAAGGTGACGAAGATCGGCATCTGCTTGCCGATCCCGGTGGCGGTGGCCAGTTCCCGGCTGTGGGTGCGCTCGTAGATCATGCCCACGCACAAGAAGAGCGCCCCGGTGGTCACCCCGTGGTTGATCATCTGCAAGATCGCCCCCTCGACACCACGGCTGTTCAGGACGAAGATACCCAGGGTCACGAAACCCATGTGGCCCACCGAGGAGTAGGCGATCAGCTTCTTCATGTCCTTCTGGGCCAGGGCGGTGAAGCCGCCGTAGAGGATGGCGGCCACCGACAGCCAGAGCACGTAGGGCATCAGGGTCAGGGTCGCCACCGGGGTGATGGGCAGACAGAAGCGCAAAAAGCCGTAAGTGCCCATCTTGAGCAGGATGCTGGCCAGGATCACCGAGCCGGCGGTGGGGGCCTCGACGTGGGCCGCCGGCAACCAGGTGTGGAAGGGAAACATCGGCACCTTGATGGCGAAGGCCAGGAAGAAGGCCAGGAAGACCAGGATCTGGAAGGTGGTGGAGTAGTTGCCGCCCATCAGGGCCGGGATGGAGAAGGTGTGGGGGGCGGAGTTCAGGTACAAGGCGATGATCGAGACCAGGAGCATCACCGAGCCGGCCAGGGTGTAGATAAAGAACTTGATCGAGGCGTAAACCTTGCGCGGCCCGCCCCAGATGCCGATGATCAGGTACATGGGGATCAGCATCGCCTCCCACAGGACGTAGAACAAAACGAAATCCAGGGCCGCGAACACCCCGATCATGGCGCACTCCATGACCAGCAGACAGACCATGAAGGCCTTGACCCGCCGGGCGATATAGCGCCAGGAGGCCAGGACGCAGAAGGGCATGATGAGGGTGGTGAGCAGAATCAAGAGCAGGCTGATGCCGTCCACCCCCAGGGTGTAGTTAATGTGCCAGATCGGGATCCAGGGGTGGTGTTCACCGAACTGGAACTTGGCGGTACTGAGGTCAAAGCCGGTGTAGAGCGGGATCGACAGCAGCGCGTTGGCGATAGTGACCAGCAGTGCCCAGACCCGGGCGCTGGACTCGCTGGGCAAGAACATGCCGATAACGGCACCCGCCAGCGGCAGGAAGATGAGAGCGCTGAGCAGCGGCAAGCCCTGGTGCATGACTAGGAAATCCATTCTCAAAGGACCTCGTTAGGATAGGACATAGGTTAGCAGCAGACAGGCGGCGATGGTCGCGGCCCAGAAGATGTTCGACTGCAAGCCCCGCTGGCCCTGACGCACGACCCCGCCCAGCGAGCGCACCGAGCGGGCCGAGCCGTCAACCACCCCGTCGATGGCGTTCCAGTCAAACCACGACCAAAAGGCAGACACCGTCATTAGGGAATTCAAGCCCACCACCCGGTAGATCTCGCCCACGCAGGTGTCGATAAACTGGAGCGGCTTCTTGGCCAGCCACAGGAAACCCCGGCCCCCCATGCGGTAGAACCAGTCCAAATCCAGGCTGATCTTGGGCTCCGGGGCCAGCTTCTTTAAGAGCAGGAAGAAGCCCAGGGCGGTGAACAAAAGGATCTGCATGGTCTCCGACAGGTGGTCGGCGGTGTAGGGGTTATAATGCACCGGGTAGGGCAGCATGTTGTAGAGGTAGGGGGTGTAGGAGCCGATGAAGATACAGAGGACGGCGGCGATGGCCATGGCGGCCTGCATGTTCCAGGGCGGGTCACAGGCCTTGTCCCAGGTCTCCTTAGAGCAGTTGTTCTTGCCGAACCAAATGAAGTACGGCACCTTGAGCCCGGTGTGCAGGAAGGTTCCCGCCGAGGCCAGGAGCAGGAGGAAGCCGGCCCAATAGATATGCCCCTCGAAGCCGGCGGCAATGATCATCGACTTGCTGACAAAGCCCGAGAACAGTGGGAAGGCCGAGATCGACAGCCCGCCGATCAGGGTAAAAACAAAGGCCCGGGGCATCTTCTTGTACAGCCCGCCCAGCTCGGTGAACTTGCTCTTACCGGTCATCTGCAACACCGAGCCGCAGCCCATGAACAAGAGCCCCTTGTAGAGGATGTGGGCAAAGGCGTGGGCGCAGGCCCCGTTGATGGCCAACTCGGTGCCGATGCCCACCCCGGCCACCATGTAGCCGACCTGAGAGATGATGTGCCAGGCGAGCAGCCGGCGGCAGTCATTCTCTAGCACCGCGTAAACAACACCGTAGAGGGCCATCACCACCCCGAAGGGCACCAGGATGTGCATCCCCGCCAGCCCCCGGGCCAAGGCGTAGATGGCGGTCTTGGTGGTAAAGGCGCACATGAACACCGCCCCGGTCACCGTGGCCTCGCCGTAAGCGTCCGGCAGCCAGGAGTGCAGCGGCGGCACTGCGGCGTTCAGCATAAAGCCGGCCATGATCAGATAGGTGTAGAGGCTGGGGTTGACGACATCGAGATGCACGAAGGAGATGTCGCCGCCGGTGGCCTTGTAACGCAGCATGATCCCGGCCAAGAGGATCAGGCCGCCGGCGGTATGCACCAGGAGGTAGCGGAAGCCGGTGGGCAGGGACTCCTTGCGTTTACGGAACCAGACCAGGAAGACCGAGGAAAAGGCCATCAACTCCCAGAACAGGAAGAGCACCATGAAGTCGCCGGCGTAGATCACCCCCAGCGAGCCCGCCACGTACAGCCAGGCGGCGATGTGCTGGAGGTCGTCGTCCACGTGCAGGCCGTAGAGGGTGCCGACGATGCACATCAGGGTCATGATATAGGCGAAGACCTGGCTTAGGCGGTCGATGCGGCCAAAGACGAGCTGCCAGTCCAAAAACTGGACGCTGCCCCACATCCCCGCATGGCTGAACTGCCAGACATCGATAAAGGCGAGCACTGGCACCAGCATCAGCCAGGTGCGGCGCGGTATCCCCTTGAAGAGGGGGAGCAGCGCCGCCCCGGCGATGAGGATCAGCGAGGGGTGGATCCAGATGTCATTCATAGTAATCCTCTCTGGTCATGATCCCCTGGTGGCCGAACCACTTGGAGATAATGATGATCGCCACGCAGGCCACGAAGCCGAAAACCGACCAGAAGCCGGGGATATGCTCCACCCAGGTGTGGGCCTCTTCCTTATCGACGAAGAAGTCGATGATGAACACCGCCGCCAGCACCGCGTAACAGCAACGAATTACGGTCGGCAGCCGATCGCGCAGATAGTCAATGAATTCTACGATTATCATCCTGTCACCGCCTTGACGAATTGCATCATGAAATTGGGATAGATGCCGATGACGACCGAAATGGTGGCCGCGATCATGATCGGGATGACCATGGACAGCGGCGCCTCCTTGATCCCCTCATACCGCTCGCCCTCGGGCCGTTTGCCAAAGAAGGCGCTGTAGGTCACCGGCACAAAGTAGCCGACATTGAGCAGGGTGCTGGCCAAAAGCACCAGCAGTAGGCCGATCTGATGGGCCTGCATCGCCCCCACCAGCAGATACCACTTGGTCACGAAGCCGGCCACCGGCGGTGCCCCGATCATGGACAGGGAGGCGATAGCGAAAGCGGCGAAGGTAAAGGGCATGGTTCGTCCCAGCCCGCTCATCTCAGAGATATCCTTCTTGTGGGTGGCGACGTAGATGGCGCCGGCGCAGAAGAACAGGGTGATCTTGGCAAAGGCGTGGTTGGCGATGTGGATCAGGCCCCCGTCGATGGAGGAGGGGGTCAGCATCGCCACCCCCAGGATGATGTAGGACAACTGGCTGACCGTGGAGTAGGCCAGCCGGGCCTTAAGGTTGGTCTTCGATAGGGCGATGATCGAGGCCATGAGGATGGTGAAGGACACAAAGTAGGCAGTGGGGATACCCAAGTTCAGGGAGTGCATCAGGTTGACCCCGAAGACGTAGAGCATCACCCGGGTGGTGGAGAACACCCCGACCTTGACCACCGCCACCGCATGCAGCAGGGCCGAGACCGGGGTGGGGGCGACCATGGCGCCGGGCAGCCAGTGATGAAAGGGCATGACCCCGTTCTTGGCAAAGCCCAGGATGCAGAAGATGTAGAGGATGGTGACGATGGTGGCGTTAACGCCCGGCGGGAAGATGCCGGTCGAGATGTTAGTGGCGAAATCCAGGGTGCCGGTCAGCACGTAGATCAGGGCCATGGCCGGAAGCAGGAAGGCCTTGGCGGTGCTGGTCAGGTAAACGATGTATTTACGCGCCCCGTCGTAGCCCTCCTGATCCTGATGATGGGCGACCAGCGGGTAGGTGCAGATGGAGACAATCTCGTAGAACAGGTAGAGGGTGAAGAGGTTGTCGGAGAAGGCCACCCCCATCGCCCCGAACAGTGACAAGGCGAAGCAGGCGTTGAACCGGGTCTGGGCGTGCTCGTTTAATCCCCGCATGTAGCCCATGGAGTAGAAGGCGGCCAGGATCCACAAGAAGGAGGCCGCGAGCGCAAAGATCATCGAGAAGGCGTCGGCCCGCAGGGTGACGGTGATCCCTGGCAGGATCTTGAAGATGCCGTAGTGCAGGGTGCGGCCCGCCAGGATGTCGGGCACCATAGAGGCGATGATGGCAAACATCAGCACCGCCGCGGTCACCGAGCAACTCTCCCGCAGGTTGGGGCGCTTTTTGCCGGTGAGCATCACCGCCAGCGAGCCGAAAAGCGGCACCAGAATGGCGACCAGCAGCTTGGAGGACTCTACGATGTTGGGTGTTGAACCGTTCATGGCCTGATACCTCTCATCAGCCCTGGAGATCGTGCAGATCTTCGGCGTCAATCGTTTGGTAGTTGCGGTACACCGCGATGATGATGCTTAAGGCGATGGCCGCCTCGGCGGCGGCGATGCCCATGATGAACAGGGTGAAGATCTGGCCCACGGTGGGATCAGGGGCCAGAAAGTGGTTGAAGGCCATGAAATTCAGCGAGGCCCCGGAGAGCACCAGCTCGCCGGAAATCAGCATCCCGATCAGGCTGCGGCGCTGCACCAGGCCGTAGAGCCCGGCGGCGAACAGGAAGGCGGCCAGGAAAAGGTAGGTGTTCAGTTGCGAGCTTAAGGCGAGCATAATTATTTGTCCCTGCCAGATTGTGCCAGAACCAGAGCGCCGATGATGGCGACCAGCAAGACTACCGAGATCAATTCAAAGACCAGGCTGTAGGAGGTGAGCAGGGCCTTGCCCACCTCGGTGATCGAGCCGCTGTTCAGCTTGGAGGGCGCCCCGGCCCAGTGGGTATGCCGGCCGGCCAGGGCCAGCCCCAGGAAGGCCAGGCCGCCGACGATCACCCCAAACACCGCCCCCAGGCCGCTCGTCTTGCCCACCTTGTCCTCGGAGCGGGGCTCAGCCAGCATGATGGCGAAGGCGATGGCCACGCACACCGCCCCGACGTAGATCAGCAGCTCCATCATGGCCACGAAGGGGCTATTCAAGAAGTAGTAGAGCCCGGCCACCCCGATGAAGCAGAGGCTTAGGCCCGCGATGCCGCGCACCAGGCGCTGGGCGGCCACCGCCACCAGGGCGCCGGCCACCGTCACCGCCACCAGGGCCAGGAAGATCAAGCCGGAGAGGCCGTCCGGGGAGAGAAGCGTCGGTTTCATTACCGTTTTTCCTCCAGCCGCTTGAGCAGGTCGAAGACGTAGGCCGCCCGCGAGGGGCCGGCCAGGTTGTAGTCCTTGGAGAAATCGATGGCCCCCGGCTTGCAGCTCTCGACGCACATCCCGCACAGGCTGCACTTGGTGAAGTCCAGCCGGTAGAGGGTGAGCACCTTGCCCTTGACCCCCTCCCGCTTCTCGCCATCCACGGTGATGCAGCCCGAGGGGCAGGCCTTCTGGCACATGCCGCAGACGATGCACTTGGGGCCGCCGCTCTCCGGGTCCCGCACCAGCTCGATGTGCCCCCGGTAGCGGGGGGTCATGGGGATGGTCTCGCGGGGGTACTGGACGGTCACCACCGGCTTGACAAACTCCCTGATGGTGATCCCGAGCCCCACGAACAGGCTCTTGGTGCCGCTGAATAATTCCGTGAAGTAGGCCATCTTAGAATACCTTTAACCAGCCGGCCGTGAGGACGAGGTTGACGAGCGAGATCGGGATCAGCACCTTCCAGGACAGGTTGAGCAGGGCGTAAAACTGCGTCCTGGGATAGGTCCAGCGGATCCAGACCACGGTGAAAATAATGGCGTACATCTTGGCCAAGAACCAGACCACGCTGCCCGGCAGAAAGGGCAACGGACTCTGCCAGCCGCCCAGGAAGAGGACGGTGACCAGCGAGGCCCCCACCACGATGTTGGCGTACTCACCCATGAAGAACACCCCAAACCCCATGCCGGCATACTCGGTGAAGGCCCCGGCCACCAGCTCGCTCTCCGCCTCCGCCATGTCAAAGGGGGCGCGGTTGGTCTCGGCCAGCATGGTGGTGAAGAAGATCAAAAAGGCGATGGGGGTCAGCGGGCTGGCGGCATAGGTCAGCCGGATCAGATTCCAGTGCCAGAGGCCGCCCCCCTGCTGAGCGACGATCTCGTTGAGATTCATGCTGCCGGTGGCCATTACCAGGGCGATGGCGGTGAGCAACATGGGGATCTCGTAGGCGATATTCTGAGAGATCACCCGGGCGGCGGCGATGATGGCGTACTTGTTGGCCGAGCCCCAGGCACCGATGAGCAGGCCCAGCACGTTAATCGAGGCGAAGGCGAAGATCATCAGCAATCCCAGATCGACGTTTCTGGCCGCCAGGTGCTCGCCGAAGGGGATAGTGACAAAGGACATGACCGCCGGCACCAGAAGCAGGATGGGCGCCACCTTGAACAGCAGGGGATCAACCCCGTCCGGGACCAGGAGCTGCTTGGTCATCAACTTCACGCCGTCGGCTAGCGGCTGCAAGAGCCCGTAAGGGCCGACCTCCTTGGGCCCAATCCGGCGCTGGAAATGGGCCGCGCCCTTACGTTCAACCCACACCAGATAGGCGGCGTTCAGGGCGGCGAAGGCGATGATCCCCACCAAAAAGGCCAGCAGGCGGATGAGTTCGATATTCATGGTCATGGGCGGATGTTAAGTTTGGTTAAATTACCGGTCGATCTCCGGGATAACCAGATCGAGTGTGCCCATCAATGCCAGGGCGTCAGGCAGGATCATCCCCTGGCAGGCCTCGGAAAACAGACTCAGGTTCGAGAAGGTGGGCGACCGGAGCTTCAGGCGATAGGGGGTATTGGTGCCATCGGACACCACCCGGATGCCAAACGAGCCCCGGGCCGCCTCCACTGCGGCATAGTAGTCACCCTTGGCGGGCTTAAGGATCTTAGGGGCCTTGGCCGCCATCACCGGGCCGTCGGGCAGCTTGTCCAGACCCTGCTCGATGATCCGCATGCTCTGCTCCATCTCGTCCATGCGCACCATATAGCGGGCCATCGAGTCGCACTCGTGGTAGACCGGGATGTCGAAGTCGAACTCAGGGTACACCGAATACGGCTCGTGCTTCCTGACATCGAAGCTGACGCCCGAGCCGCGCAGCACCGGGCCGGTGGCCCCGTAACGGCGGCACATCTCCTGGGAGATAGGGCCGATGTCTTTCAGCCGCTTAATCAGGATGATGTTCTTGGTGACCAGATCGTGGTACATCGGCATCCGGGAGCGCAGCCGCTTGATGAAGGCCCGGGCGCCGGTGATGAAGTTGTCGTCGATGTCGTTATATACCCCGCCGAAGCGAAAATAGCAGAAGGTCAGCCTCGCCCCGGTGACCGATTCCAAGAGATCGAGGATCTGTTCGCGGTCGTCAAAGGCGTAGAGCAGCGGGGTGAAGCCGCCCAAATCGAGGACAAAGGCCCCGAACCACAGGAGGTGGCTCGCGATGCGGTTCAACTCCACGGTGATACAGCGGATATATTCAGCCCGCTCCGGCACCTCAATGCCCTCGGCCCGCTCCGCCGCCATGGCGTAGCCGTGGTTGTAGGACAGGGCTGCGAGATAGTCCAGCCGCCCCATGTTGGGCATGAACTGGGCCCAGGTGCGGTTCTCCGCCATCTTTTCGTGCATCCGGTGGATATAGCCCAACACCGGCTCGGCGTGGACGATGTACTCGCCGTCCATGGTCAGCTTGACCCGAAGCACCCCGTGGGTAGCCGGATGCTGCGGGCCCAGGTTCAAGACAAAGGTTTCAGCGGTACGGTCAAGCACGGCGGGATGCCTGTCGGTCACGGGGGCGTTCATGCCTTGAAGTCCTTTCGCAGGGGATGGTAGTCGGCGTCGTCAGGCAGCAGGAAGGGGCTTAAGTCCGGGTGGCCGCTGAATTTGACCCCGAAAAAGTCGTGGGTCTCGCGTTCGTGCCAGTTGGCTCCGGAATAGATATGGGAGATGGTCGGCACCTCGGGCTGGTCGCGGTCGGTGCGGGTACGGATCACCACTCTGCAGAGTTCAGCCCAGTGGCTGAAGTCGTACACCACCTCAATTTGCCTCTCCTTGGGCCAGTCCACCCCGGTGATCGCCTCCAGAAAAAAGCCCTGATCGATCAAGACCTGGGCCGCGGCGGGCAACTCGGCGGACAGCACCTTGATGTCCAGATGAAAGCCCTTTTTCTTGTAGTCCGGGGTGAAGAGCATGGTCTGGGACACCTTCTCCCTGACCTCGGTGGGTTTGGCCGCCTCCTCGCCCTCGGCCGGCTTGGGGGCGGGGATGATCTTGACCACCTCGACCTCCTCGGTCACCGCCAGCGCCGCCAGCGCCTGCCTGATCGCCTCCAGTCTCATCTCAGCCACACTGAACGCGGGGCCAGCGTCTGGACCCGGTCACCTTTTCTTCCAACTCCAAAATACCCTCAATCAGGGCCTCGGGCCGGGGCGGACAGCCGGGGATATAGATGTCCACCGGTAGAAATTTGTCCGCGCCCTCAATGATGCCGTACTGGCCCTCGAAGGCGAAGGGGCCGCCGGAGATGGCGCAGTTGCCCATGGCGATGACCCATTTCGGCTCCGGCATCTGATCGTAGAGGGTCTTGACCGCCGGGGCCATCTTTTTCGAGATGGTGCCGGCCACGATCATCACGTCACACTGCCGGGGCGAGGGTCTAAAGACCTCGGCCCCGAAGCGCGCCAGGTCGAAACGCGAGGCCCCGGCGGCCATCATCTCGATGGCGCAGCAGGCCAGGCCGAAGGTCATGGGCCACAGGGAGTTGGCCCGGCCGATGGCCAGCACCTGATCCAGGGCCGCCAGATGAATTATGGGCGGCTGTAGTTCTTTCGTTTCCACTCGAATACTCCCTTGTTCCAGGCATAGACCAGGGCCAGGGCCAGGATGAGGACGAAGAGGACGACCTCGAAGAAGTCGCCCTTGGCGAGCACCTTATTGTAAGACATGGCCACCGGGAACAGGAAGAGGACGTCCACGTCGAAGGCCAGAAAAATCAGAGCATACAGGTAGTAGATGATGCCGTAGCGGATCCAGGCATCACCGATGGGCGTCATGCCGCACTCAATGAGCTGGTTGGTCTTGTTGGTGATGTTGCGGGTGCCCCGAGGGGCAAAGAGGGCGGCGATGATGAAGGGGCCGATGGCAAAACCCAAACCACCGAGAAAAAATGCGGCGACGTAGAGCAAATCGAGGGTTGATCGCTGATCCAAAACGCTTCTCCTAACCAAGGTTGTCGAGCGGAGGACTTTCTACGATTTTCCACCGGGCATTGCGCTCCAGTTGCATCCTTGTAAATCAATAAAAACCCGATGTCAAGAAAAATACTGAATGGTTATTCATAATTTTATAGGCAAATATACCCACAAGACAACCTCCAACATTTAGACAACGAAATCAATAAAATGGCAAAAATTGATCACGGCAATTGGCTATCATCCCTACCAACGGAAGAAAAAATATCTTGCGCCGTTGCCTGGTCAGGGGAGCTGTGGCTAGAGGTGGCCGCCCCGGTGGGCGAGCCGGTCGAGCAGGCGGGGATGGATGTTGTCGAACCCGCCGTTGGACATGATGGCGATCACGTCGCCAGGGCGGGCGGAGCGGGACAGATCTTCGATGATGGACCCGGTGTCGGGTTGATAGGCGGCCTTAAGACCGCGCCGGTTGAGGTCGGCGATCAAA
>JAJXUT010000073.1 GCA_021782655.1 Deltaproteobacteria bacterium
GGCGCCAGAAGATGCCACCCCCCAGGCCGCCTGGTATCTCAACCAACTGCGCCAACTTTTCTAGTCGGCCCGAAAGACGGCAGACAGACCGCCCCGACGGGCGCGGGCGCCTACGAAACAAGGAGAACTCACCATGAAACCACGCCAAACCATGCGCAACTGTCTAGGTCTCCTCCTGCTGGCGGGCCTGACACTCCACCCCGGCCCGGCCATGTCCGGGGACAAGGCAACCGAGGTGGACCGAGTACGCCAGCTCGCCATCCACAACGACGTCCAGGCCCAGAACGAGCTGGGCCTCTTGTACGCCCAGGGCACCAAGGGTCTAACCCAGGATTACGGCCAGGCCGTATTCTGGTGGCGGAAGGCGGCGGAAAGCGGCAACGCCGAGGCCCAGTTCAACCTGGGTCACCTCTACCAAAAAGGCGAGGGCGTGCCCCCCGACCTGGCCCAGGCCATAGTCTGGTACCAGAAGGCGGCGGCCCAGGGCCACAAGAAGGCAGCCCGGCGGTTAAAAAACATCAAGCACCAGACGGACAAGATCGAACAGGCGGCCAAGAGCGGCAACGTGGCGGCCCAGGTGGCCCTGGGCGACGTGTACGCCACCGGCAACGGCCTGCCCAAGGACGAGGCCAAGGCGGTGGAGATGTACCGGCAGGCGGCGGAGCGCGGCAGTGCCGACGGCCAGTACAAGCTGGGGCTGATGCTCGCCGATGGCCGGGGGGTGAAGCAGGACTACGGCCAGGCAATTTCCTGGTATCAAAAGGCGATCAAGCAGAACAACGCCCAAGCTAAATATTACCTGTCGAGCATGTACTTCATGGGCAAGGGGGTGGAGAAGGACAATATCCTGGCCTACGCCTGGCTTAGTCTGGCGGCGGAGCAAGAAGACAAGCTGGCCCTGGAGAACAAGGGCTTTGCGGCCAGCATGTTGACGCCCGAGCAACTGACCCAGGCCCAGGAAAAGGCCAGGGAGTTACAGGCCCAGATCAAGGTGCGGGGCCGGAGGAAGCCGTAAGGGAAGGTGTGCCGAGTTCAGGCGGCGGGCTCCAGCCCTCCGAACACGGCGGGGAATAGCCACTTGAACTCGGTGAGCAGGGGGATCATGATCTCCCGCATCGAGGGCTCGGCGGCGGTCGAGGTGCGCAAGCGGAAGATGTGGAACCACTCCAGCAGGTTGGCGTAAACGATGATCTCCGTCTTGCAGGAGTTGGGCAGCACGGTGCGGGCCGCCTGGGGCGAGGAGGTTTCGAGCAACCGGAGATAGAGCGACTCGCTGTGAAGCATGGCCTCTTCCCAGAGGGCGTACTCCGGGCTGCCATCCGCAAAGAACATGGGCTTGATGAAGGTCACCTCGCCGCCAAACTGATCCTTGTCGTAACGGCAGTAGCGCTGACTCTCCTGCAGAAAGGAGCAGGGCCGGTGGCGGACGATCTCGTGGCTCACCGCCCGGTTGGTGATGAACTTTACCGCCAGGTGCCGGTGCTTGGCCAGCAGGTCGGCGGGCAGGGCGTCCACCTCGGAGAGGGCGAGCTTCTCCACCGCCACCCCGTCCTGCCGGGACCAGCCGTTCTTGGGCCGCAGATCGAAAAAAAACCCCGGCCAGCGCTCGGCCAGGAAGCGGGTTATCCCCTTCACCATCTTCAAGGTCGGGTGAGAGAGGTACATCTCCCTGAAGGCCCGGACGCTGCCGGTAATCAACAGCACGTGCTTGTCCAAGGCGCTGATCGACAAAAACTTGGGCAGGGTTTCGAGAAAGCGATCGACCATCACCCTGGCGTCTAAGGTCACCCGGAGGGTGCAGACCGCCATCTCAGCCACCGAGTTATGGCCACTCTTCAAGACGTTACGCACAAAGGGCTCGGCAGAGTCGGGGGTGATCCGGCCCTCGCTCTTGTAGCAGATCCGGCCGCAGGCCTCCAGCCGGGTGAGCATCGAGTCTTGATCCAGTCCGGTCAGCACCTCGAACGATTGCGGGACAACCCTCATAACCACTCCTTGCCCGACGGCCTAGACGCCCTGGGGTCGGTTATGCCAAAACGGCGACATGCCCCGCAGTTTTTCGATGATCGGCGGCAGGTGGGCGAGGACGAAATCGATCTCGTCCTCGGTGTTGTAGCTGCTTAAACTAAAGCGGATGGAGCCGTGGGCGGCGGTGAACGGCACCCCCATCGCCCGCATGACGTGAGAGGGCTCCAGCGACCCCGAGGTGCAGGCCGAGCCCGAGGAGGCACAGACCCCAAAGGCGTTTAGATGCAGGAGGATGGCCTCGCCCTCGACGTACTCAAAGCTGATGTTGCTGGTATTGGGCAGGCGGTTGGCCGGGTGGCCGTTGCGGAGGGAGTTGGGGATGGCGGCGAGCAGCCCTTGCTCCAGCTTGTCGCGCAGCAGCCTGACCCTGGTGTTCTCCAGCGTCATGCGGGCTGCGGCCAGCTCGCAGGCCTTGCCCAGACCGATGACGGCGGCGGCATTCTCGGTGCCGCCCCGCCGGCCCTTCTCCTGATGCCCGCCGATCAAAAAGGGGGTAAATGGCGTACCCTTCTTGACGTAGAGCACCCCCACTCCCTTGGGGGCGTGCAGCTTGTGGCCGGACATGGCCAGGAAATCAATCGCCGATTCCTGCAAATTTATCGGCACCTTACCCACCGCCTGCACGGCGTCGGTGTGAAAGAGCACCCCCCGGCTGCGGGCGATCTCCGCCATCTCCAGCACCGGGAAGAGCACCCCGGTCTCGTTGTTGGCCCACATGACGCTGACCAGGGCGGTGTCCTCGGCAAAGGCCCGCTCGTACTCGGCCAGATCAAGCTGACCCTCGCCATCCACCCCCAGTTGGGTCACCCGGTACTTGTGGCCGGTGAAGGCTTGCAGGTTCTCGGCCAGGTTCTTGACCGCCGGATGCTCTACCCGGGTGGTGATCAGGTGGCGCTTGCCAGGATTGGCGCGGATGGCGGAGAGGATGGCGGTGGAGTCGCTCTCGGTGCCGCAACTGGTGAATATCAGCTCCTCGGGATCGGCGCCCAGCAGACCGGCGATCCGGGTCCGGGCCCGAATGATGGCCTCGCCCACCTGGCCGCCGAAGGTGTGCATACTCGAGGGATTGCCGTACAGTTCGGAGAAGTAGGGCAGCATCACCTCCACCACCTCCGGCGCCACCCGGGTGGTGGCGTTATTGTCCAGATAAATTACCGCGCTCATGGCCTGTCATCCTCCACGGTCAGGGTGTCTAGCACCTGCTCCCGCAACCTCTTCTCCACGTACTCCTTAAGGGTGGTGCGGGACTTGGCGCAACTGCCGCAGGCCCCCCGCAGGGAGACAATCACCGTGTCACCGTCCACGTCGATCAGCTCGATGTCGCCGCCGTCCTTGCGCAGGGTGGGCCGCACCTCGCGCTCGAACACCTCCTCGATCAACTTGATTTTCTGGATATTGGTCAACCGGCGCGGGGCCGCCCGCAGGGGAATGATCTTGGCCTTGGGGCCCTGTTTAGCGCTCTCGGCCAAAAGCTCGCGCAGACGGTCATGACACTTGCCGCAGCCCCCCCCGGCCTTGGTGAAGTTGGTGATCTCCTCCACGGTACGCAGGTGGCTCTCCTCGATGGCCCGCCGAATCTCGACATCGGTGACCCCGAAGCACTCGCAGACCACCTCGCCCTCGGCCTTAGGCAAGAGGATGCCCCGGTAGTTGGCGATCGCCGCCTCCAGCGCCTCGCGGCCCATGACCGAGCAGTGCATCTTTTCCTTGGGCAGCCCGCCCAGGAAGTTGGCGATATCCTCGTTGGTGATCTTGGCCGCCTCGGCTAGGCTCTTGCCCTTGACCATCTCGGTCAGGGCCGAGGAGGAGGCGATGGCGCTGGCGCAGCCGAAGGTCTGGAACTTGGCGTCGGTGATCACCTCGTTGGCGTCCACCTTGAGCATCAGCTTCAAGGCGTCGCCGCAGGCCAGGGAACCGACCTCGCCCACAGCGTTGGCGTCGTCAATCTGGCCGACGTTGCGGGGATTTAAAAAATAGTCCTTTACCTTGTCAGTGTAATCCCACATTGGCGAACATCCTTTAGGCAATGATATGAATCGCGGCCCCGGCGGGAGAGATAGGCCAAGCAAAGGCCGCCGACTGGGGGCACAGGATACTTAATCACCCCCCAGATTGCAACAAGATTCCCGGCCAGGAACGGCGCAAGCACCGTCAACAATTTGACGACTGACGGCCCCCACCAGGGGCGTATCCTGGCAGGCCGGGGGCAAAACCGACGCCCGAGTGGCCAACAACCAGCTAAAACTGGCAAAATGCACCCATATATTCCGGCAAAGACATCCTGGCCCCTTTCTTGCTGAACCAATGGCCAACCCGGAAAAACCCACCATGCCGATCACCATCACCCCCAGTCGCGCCTTGTCAGCGCCGCCCGCCCGCCCTGCTCCCCAGCCGGAGATTACGGGCAAGTTCGTCGCCCTGCTGGAACAAGCGGCCCGCCAGGGCACGCCTCGAAAGTCAGCGCCGGACCAACCCCCGCCGCAGAGCAGCCCCAGCGACAACGCAAACGCGCCCAGCCGTTCGACCAGCCCCACCGCCCTGCCGACCGAGGCCAAGGCGCCATTGCCCATCGGGGTCATCGGGCCGCAAACCCCCACCGTCTCCCACCTGTTGACCCAAGACCCCAGGCTAAAGGCCCGGGCCTGGAAGATCATCTTCGCGTCGATCAACCGGCACAAGCCCTACAACGCCCTGCGGCCAGGAACCCAGGTGGCCATCGACCCGGAGACTCAGGAACTGCTCTTCTCCCCCGCCCCGCCCGCCACCCCCCAGGGGTGCCCCCAAACCGCCATGCCCGCCGCCCCCAGCTCGCCGTCCGCCGCAATCTCGCCCTCGCCCGCCCCAGCAACGGCGACAACGGATAACCCCCTCGACCCGGCCGCTCCAGGCCAGGATTTCGGGAAGCGGCTGGCGGCCTCGGTCAAGTCCTACATCGGCACCCCCTACTCGGCCCTGAACTGCTACGACCTGGTGGTGCGAGGGCTTGAGGATCAAGGGGTATCGTACCAGGGCGCCAACGGCCTGCGCCAACGTCTAGCCGATCTGGCCAAGGCCCACGGCCTGCCCGAGAACGCCTACCGGAACGGAGAGGGTCTAATCGCAGCGGCGGGCGAGCCGATCTACGGGGCCAGCTTTCCCCGGATCAAGGACGCGGCCCGGCAGACAGAGGAGCTGACCCGCCAGCTCGCCCCCCGGCTAAGGGAGGGGATGCTGCTCTCCTTTTCCACCCCCTCGCAGGGACATACGGGGGTGGTCTCCAAGAAAAACGGCCAATGGACTTACGTTAATTCGGGGGTGATCGACCACCAGGTGGATGGCGGCGGGCCGGGCAAGCGGGTGGGAGAAGAGACCCTGGCGGCGGAAATCGGGAACTGGTGCCGGCTGGCCCAGCACCGGGGCGTCTCGCTGATGGTCAGCGTTGGCCGGCTTGACCCCGCACGGCTGGCGGCAAAAGGCGGGGGACTGCTGGCCGGCCAGCGTCCGCAGGCGGAGAGAAAAAGGATTTAGGCCCCGATCTGGTTAAGGCCTCAGCCGAGATGACCCGAGAAGTGCCGCACCTGGTAGGTAAACACCGCCAGCGGCGAGTCGCGCCAGGCAGTGGCAGACAGCCCCGCCTTCAGACACAGGTGGGCCAGGAAGTCTTCAGGCCGGGGCAACTGCTCCCAAACCTGGGGAAGAAAGGTGGCGGAATGGCGGCCAGAGTGGATGATGACCCCATCGACGCCGGGCCGCAGCCGGGAGGCAAGCTCGCGGGCCTCAGCGTAGGGCAGGGCTTGAGGCTCGCTTAGGACGCTGACCTCAACCTCGAGGCGGGGAAACTCCTCGGACGAAACCGGCGGGAAGCGGTGGTCGTTGAAGGCGGCGTTCACCGCCTGCCGGGCTACCCCCTCGACCAGTGGCTCCTCGGGACTCAAGGTCCCGATGCAGCCCCGCAGGCGGCCGGCAATGGTCAGGGTGACGAACACCCCCTGCCGCTCCCTGGCCGCCGGGTCTTGCAGGCGGCGCGGATCGGGGCGACGCGCGGGCGGCAAGTCCAGGCCCAGCCGTCCGGCAATGGTCTGCCAGGCCAGGGCCACCAAGGCCCGGCCAACCTCGGGCGGGAAATCAACCGGTGGTGGCATATCACCTGCCTCCTTCACTACTTGATGATGATCTCGCAAAAAGGCAACCGATGGCTAAGCCAAAGGGCCGGCACGCAACGCCGCAGATCGGCCTTTTTGCGACGCCATCACTACTAGACTCAAAAAACAAGCGGCCCCTTAACCTGCCTGGTCAAGGGGCCGCTTGGCCCTTGCGGACGACTGACTAAAACGGCCTCACCCGCAGGAACCGGAACTGCAAGAACCCCCGCAGCCGCCCCCGCCCCCGCCGCTCACCGGGATGGTCGAGGTGATCGAAAAGCCCGAGCGGTAGCCGGCGTCCATATAATCGATCTTAATCCCCCCGCAACTCTTCATCAGCTCGTTATCGACCAGAAACTTCAACGTGTCGTTGTCGTAGGCGGTATCGTTCGTGTTTGGCTCATCCAGAGCCAATCCCAGCGAGGGCCCCGCTCAGCCGCCCTGCATCAAAGCCACCCGCACCGCCGAACTGATGTTGTTCTGGGTGAGGTAATCCTTCAATTTCTCCACCGCCAATCCTGTTACCTCCAACATGAAATTGCCTCCCGTAAGCTATAGAAAATTTGGTTAGTAAACGGCCCCTGCTCACAAAATTTGACCTATAACTTAAGTTCCCTGCCGGTGCAAGTCAAGACTTGCGGAGGCTGGCCTTCCTCTTTCCCAGCTCCCCATATTTTTTACGCTTCAGCTAATTATCACTTCAACTATCCTCAATCACTATATTTTTCATGCACCGGCCGCATGATAAAGATACACAGATACCACTTTTTTTACGAGTAATATCATAGCAATATCACTTTGTAGCAGTTGATTTTACCTCTGGTTGGGATTAAGAACCTCCCTCGTTTGCCAGTTAACTAGGCTTGCAGACTAACTATTGTGTGGCGGCTGACTCTGTCGGCCCTAAATGATTCTTAAAAACCAGGAGAGGTGCCATGTCTTTTTCGAGAAGAAGTTTTCTCAAGTATGCCGCCCTGTCCGCCGGCGGAACCCTGCTGGCCGAGACCCCGTTCATGGGGGCCAAGGCCCGGGCCCAAGCCGAGGGCGGCAAGGCGCGTTACGTCCCCACCACCTGCGAGATGTGTTTCTGGAAATGCGGGGTGGTGGCCAAGGTGGTGGACGGCAAGGTGGTGAAGCTGGAGGGCAACCCCCTCCACCCGCAGAGCCTGGGCAAGCTCTGCGGCCGGGGCCAGGCCGGCATCGGCCTGCTCTACGACAAGGACCGGCTGAAGGTGCCGATGATCCGCACCGGGGCCCGGGGCGAAAATCGCTACAAGCAGGCGAGCTGGGACGAGGCCTTGAACTACGTGGCCGAGAAGCTCACGACCATCAAGGGCAAGTACGGGGCCGAGAGCATCGCCCTCTTCGCGCACGGTTCGCCCGGCACCTACTTCGCCAACGTGGTGCGGGCCCTGGGCTCGGCCAACATCTCCTACCCCTCATTTTCCCAGTGCCTGGGCGCTCGCAACGTCGCCTGGGAGCTGACCTTCGGCGAGGCCCCGCAGTCCACCTGCGAGCGGGTTGACATGGCCAACAGCCGGGTGATCGTCCTCTTCGGCACCCACCTGGGCGAGAACATGCACAACTCGCAGAACCAGGAGTTCGCCCAGGCGGTGGCCAACGGGGCCCGGATCGTGGTAGTCGATCCCCGCTTCTCCACCGCCGCCGGCAAGGCCTCGACCTGGATGCCCATCAAGCCAGGCACCGATCTGGCCCTGCTGCTCACCTGGATCAACCTGGTCATCACCAACGGCTGGTACGACAAGGACTACGTCAACAACTACACCAACGGCTTCGACAAGCTGGCGGCGGAGGTGAAGCATTACACCCCGGAGTGGGCGGCCAGGGAGACGGAGCTGCCGGAGCATGACATCGTTGAGGTCGCCCGGGCCCTGGGCCGGAACGCCCCCAACGTCATGGTGCATCCCGGCCGGCACTTCTCCTGGCACGGCAACGACACCCAGCGGGGACGGGCCATGGCCATCCTGAACGCCCTGCTCGGCACCTGGGGCCGGCCCGGCGGTATCTGGCTGTCGCCCAAGGGCAAACTGGCCAAGCTGACCGAGCACCCGGCCTATCCAGAGCCCAAGCGCGATTCGGTGGTCTTCGGCGACTATCCCTTCGCCGGCGGCGAGGGCCTGACCAACGTGGTGCGGGAGACCACCATCAGCGGCGACCCCTACCCGATCAAGGCCTGGATCGTGACCGGCACCAACCTGCTCAAGACCATGCCCAACCAGGAGAAGACCAGGAAGGCCATCGACAAGCTCGATCTTTTGGTGTCGATCGACGTCATGCCCACCGACACGGTGATGATGGCCGATGTCATCCTGCCCGAATGCTCCTATCTCGAACGCCACGACGGCCTGTTCGGGATCGAGACCCGGGAGGCGGGGGTGGCCATCCGTCAGCCGGTGATCGAACCCCTGTATCAGTCCAAGCCGGCCTGGTGGATCGGCAGCCAGCTCTGCCGGGCGCTCAAGCTCGACGACTACGCGGTGAAGGGCACCTGGGAGGAGCGGATGCGGCGGGAGGCCAAGCTGTGGAACATCGACTACCAGGAACTGGCGGACAAGGGCTACCTCTCCATCCCCGGCTCGGCGGCCCCCTACTTCACCGCCGACAACCCGCCGACCTTCAAGACCAAGTCCAAGAAGATCGAACTGTACAGCGCCGAACTGGAAGACGAAAGCTTCGCGCCCATCCCCAAGTACCAGGCCATCGAGCAGCCGCCCGCCGGCCAGTACCGCCTGCTCTACGGCCGCAGCCAGGTGCACACCTTCTCCCGAACGGTGAACAACCAGTGGCTGTGGGAGCTGTTCAAGGAAAACCAGGTCTGGCTGAACGCCAAGGAGGCGGCCCGCCTGGGGCTGAAGGACCTGGCCCTAGTGCGGCTGGTGAACCAGGACGGCATCAACAGCGAGCCGGTGCGGGTCAAGGTCACCGAACGGATCAGGCCCGACTGCGTTTACATGGTGCACGGCTTTGGCCAGCACTCGCCGGCCATGACCAGGGCCTACAACCGGGGTGCCGACGATCAGCATCTGATCAGCAAATACAAGATTGATCCCATCTGCGGAACTACCGGGATGCGGGTCAACTTCGTAAAAATTGTCAAGGAGGCCTGAAATGCCAAAATATGTGATGGTCATTGACCAGTCCCGCTGCGTCGGCTGCATGGCCTGCGTGGTGGCCTGCAAACGCGAAAACGACGTGCCGCCCGAGCAGTTCCGCACCCGGGTGCTGGAGATGGTGAAGGGGGAATTCCCCTTCCTGCGCTCCGAACTGCGGCCCGAGCTGTGCAACCACTGCGATCACGCCCCCTGCGTCAACGTCTGCCCCACCGGGGCCTCCCACAAGGAGGCGGACGGCACGGTGCAGATCGACCGCAGCCGCTGCGTCGGCTGCAAGGCCTGCATCGCCGCCTGCCCTTACAACGCCCGCTACATCAACGAGGAGCACGGCTTTGCCGACAAGTGCACCTTCTGCCAGCAGCGGCTCAAGGTGGGGCTCAAGCCGGCCTGCGTGGCCACCTGTATCGGCGGCTCCCGAATCTTCGGCGACATCAGCGACCCCAAGAGCGAGGTGCGGCGGCTGATCGAGGACAACAGCCACCGGGTGCTCCTGGAATCGGCGGGCACCGAGCCCAACGTTTACTACATCAACCGTTACCCCAAAAAACTGAGCTAAGGAGGAAAGGATCATGGAACTGACCATAACCGGCGCCAACGCCATCACCTTCCCCCACCTCCACATCTGGGACTGGCGGGTAGCGAGTTACCTCTTCCTGGGCGGCCTGACCGGCGGGCTGATGAGCATGAGCGCCATCACCAACCTCCGGGCCGGCAAGGCCATCCCCCACGAGCGGCATTGCTGCTGGCCCATCCCCATCATCTCGCCCCTCCTGCTCTCCCTGGGGATGTTCTTTCTCTTCCTGGACCTGGAGCTGAAGCAGCACATGTACTGGTTCTACCTGACCTTCCAGCCCACCTCGCCCATGAGCTGGGGGGCCTGGATCCTGGTGCTGATCTACCCGCCCATGATCCTCTACTCCCTGGCCGCCATCCCGCCGCCGGTCGCCGAGAAGATGGCGCCGGGGCTGCTGAAGAGCCTTTCGGAAAAGCTGCGCGCCCATCTTCTGGGCATCGCCCGGGTAAATTTCGTGGGCGGAATCCTGCTGTCGATCTACACCGGCATCCTGCTCAGCACCTTCCTGGCCCGGCCTCTGTGGAATTCGGCCATCCTGCCGGTAGTCTTCCTGGTCTCGGGCATGTCCACCGGCACCGCCCTGCTGATCATCATGGCCCGCCAGAACGAGGTCAAGCTGTTCCTGACCAAGGTCGATATCTGGCTGATCTTCACCGAGATCCTGGTGCTGCTGCTCTTCTTCTACGGCCACTACTCCTCGGACGCCGCCAACCAGGCGGCGATCATGCCCTTCATGAACGTCTCGCACCAGTATTTCCCCTACTTCGTGAGCGTCGTCTTCCTGGGCATCATCCTGCCGCTCGCCATCGCCATGAAGTTCATGGAGGTCACCGCCGACCACAGCAAAAGCATCACCCCCATGGGCAAGTTCCTGATGAACACCAGCGCCGTCCTGGTGCTGGTGGGCGGGCTGGTGGTGCGCTTCGTCATGGTTTACGCCGGCCAGCTATCGAGCTTCACCGGACTGCTGAAATAGGCCCCAACCTGTCCACCCGGCGCCGGGAGAGCCAACAGCTCTCCCGGCGGCCCGCTTTCTTGCCTCCAGTTGTTGCCCAGAGAAGCAAAACCGTAGCTGCCCAAACCTCCCTCCTTGAGCCTTAAACCTCTAGGCCCAGCGCCGCCTCTCGCCAGGCGCCCCTTGGGGAGGCAGCGCCAATTTCATTTGGCACCGCCAGATGATTTCCGCCCGCCCCAATGGCCACCCCGGCCTCCACCCCTATTTTTCCCGTCAATAATATATTCAATTCCGCAACACCGCCTCCCCATTGCAACCAGGCGCAATTATTGCTTTTCTTCTCCCGATACCACTGAGTGGCAGGGCGTCCTCAAGACTAAGCCGTCGAGTGGAAATAACCTGGGCAGCCAACCTCACCGAGCGACGGCATAAGGAGCCGTAAAAGTCGTGGGGAAATTGTCCAAGTTATTTGCGTGCGGCTTCCAACCAAAAAACAGGGAGAATTTATGGCGGAGAAGAAACTGAGGAAAGACGAGACCGAGGCGCAGCAACAGCCTTTATCCATGGGCTGGAAGGAACTGTACCTGAAAGAGGACTGGTGGGCGATTTATCTGGGCATCGGGATCGTGGTGGTCACGCTGATCGCCTTTCTTAACGGCAGCGACTTGGTCAAGTCGCTGGCCATCAACCCCGGCGGCCTGAAATGGTCGTCCCTCGGCCAGTTGGGCGCCCATTTCTCGGGCAACCTCCGCCTGTACGCCATGCAGTTCCTGGCCTGGCTGGTGATCTTCGGCGTCTCCACGCGCATCATGGGGATCAAGACCTCGCAGTTCATCCCCTCCTTTGTCTTCCTCTATCTCCTGTCCATCATCATGTTCGCCATCGGCGGCTGGGCCAACGCGGCGGAATACAATCTCGAACCCCCCCTGGTCGCCTTGATCATCGGGCTCTTGATCGCCAACATCGTCCCCCTGCCCCAGTGGCTGGACGCCGGCTTCCGGGTGGAATACTACATCAAGACCGGCATCGTCCTGCTCGGCGCCACCTTCCCCATTACCCTGGTGCTTTCTGCGGGACCGGTGGCCCTGCTCCAGGCGACCGTGATCTCGGTCACCACCTGCCTGACCATCTATTTCGTGGCGACCAAGGTGTTCGGCTTAGACAAACGGCTGGCCTCGATCATCGGGGTGGGCGGCTCCGTCTGCGGCGTCTCCGCCTCCATGGCCATCTCGAGCGCGGTGGGCGGCAAAAAGGAATACCTCTACACCTCGGTCACCCTGGTGGTCGGCTGGGCCCTGGTGATGATCCTCCTGCTGCCCTTTGTCTCTAAGGCCCTGCACCTGTATCCCGGCGTGGCGGGGGCCTGGATCGGCACCTCGGAATTCGCCGACGCCGCTGGCTTTGCGGCCGCCAGCGCCTACGGCAAGATGGCGGGCAACGAAAACGCGGCCATCCAGGGATTCACCCTGATGAAGGTCATCGGCAGGGACATGTGGATCGGGATCTGGTCGTTCATCTTCGCCCTGATCGCCTGCTTCAAGTGGGAAAAGGAGGAGTGCAAGAGCCGGCCGAACGCCATGGAGATCTGGTGGCGCTTTCCCAAGTTCGTCATTGGCTTTTTCGCCGCCTCCCTGTTCATGACCGTGATCACCTCGGGCTATTCAGCGACCGATTTCAACGGCAGCGTCAAGCCGGGGCTGATCATGCCCATCGTGTCGCTCCGCAGCTGGGCGTTCATCTTCTGTTTCTTGAGCATCGGACTCACGACGCGGTTCCGGGAACTAAAATCCGCCGGCATCAAACCCTTCCTGGCCTTCACCATCGGCGTCCTGGTGAACGTGACGCTCGGGTTTATCCTCTCGGCGCATGTCTTCGGCAATTATTGGATGCAGCTTGGCAAATAGGGAGGGCGTCAGGAGATGAGTTCTTGCCGGCAGTGCCGCCATTTCAGCAATGACCCAGAAGCGATAGAAAGGGCGCTGCCGGGATTAAAGACGCTCAGCTCCGCCTACGGATCG
>JAJXUT010000074.1 GCA_021782655.1 Deltaproteobacteria bacterium
GGGTCGCTGGGTAGGGGGGACGCGGCCAGGGATGGAGGGACAGGCGGGCCGGGTGGGGGGAGGGTAGTAGCTCGGCAGCTCCTTGGTGCCGCAGCCGGGCAGGGTCAGGAGCGGCAGGGAGAGGAGAAGCAGGGGGAGGAGGTAGGCCTTGCGCATCCGGGCTGGCATGAACGTTTACCTGTCCGCCTGGGCATCGAGCCGACGCCAGTAGAAATTCCCGGCCGGGCCGGTGGTGTGGGGGGTGTAGGGCTGCATGATATTGGTGCCGGCGACCGGGGTGGCCCCGTCGATCACCACCTCGCCTTGGGCGTTGACGTAGGAGAGGTTGAGGTCGAGGAGGGGCCGGCAGACCTGCAGCACCCCCTGGTGGTCGCGGCAGGTGTTCACCTCCTCCCAGCGTCTGAGTTCGTAAGTCTGCAACCACAGGCCCCTGGACGAGCCGCCCGCGACGCGGTCGGTCATCGAGGGCGGGCCATCCAGGCCGTTGCCGTTGAAGACGGCGTTTAACTCCTGCTCCACCTGCCAGTTGCCCTGCCGGATCAGGGAGGACCAGGGGGACTCGAAGTCGGCCTCGTCCTGCCGCAGCAGGTAGTCGCCGTGGTCGGCGAAACTCCACTGGGCGTGGCAGACCTCGCAGGCCACCTTGGCCCCGTAGCGCCGATGGGCCGGGTCGCGCAGCAGGGGGACGGCGAGCTGCTTGCCGCTGGCGCGGGTGGTCAGTAGGCGGCGGCCATCCTGGTCGCGCAACTTGAGGGTGCTGTCCTGAGGGATAGCGGGGCCGTGGCAGTCCAGGCAGGCGACTGGCCGCCCGTCCGCCATCAGCTCCCTGCCCCCGTGGCAGTCGATACAGGCCAGACCGGCCTTTTGGTGCAGGTCGGGGGTGAGCTGGTGGAAGCGGACGCCGTAGGGAGGGTCGGTGTCGTCGCCGGGCTTAAAGGGGGTGTCGAAATCGGAGTGGTAGTCGTGCTCGAAACGGCCGTGGTAGTCGCTGCCCACCCGGTTGCCGTAGTGGCAGCTCAGGCATTGATCGTCGGTGGGCCGGGCCAGGAAGGCGTGCTCGGCGAGCTTGCCGTTCCTAAAGGCCAGGTGGCAGGCGGCGCAGCCGGTGCCGTGGCGGGTGGCGGGGTAGGGGTCGCCGGGGTCATAGACGTGGCAGGCCAGACAGCGGCGGCGCAGCAGGTCGTCGGCTAAGGCGAGCGCCGTCTTGGGCGAGCTGTGGCGCGGGATTTCGGTGATTGAGGTCAGCTCCTCCCGGGCGCCGAAGGCCCGTCGCACCAGGTTGACCTCCCGGGCCAGGGTGAAGTGCAAAGATCTGGCCGCCGCCTCGACCTGCCGGGGATGACATGGGCCGCAGACGGCGGCCATTTGCTCCGGGTGGGCGGGCTGGGACACCAGTCCGGCGTGGGCCGCCTCCTTGGCGGTGGCCTGGGCGTCACCCTGGTGACACCGGGGGCAGGCGAGCCGGTGCGCCTGATCCAGCTTGATGGGGTGGCAAGCCTGGCAGCCGGACGCCGCCGGAGCAGCGGCCACAGACGGGGCGCTGGCCGTGGTGGCTGGCCGGGACGGGGCCTCGCCCTTGGAGCAGCCGGCGACGAGCAGTATGATGGCGATGATGGGCAGGAGAATACGGATCACCTCGGACACGTTGACTACAGATCAGGGCGGCGTACCGCCACGGCTGGCCGCATTCTGCTAGAAAACGGGCATGATGTCAACGCCTGGCAATAGGCTTTTTCAACGCTTAAGACCTTCAAGAACTCGCGCCCTCTAGCCGTCTCACAAAAAAACTAGATATTATGCCAAACTTCGATTAAGTTCGAATTCTTTTGTTTTTTTGAGTCTGCCAGCCACTTGGCGTCTTTTTGTCAGTCCCTGGCAAAACCCCCTTGCTCCTGGACGAGAAATGTTCGCGGTAATGATGTGTCATCCGAGATGCCGCCAGGGTCAGGGAGGCAACTACATTGATCTTACCCTTTCGGTTTAAATAAGTTATTCCATTCTTCAATTTCAACCAAAAGCAAAAGGAGGAAGTCATGCCCCGGAAAATGGTCACCATCGATGGAAACCAGGCCTGCACCCATGTGGCCTACGCCACCAGCGAGATCATCACCATCTATCCCATCACCCCGTCCTCGCCGATGGCGGCGGAGGCGGACGCCAAGTTCACCTCCAAGCAGGAGAACATCTGGGGTTCGGTGCCCGTGGTCACCCAGATGCAGTCCGAGGGGGGAGTGGCCGGCGCCCTGCACGGCAGCCTGACCACCGGCGCCCTGTGCACCACCTTTACCGCCTCCCAGGGGTTGTTGCTGATGCTCCCCAACATGTACAAGATCGCCGGCGAGCTGACCCCCACCGTCTTCCACGTCACCGCCCGCTCCATTGCCTGCCAGGGACTTTCCATCTTCGGCGACCACGGTGACGTGATGGCCGCCCGTCAAACCGGCTGGGCCATGCTCTGCTCCCAGAACGTCCAGGAGTGCCAGGACCTGGCACTGATCTCCACCCAGGCCGCGCTGGCCAGCCGCATCCCCTTCATGCACTTCTTCGACGGCTTCCGCACCTCGCACGAGATCCAGAAGATCGAGCAGCTAACCTTTGACGACATGGCGAACATGATCGACGAAGACCTGGTCATTGCCCACCGTGAGCGCGGCTTGACCCCGGATCGCCCGATGATGCGCGGCACCGCCCAGAACCCGGACGTTTACTTCACCGGTCGGGAGACGGTGAACAAGTTCTACGATGCCACCCCGTCCATCGTCCAGAAGACCATGGACAAGTTTGCCAAGCTCACCGGCCGCAAATATCATCTCTTCGACTACTACGGGGTGAAGGACGCCGAGGAGGTGGTGATCATGATGGGCTCCGGCGCCGAGACCGTGGCCGCCACCATCGAGCATCTGGCCAACAAGGGCAAGAAGCTCGGCCTGGTTATTGTCCGCCTCTTCAGGCCCTTCGACTCTGCGGCCCTGATCAAGGCCCTGCCCAAGACGGTACAGAAGATCACCGTCCTCGACCGCACCAAGGAGCCGGGTTCCGCCGGCGAGCCGCTCTACTTGGATATCCGGGCCGCCATCGGCGAGGCGGTGGAGTCCGGCGCCCTCAAGAGCGCCCCCATCATCCTGAGCGGACGTTATGGCTTGGGCTCCGCCGAGTTCACCCCGGCCATGGTCAAGGCGGTGCTCGACAACATGGCGGCCAAGAAGGCCAAGAACCACTTCTGCGTCGGCCCGGACGACGACCTGGCCCGCACCAGCCTGAAGTACAACCCCGCCTTCAACATCGAGGGCAAGGAGGTGTACCGGGCCATGTTCTACGGCCTGGGCGCCGACGGCACCGTGGGCGCCAACAAGAATACCATCAAGATCATCGGCACCGAGACCGACAACTCCGCCCAGGGCTACTTCGTTTACGACTCCAAGAAGTCCGGCTCCATAACCACTAGCCACCTGCGCTTCGGCAAGAACAAGGTGGTGGCCCCCTACCTGATCAACAAGGCGAACTTCGTGGCCTGCCATAACTTCACCTTCCTCGACAAGTACGACATGGTGGGGAATCTGGAGACCGGCGGCACCTTCCTGCTCACAACCTCCTTCAACAAGGAACAGATCTGGCAGGAACTGCCGGCGGTGGTGCAGCGGGACCTGATCGACAAGAAGGCCAAGTTCTACATCATCGACGCCATTCACCTGGCCGAGGCCATCGGCCTGGGCGCCCGGATCAACATGATCATGCAGACCGCCTTCTTCCTCATCTCCGGCATCCTGACCAAGGAGGAGGCGATCAAGTCGATCAAGGGCGCGATCAAGAAGACCTACGGCAAGAAGGGCGACAAGGTGGTCAACATGAACTACGGGGCGGTGGACACGGCGGTGGACAACATCGTCGAGGTCAAGGTGCCGAAGACCGTGGGCGGCCACGAGAAGCCGGCGGTGGTGCCAGGCGAGGCCCCGGACTTTGTCAAGGAGGTCACCGCCAAGATGATTGAGGGCAAGGGCGACCAGATCAAGGTCTCCCAGATGCCCTGCGACGGCACCTGGCCCACCGCCACCACCCAGTACGAGAAGCGCAACATCGCGGTGCACGTGCCGGAGTGGCTGCCGGAGAACTGCATCCAGTGCGGCCGCTGCTCCCTGGTCTGCCCGCATGCCGCAATTAGGCTCAAGATCGTCAAGGCCGCTGAGCTGAAGAAGGCGCCTAAGTCCATGAAGAGCGTGGATGCGGTGGGCAAGCAGTTCGAGGGCCATAAGACGGTGATTCAGGTCTTCACCGAGGACTGCTGCGGCTGCACCCTGTGCGTGGACACCTGCCCGGCCAAGGAAAAGGCCTTGAAGATGATCGAAAACACCGAGGCGGTGCGTACCCAGGAGATCCCCAACGTCAAGTTCTTCCTCTCCCTGCCCGAGATGGTAAACAGCGAGATCGACCCCTCGACCGTCAAGGGCAGCCAGCTCATCCGCCCGCTGTTCGAGTTCTCTGGGGCCTGCGCCGGTTGCGGCGAGACCCCCTATATCAAGCTCGCCACCCAGATGTTCGGCGACCGGATGATGATCGCCAACGCCACCGGCTGCTCCTCGATCTACGGCGGCAACCTGCCCACCACCCCCTACTGCAAGCGGGACGATGGCCGGGGGCCGTCCTGGTCCAACTCGCTGTTTGAGGACAACGCCGAGTTCGGGCTGGGGATGCGCAATACCGCCAACAAGCTGGCCAGTCAGGCGGTGGAGCTCTTGGGCAAGGCGGTGCCGGAGAAATTGATCACCCAGAAGCTGGCCGACGAGCTGATCCAGGCCTCCCAGAAGACCCAGGAGGAGATCGAGGCCCAGCGGGGCCGGGTGGCTAAGCTTAAGGGCATTTTAGCCAAGAGCGGCTCGGTAATCGCCAAGCGGCTCCTCCACGTGGCTGACTATCTGGTCAAGAAGTCGGTGTGGATCGTGGGCGGCGACGGCTGGGCCTACGACATCGGCTACGGCGGCCTGGATCACGTCCTGGCCTCGGGCGAGAACGTCAACGTCCTGATCCTGGATACCGAGGTCTATTCCAACACCGGTGGCCAGATGTCCAAGTCCACCCCTCGGGCCGCCACCGCCCAGTTCGCCGCTGGCGGCAAGAAGATGCCTAAGAAGGACATCGGCATGATCTTCTCCACCTACGGCAACGTCTATGTGGCCAAGGTGGCCTTGGGCGCTAACCCGCAGCAGGTGGTCAAGGCCTTTGCCGAGGCCGAGGCCTACGACGGGCCGTCCCTGATCATCGCTTACGCCCACTGCATCAACCACGGCATCGACATGAGCAAGGGTTATGACCAGCAGAGGAAGGCGGTGGCCTGCGGCCACTGGCCGTTGTATCGCTACAACCCGGAGCTGGAGGCCGAGGGCAAGAATCCCCTCCACCTAGACAGCAAGGCGCCCTCGATCCCCTTTGCCGAGTATGCCCTAAACGAGAACCGCTACCGGGCGCTCAAGCTCTCCAACCCCGATCACGCCGAGGAGTTGATGGCCCTCTCCCAGAAGGACGTGGAAAAGGGCTGGCGTTTCCTGGAGGGCCGCTTTAAGGCCCTGGAGCCGCAGAAGTAAGCGGCGCGCGGGATAGCGTTAACCAACCGCAAACAAAAGGCGGCCTCACCGTTCAGGGGGGCCGCCTTTTGTGCTTTTAGGGAGCGAGGGATGTGGCCCGCGTTTCCCCCCATTGGCCAACCGGTGCCCGTGGTGAGCGGCGGCAAGAAAAGGAGACGGATGATGCGGAGCAAGAGCGGCGGGCGGCTTGGTCAAGACGGGATGAGGAGGGGAAGCAGGCGTGACGGGGGCGGGCTGCGAGCCGTTTGGGTTTTAGGTCTGGCCTGGCTGTTGCTGATGACCGGCCTCGCCCAGGCCTTTACCCTGCGCGGCCCTGGTGACCAGCTCAGCCTGGACCAGGTGTATTCGGGATTCGGCTGTTCGGGCCGCAACATCTCCCCGGAGCTCGACTGGAGCCAGGCCCCCACCGGCGCCAAGAGTTTCGCGGTCACCGGCTATGACCCGGACGCCCCCGGCCAGGGCTGGTGGCACTGGCTGGTCTGGAACATCCCGGCCAGTGCAAGTGGGCTCAAGACCGGGGCCGGCGGGCAGGGCGCTAACCTGCTCCCGCCGGGCAGCGTCCAGGGGCGGAACGATTTCGGCGACATGGGCTACGGCGGCGCCTGTCCGCCCCTGGGAGACAAGCCGCACCGTTATGTCTTCACCGTTTATGCCTTAGACAGGGAACGCCTGGACCTTGACCCTAAGACCACCCCGACCCTGGCGGAAGCGGCCATCAAGAGCCACGCCCTCGCCTGGGCGTCGCTGGTCTCCCGCTACCAGCGGTGACGCTGGGTTGCGCTGTGCTTAACCCAGCGATTAGAACGCCATGCCGATGCTGAAGTGCACCACGTAGTCTGGCTCGGAGGACGCTGGGTGCCGATCCGGGTTGAAGGCCAGATCGAGCCGGGCCGGGCCCACCGGCAGCATGTATTGTAGCCCGCCGCCCACCCCGCTTCGTAGGTCTGAGAAGTAGTCCCGCCAGGTGGCGCGCATCAGGGCGTCGGCGCTGGCGGCGAGCGGCGATTGGCCGTTCACCGTGCTCCGGTTGGGGGAGACGTTGCCCAGGTCGTAGAACAGCGACCAGGCCAGATCCGTGGTGAACTTCTTGCGCCACTCGACGGTGTAGGTGGAGAAGGCGGCCCCGCCCAGGGGCTCGCCGCTGGCGTCCATGGGGCCCAGCTTCGAGGCCTGGAAGCTGCGCACCGAGTTTTCGCCGCCGTTGAAGAACCGCTCGCTCACCGGGATGCCTTGCTGGCCGTCGGTGGGCAGGATGAACCCGGTGTTGAAGCGCAGGGCCAGCACCCCGCCGCCGGGCGCGGGCCGGAAGTAGCGCACCCCGGTTTGCAGGCGGTTATAGGCGATGGTGCCCCCGAAATACGGCCGGGCCAGGGCCAGGGCCAGGTTGCCCCGGTAGCCCTGGGTGGGGAAGAACATGTCGTCCCTGATGTCGCGGACGAGCTGGCCGCTGATCTGGGCGGTCTCGTAGTTTGACTCGATCCCTTGCAGATCGGCGTCGGGGTGGATGTCGGTCACCACGTTTTTGCCGTACTGGTAGCCCAGGGTGGCGGTTAGGCGCTGGGGCAGCTTCTTGATGAAGTAGAGATCGGCGCCGCTGTTCTCCAGGGTGTAGGCAGGTTCGATCCGGTAGCGGTAGTGGAAGGGGAGGTTGGCGGTGATGTCGGTGCCCAGAAACCAGGGGTCGCTGACCCCCACCTCCAGGCTGCGGCCCATGATCGACACCTCCGAGTCCAGGCGGAGGATGCGCCCGCTGCCCAGGATGTTGCTGTCCTTGTAGCCGGATTTAAGTCGCAGCATCTCGTAGGAGCCCCAGCCCGGCTCGACGTACACCTCCCGGGCCTGGCGCTCCTTGACCGTCACCGCGAGCACCTGCCGGCCAGGCGTCGAGCCGTCGGTCAGGTGCAGATCGACGTGGGAGAAGAGCCCGGTCTGGTACAGGGCGTTGAAGCTTTCGCGCCTGGCCTTGAGCGAGTAGGGTTGTCCGGGGGCGAGCTTGAGCCGGTGGTCGATGAACTCCCGGGAGGTGCGCTCGTTGCCCTGGACGTGGATCGCCTCCACCACCACCGGCAATCCCGGCTTGAGCGCCGCCGTGAGTTTCGCCCGGCCCGTCTGGTCGTCCAGGGACTCGTTCACCGTGACTTGGGCCTCGGCGTAGCCCGCGTTCTCCAGGCAGTCGCGCAGCTTGGTTTTGAGCAGCAGTTTCAAGCGGCGTTGATACACCCGACCTTGCAGCCGGTCGGTGATGGCCTTGATCTGCTCGCCAAGGGAGTCTGGCACCTCGCCCCTGACCTCGATATCGCCCACGGTGTAGCGCCGGCCCTCCTTGATCTGGATGGCCACCGTCAGGGGATGGTCAGCGTTTGCGCCGGTTTCGTTGATCGTCATCGGCTCGGCTTGCACCGTGGCCCGCAGGTAGCCTTCGCTTAGGTAAAGGTCGCGGATCGACCCGACCAGATCGTCGATCTCCTCGGCCACGTAGGGGAAGGGCCGATGCCGGGCCAGGGCCTCGTTGATCCCGGGGGCGAGCGCCAGCAGTTTAGCGGTCGAGAGTGCCCGGTTGCCGCGTGGTTCGATGCCGCCCACCATCAGCCGTGCGCCCTCCCGCACCGTGAAGAGCACCGTCTTGGCTGCGGGACGGATCTGGTAATCCACTATCGCCTGGTAATAGCCCTGGTGACGGTAGGCCATCTCCATTTTGAAGGCGGCGTCGTCGATGGCGCTGGCCGTCTGGCCGTCGTTTAGGAAGGCGTCGATCTCTTCCCTGGCCGCCCGCAGTAGGCCGCGTTCGTCAAGCGCCTGGTTGCCGGTCACCGTAATCCGCCACGGGCCGGGTCGGGTGCCCTCCTTGGCCGTTGTGCCTGTAAGCGAAAAGGGCGGGGCGTCGCTGGCCCCGGCCAGCACGGGAGCCGGGACCAGCAGCAGCAACAGGGCGAACGCCGGCAGCATCCGCCTGCCTGCCGCCCGTGGCCAGACGGCCCTAGCGAAAACGAAAGACCATCCGCAAGCCGGCATCGTAGTAGTCCCAGGTGTCTTTCTCCCCGCTCAGGTACAGGGAGGTATCCTTCTTCTTGCCTAGCCCCTCTGCCAGCTTGACCCTGGCATCCACCGTCGGGTCGCCCTGGGGGGTGACGGAGCGGCCCACATCCACCTCTACCTGGTCGAGCAGGCTCGGCCCCTCGGCCCCGGAGAACAGTCGGGAGAGCAGCCCCCGGCTCAGATAGACGGCGGCGGTGGAGAACCTGCCGTTCGCGTTGGGCTGACCAGCGGTCGCCGGCCGTTTGCCGGTCAGGATCAGCATCATCAGATCCTCGCTAGCCAGGGCCGGGGAGGAGGAGAGGGTCACCTCTGGCTCGCTGTACGGCCCGTTGACCTGGGCGTTGACTTGATAGCCCTGCAACTGGCCGCTGGCCTGCAATTCGAGCTGGGGCCGGTCTGGTTCGTCCTCGGGGAAGCGGATGATGCCGGTTTCGAGGTCGAGCCGGCCGGGCGGCAGGGTAATCCGGCCGTGATCGGCGTAGATCAGACCCCGCAGGTAGGGCAGCTCGCCGGTGCCCAGGAGCACGAGATCGGGCCGTACCTCACCCCGGAAGACGTTGTTGGCGATCTCCACCGGCCGGCTGGCCCTGATCCGCAGGTTGAGCGTCGCGTTGTTTAAGGGCGGATCCTTGAAGGAGAAGAGGCTTAAGCCCTCCTCGCCCGGCTTGCGACCGCCGGGTTTCAGCAGGGTGAGCCAATCCACCCGGCGGTCGATCCGGCTGTCGGTGAGGGTCAAGTCGCCGGACAGATCGGGTCGCCGCTCGCTGCCCGCCAGGGTGAGGCTGGCGTCGGCCCGCAGTTTCACCCCGTCGGTACGGTAGAGGAGCAGATTTTGGCCGGTTAGGTGGGCCGCGAGTTGGGGATCGGCGCCAAACAGGCCGACGATCTGCCCCGAACCCCGCACCGGCGCCCCGCCCATCAGCCCGGAGAAGGCGGCGATGTTGAGCTGATCCTGCCTTAGGGCGGCATCGAGCTTGAGATCTCGGAAGACCAGGAGGCTGTCTCCGTATCTGGCCGCCCCGTTTTTAAGCGAAAGCTCGGCCTCGATCTTCGGTTTGGCCAGCGGCCCGTCCAGGCGGAAGGCGCCGGCGAGCTGGCCGCCCACCCGCCGTACCGACGGCCACTTGCCGGACAGCCATTTTAAGTCCGGGAGGCTAAAGCGGCCCTTAAGCTCGACCTGACCGGGCCGTCCGGCTCCGCCCTTAAGCAGATCGGCCAGCGATATCTGTCGTAAGCGGCCGTGCGCCGCAAGCCCTAGTTGGGGAGAGGAGAGCTCAAGCCGGGGGAGGGTGAGCCGGTCGGCGTCAAACTCCACCAGGACGTTGGCCGAAAAGTCATCGTTGGGCAGCAGGGAGAGCCGTGGCCCGGGCGAGAGATCCTCCGCCGCAAGCCGCACCTGGCCGTGGGGAGAGGCCAGGCTGCCGGAGAGGTCGATGTCGGCCCGTGTGGCCCCGCTCTTGGCCAGCCATTCCGGGAAGAGGCCGGGAAGAAGGCCGCCGGGCGGCAGAGCGATCCCCGCCTTCAGGGTCAGCGGCCCCGCCTCCTTTACTATCGGTTTTCCCCCAACAATCAGCAGGGGTAAGTTCCCGGACAATTCGATCGACTCCTGGTCGCCGGCCAGATGGCAGCGCCGGATGGCCAGCCCGTCCTCATCTCCGGCCAGATCGAAGGGGCCGGAAAGGCTGAGCGACGACTGGCCGGGCAGACCCAGCCCCCGCACCGTTCCCTGCCAGCGCCAGGCGGGGGTGGCGGGCTGCCCGGCCAGGGTCAAGGTGAAGTCGAGTCCGGCAAAGCCCAAATCCCTGCCCAGCCAACGGCGAATAAGCCCGGTATCCCGCACCTGGCTGGCGGTTAGCGTCAGCTGGTCGCCGTCGCCCAAGCCGCCCTTAAGCCGGAACTGGCCCAGGTCTCCGCCTAGGAGCAGGGGTTTAGGCACGGTTAGCGAGTGGGGGGCGATTTTAAGCGCCGCGGCCTGGGAGAGGGTGAGCCTTTGGCCCTGCCAGGCGAGGCTGGCCTGGTCGAGTTCCGCTAACAGGCCGTGGTCGGGCGTTATTGTCAGCCGGCCGCCGAGGTCGAGATCGACCCCTGGGCCGACCGTGGCTTGCAGTCGTTGGATGTCCCAATTCCGGCCCGTGAAGCCGCCATTGAGATCGGCATGCCGCAGACTGATCCCCGCCACCCTGAGGTCGCCGCTGGCCTGGCCTTGCCCGCTCAGCCGGGTAAAGGGCCCGGCGAGGCCCAGTTCGCCGGTGAGGGAGCCGCTGGCGGTAAGCCCGGGCGTCAGGGCGGGCGGGAGGCAGGATTTAAGCTCGGCCAGGCGGGCCGTTACCTTGGTGTCCAGCAGCGCCCCTCGTTGCAGGTCGATGGCGCCCTGGTAGCGCAAGTGGTTGTCCGGGTTTTGGTCAGCCGTCAGATCAAGGTCCAGGCGGCCAAGGGTCCAGAGCAGCCGGCCTGTCACCTGATCCAGGGTGAGGCCGTATAGCCGCGGCTTAAGGAAGGTGGCGGTAAGCGGCAGCTTGGGCTTGGCCAGGCTGCCGGAGAAGCTGCCCTGGCCGTGGGCCTCGCCGCCCGTGGCTGGCCAGTCGGGCCAGAAGCGGCGCACTAGGCCGGCGTCAGTCAGGTCGAGCCGCCAGGCGCCGCTCATTGGTGCCTCTTCCCAAGCGGCGGGCGGGCCTGAGAGATCGGCCTGGCCGCCGGTCAGCCGCGCCCGGCCAAAACCGCCCCAGACCTCGGCGTCGTTGATCGTCAGCCGGCCCCGGTCTAAGACGAGGTCGGCGTGGGCCTCCTTGGGGTGCAAGGATTGCCAGTCGTCAAGGAGATGGTCAAGCCAGCCGGCGGGCAGGAGGCCGAAATCGTCCAGGTTCAGCCGGACCCGGCCCCGCGACGCGGCCATTAGCGTCCGCCAGCCCTGGCTGGGGCGCCAGGAGAGTGGCGCCTGGACGTCTTGCAAGTTAAGCTGGCTGGCGCCGCTTGTCAGGTCCAGCCGGGAGATGGCGAGTCTCTGGCCGCCGGCCTGGGCCGCCACTTCCAGGCGTTCGATCTTCCTGCCGTTCCAGGAGCCGTCCCGCACCAGGGCCGACACCGAGCCCGTCAGGGTGTCGGGGTGGCCGGGCCGCATGGCTAGTTCGCCATCCGCCCGCAGTCTGCCGCCCACTCCGGTTTTTTCTCCGGCGGCCTTGAGTGCCGCCGCCAGGTCGCAATCCTTGACGTGGAAGGCCAAGCGGGCCGCCTCCCGGGTTAGACTGCCCTTTACCAGGCCCTGGCTTTGCAGCAGGTGCAGAACCAGGGAGAAGTGCAGGCCCTGGAGATCGGTGTCGAGCCGGCCTTGGCTGATGAGCGGGGTCTCGTTAAAGGACAGGGCCGGCATCTCGATCCGTCCGGGGCCATAGACCAGATGGGCGCGCATCTTGCCCCGCAGGGTGGGCCAGGCCGGGCCGGCCACCGACAGGGTGGGGAGGAGGATCTTTACCCCCTGGCCGGTCTGGTCGGGGGCGCTTAAGGCCGCGACCTCGATCTCCGCCCCCTGGCCGTTCAGTTTTATCATCCCCGGCAGCCGAAGATCGAGGGCGGCGTTTTGGGCCTTGACCTCGGGCAGGGCCGCCAGGGTGGGGAGCAGGGGCATGGCGGCCTGGGAGGCGGGAATCGTTCCGGCCAGGGTGGGGCGGTCGAGATCAAGACGCAGACGGGGCAGGATGGCGGCCGGGCCGGGCCAGGGAAAGAGGCCGGGGAGGGTGTAACCGATGGTCAGCCTGGGGACGACGAGCCGCAGGCCTTGGCCCTGGTGGCCATCCGGCGGGTGGTAGGAGACGGTTACCCCCGTTAGCTCCAGGCGGGAGACCAGATTGGTGCGCAGGGTCTTGAAGTCTAGCTTTAGCCCAGGGGCGAGCCGCTCCGCCGCCGGTAGGGCCAGGTCGCGCAAGACGAGGCCGGTCAGGGGGCTGCGGGCCAGCCAGAGCGAGAGACAGAGGAGGCCGGCCAGCCAGAGGTAACGGCCAGGGCGGGTCGAGGCCAGGTATCCCAGGTATCTAAGAGGTGTGGCCCATCTGTTCACGGGAGCAAGGGGCGGACGGCGGCCAGGATGGGGAAGAGCTGCTTGAGCCCGGCAGCGATGAATTCGACCCCCACCGCGGTCATGATTAGGCCCATGATCCGGGTGACGATGTTGATCCCGGTTCGGCCCAGGAGTCGGGCGA
>JAJXUT010000075.1 GCA_021782655.1 Deltaproteobacteria bacterium
TTATAACCGCCAAAGAAAACAGAAAAAACTCGGGTACCTTTCTCCGGCTGCCTATGAGCGCCGGTTTTATCAACTGCAAAAAGCTACGTAGAATTTTCGTGTCCACTATTGACGACCCACCTCAGCTAACCCAGCCACCGGGTCAGGGTGGCCACGATCTTGGCGGCCTGCTCGGGACTTGAAATCTTAAACTTGCTCTTGGACTGATACTGGCCGTCCTTCTTCTGATAACGCCGAATCACGTAACGGTCTGGGCTGTACTCGTTGGTGCGCTTATCCAGCTCCTGATAGCGGAACAAAATGGTGGTCCAGGCGCCCTTGGACAGCACCTCCTTGTCCAGTTCCTTGACCACCACCGCTCCGTCCTCCTCATAACTTACGGTTAATTCATCCACCTCAGCCGCCATACCGCCCCCACCTGTATTAAAGTTAACGTGTCCCGACCATCGCGGGTGCCTAGCCATCGGCTATCTTTTTACGACGCCATCAACTATAGCATCGCCGACCAGCCATTGCCAGCCAGAAACCGCCATCTCCCTACGGTTGTTTAAGCCCCCTGGCCCTTCTTGCTGCCCGTCTCCCTGGCCATCCCAATTTTTCCGAGCCGCTAAGCCATCGAGGGGAAACCATCCAAGTTATTTCCAGCGTTGTCCGGTTAAGGAATTGCATCACGCAATTTGTGGTGCTGTCGTTCAGGGAATCCCCCTCAATCCCCCTTTTTCCAAGGGGGAGGCAGTCTCTCTGGTTAGCTCCCCCCCCTTGGAAAAGGGGGGCCAGGGGGGATTTTTAATGTTAGGGCGGAAGAGGCCAATTTCCTAACCGGACAACGCTGAGTTATTTCCGCACACCCCCTAAAACTTGCGGCTTTACTTTGCAAAGTCGCCGATGATATACTTTGCCAAGTCCCCCGTTGTGGGGATGACGGGCCAGATGCGCCCTCTATTTGCAAGCCAATACACCGTGGATGGAGATTATGGGTTTACGTCGCAAGCTATTGATTATGGTAATCTTCTTAAGCGTCGCCCTGGTGGGAATCATCGTCTCCTCCCACTTCTTGCTCTCCAGGGTCAAGATCGGTGGCACCGCCTACAACGGCATTGAGTTCAAGTATGGGATCATCGACCATGTGGCCCGGAGTCGGGTGAACATGGCCCTGTTAAACAGCCAGTTAAACAGCCTGATCCTGGACGAGTACAACGAGGATAACGGCGTCGCCAAGGACGTGGACGTACTAACCAAAATGTTCGCCGATCTAGATGGAATCATCACCGGCAAGGGCCATGGCCAGACCTGCGGCTCCTGCCACGGCCTAGATCTGACCACGGACATCAGTGGCCACGTGACGGCCATGAACGAGCAGTGGCTACGGATGGCCAAGATCATCCGCGAAAAACTCATCCCATCCCTAACCCGTGGCGACAAGGACCAGGCGCAGGAGGTCTTTAACGGCGAATATGACGACGCCTACCAGTCGGTAATGGCCAATTCCAAGGAGGCGGTGGACCAACTCCGGGGCTCGCTTGAGGCGATGAAGACCGGAATCAAGACCCAGGTCAAACTCTTCACCATCTACTTCACCACCGCCGCCCTGGTGTCGCTGTTCTTTATCCTGGCCGGGGCCGGCTGGACGGTTGAGGGGGTGATCCGCGAGGTACGGCGAGTGGTGGAGGCCATCGAGGAAAACGCCCGGCAGATCCACGCCGAGACCAAAGTTACCTCCCATTCCTCCCAGTCAAACGCCGACGTTTCGAGCAGCATGGCCGCCGCCCTGGAACAAACCAGCTCCTCGCTGGAGGAGATAACCGCCATGGTGCGCCAGAACGACGACAACTCCAACAACGCCAACGCCGCCATGCGCCAGAACCAGGAGATCATCGGGCGGGCCAACACCGATGTCACGGGCATGAAACAGAGCATGGCCAAAATCAAGCAGGACAGCGACCGCATCTCCCAGATCATCTCCGAGATCGAGGGCATCGCCTTTCAGACCAACCTCCTGGCCCTAAACGCCGCCGTCGAGGCCGCCCGGGCCGGGGAGGCCGGGGCCGGATTCGCGGTGGTGGCCGACGAGGTGCGCAGTCTAGCCCAACGCACCTCCCAGGCGGCCAAGGGTAGCCAGGAGTTAATCGAGGTGGCGGTAAATAATGTCGGCGACGGTCTGGCCACCATGGACAAGGTGGATGCGGCGATGCGGGCGGTGGCCGAAAGCTCCAAAAAAACCGGCTTACTGGTGGAAGAAATCAGCACAGCCTCTCGGCAACAGACCATCGGCGTAAGCCAGATCAGCGTCACCATCAGCAGCATGGAGACCGGCACCCAGGAGCTGGCGGCCAGTTCCGAGGAGTTGGCCGCCGCCTCCCAGTCGGTGCAGAGGCAGGCCGACAGCCTCTACCAGCATATCGCCGACCTGGTGCATCTGGTGGAGGGAGATCAAGGCCGGGTGGAAACCCTGGCGTTGAGGGAAGAAAGGTCCAGCGTTTAACGGGGCTTTGCCCTTACTTGTCGGGCAGGGTGAAGACCGGCTGCTGGAGGATGAACTTATCCTCCAGTATCCACCGTTTCAGGGTCTCAGCGATCTCCCGGGCCCGCACCAGGCTGGACAGGGGGGCGGTGGGCACATCCTGGCCGTTGACCTGGATCGTGCCGCTCTTCAGTTGGGCGTAGCTCACCTCCCCGTAGTTGCGATTCACCCGGTTGGCGTAGTCGTAGCCGTAATCCATCACCTGGGTGAACAGCTCGGCATCAGAGACCCCGGTATGGGCCGCCAGTTCCTCGTTCAAAATGGGGATGGGGATGCCGATGCCCACCGCCAACGAGCAACCATAGCCCTGAACGCTCACCCCCTTAAGCCAGCGGGGAGACATGCCCTTAAGATCGCCCTGCACCATGATGGTGCCGGCGGCCCGGCGCGGGGTGCCGTTGTCGGAACGGGGCACCGCCGGATTGTGCTGGGTGCCCTGCCAGGTGACGTAGCCCACCCCGCCGCCCAGGAAAATGCGGGTGCCCAAGCCGATGGTCTGATAGTAGGGGTCGTTTAAGAGCGGACTCAGCTCCCCGGCGCTGCAATAGTTGGCGCTGCGGCCATTGGACTTGAGCGTCCCCATGTAGGTGTAAATCGTCTTATCGGACAGGTTGATGGCACAGTTGTAGTTTTGATAGCAATTTCTGGGGTTCAGCAACAAGGCATAGGGCAGCTCGGCCAGGGTGACCTCCTTTTCCAGCAGCTTGTTGGGATAGCAGTCGGTGCCGTAGCCAGTGGCCTTGAGCCGCACCTTACGGCCCGCCACCAGGTCCTCGATCACGTGCCCGCCGCCGTAGAGGAATTCGCCGGGGAAGACCTTGTTCAAGGGGTCGTCCTCGGTGGGCTCGGTGGCCCCGATATAGGCATCCACCGCCGCCAGCCCGGCATAGGCAGGGACGTTGTTGACCCACACCTTGGCGGCCTTGGTCGTCGGGGTGGTGTGCCCGAAGTTAAACATCACCCCGGAAGAGCACATAGGCGAGAAGGTGCCGGTGGTCACCACATCGACCTTGGCCGCCGCCTTGACCTTGCCCTCCTGACGGACGATATGCACCATCTCCTCGGCGGTCACCACCACCGCCTCTCCTGATCTTATCCTGGCATTTATCTCTTCGTATGTCTTATTAACCTTAAATCCGCTCATCGGCGCACCTCGTCAAAAGACGGAAACAGAAGGCAGCGGCCCTCCCTACTCTGCCTTCTGCCCCCTGATTCATTCCATCACCGACAACACCTTATGCCCGGCGGCATCCAGGTCCTTGACCAGCGGGTCGGCGTCGCAGCGCTCCAGACGGAAATAATAGACCTTCTTCTTGCCCTCATGGCTGTCCATGGCCACGTTGATAATCTCGCAGGCGTGAGCCTTGATGATCTTGGTCACCGTCTCGATCCCGCCCCGCTCATCGTTGACCAGCACGTCGAGCCGGGTGGTGGCCCGGAGCAAGCCCATCACCTCGATAAAGGCAGAGAGTAGGTCGGAGGCGGTAATCACCCCCAGGAGCTTGCCATCCTCCAGCACCGGCAGGCCACCGATCTTCCGGTCGTGAATGATGCGGGCCGCCTCCTCGATGCTGGCGTTGGCGTCGATGGTGCGGGGGTTGGTGACCATCACCTGGTGCACCGGGATGTCCTCGACCATGGAGGGAAAGGAGAATTGCCTAAGATCGCTTTCGGTAACGAAGCCGACCAACTCGCCGTCGTCGTCCACCACCGGCAGGTGGCGGATGTTGTGCTGCCGCATGAGTTGAACCGCCTCCGGGAGCAAGGCCGTCCGGTTGATGACGATCGGATGCTTGTGGATCCAGCTTTTGACTTTCATGTGCCACACCGTGATAGTAAAATTTACCCTGGCCATCAGGAGCGGCCAGCCCGAGCCCCGCGTCCCGCGTCCCGCGCGGCCTCCGGCCCCAACGCCCCGCCCGCGACGCCAATCTTCATGCCATTACTGATTGATCTTTAGAATATAATTGCCATTATTGCAAGACAGGAATATAAAAAAGCCCGATCCGTTTAAGACCACCGGCCCGGCCAGACGGGCGACGCCATCAACCATGGCCCTTAAGGAACCGCACAATGACGCAAGACGAAACCCCGGCCGGCCAGGCCCTGTTGAATATCCGGGCGAGAATCGACGCCATCGACGATCAGATCCTCGTTCTCTTGCGCGAACGGCTGGCCTGCGCCCAGGAGATCGGCCAGTTGAAGAATCAGGAACGGCGGGCCAAATGGGACCCCCTGCGGGAAAGACAGATCTTCGAGCGCTTGAAGGCCGCTAACCGCGGCGAGTTCCCGGAACAGCCGCTCATCAGCATCTTCCGGGAGATCATCACCACCTGCCGCCTGTCTCAGAAGACCGCCGAGGTCGCCTACCTGGGGCCAGAGGCCACCTTCTCCCACCTGGCGGCGGTGAAGTACTTCGGCCACAGCGCCCAATTCCGCCCCTTGGCCACCATCGAGGACATCTTCCACGACGTGGAGCACGGCCGGATCCGCTACGGCATCGTGCCGGTGGAAAACTCCATCGAAGGCTCGGTGACCTCGGCGCTGGACTGCTTCATCAAGTACCGGGTCAAGATCTGCGGCGAGGTGAACCTGGCGATCAAGCACAACCTGGTGAACTACAGCGGCAACATCGACGACATCCGGCAGGTGGTCAGCCACTCCCAGCCGCTGGCCCAGTGCCGGGAGTGGCTGCGCCAGAACCTGCCCGGCATCCCCACCCAGGCGGTGTTTTCCACCGGCACCGCCGCCCAGATGGCCCACCAGGAGCACAGCCTGGCGGCAGTGGCCAGCGACCTGGCGATCAAGACCTACGACCTCCAGGTGGTGGCCCGGGGGATCGAGGACTACCGGGGCAACACCACCCGCTTCCTGTTGATCGGCGACCGCTCGCCCAGTCGCAGCGGCCGGGACAAGACCTCCCTGCTCCTCTCCCTGGTTGACCGGCCCGGCGCCCTGTATCACATATTGGACATCATGGCGGCGGGCGGGGTCAACCTGACCAAGATCGAATCCCGGCCGGTGAAGGGCGAGGCAGGCAAATACATGTTCTTCATCGACATCGAGGGCCACATCGAGGAGCCGCTAATCGAGCAGACCTGCGCCCAGCTGCGCCAGACCTGCGCCAGCTTCCAGTGGCTGGGCTCCTACCCGCTGCTGGCCGAGGAGGAAACGCCCTAAGACCGGCGCCCGCCGAGGAACGGGCCTCAGTCGTCCAGAAGCCGGCGCTGCCCGGTCAGCCGCTGGATGGCGCCGATCTCCTGGGTCACCTCCAGGACGCCCAGATACTCGCCGTCGTCGTCGTAGACCGGGAAGTAGCGGATCAGCACCTTGTCCCCCTTGAAATCGATCCAGAACTCCGCCTTGTCCCTGGTCTTGTGCCGGAAGCCCTGAACGATCTTGCGCACCGTGGCCACGCTTCTTTCCGGGTGGCACTTCTCCACCTTCCGGCCCACCACCGAGCGGGTGCGGGGGAAGATCTTGGCCTTGTCCAGGCGGTTGAAGTAGGCCACTGAGTCCTGGGCATCGACGAAGGTAACCTCAAACGGCATGGCTTCCAGGATGGCGTCGATCTGCTGGTAGGTGAGCTTTTCGATCAGCTTGCCGCGCCGGCCGCCGGTCTCCAGCTCGGCCACCATGGCCTGAAATTTGGCAAACGCCCCCTGGCCGTAGAACTCGCGGTTGATGGCGGCAAACTGGCCAAGCAGGGCCTGATTGTCGCCCTCGGCCAGCACCCGGCGGCCCATGGGGTAGAGGACGTCGTTCTCCTTCCAGATATGCTCGGCCCGGACCCTTAAGTATTCCATGCCCTCCTCCTTGAAGCAGATGCGCTCGGCGAACGGCAGCTCGGCGAATTCAGGCAGCAGGGATTGCATCCGAACGAGCAGCTGGCGCTCCGCCTGATGCTCACTCAGCATCACCCCGATCGGCCCGCCCTCCACCGGCACCCCCTTGGCGTTCAAGAGCGGGAAGAGCGCTTGCTCCTCCTTGGTGTTGTGGATCCGGTCGCCGAACTGCAAAAGGAAATCGATGGCCCGGGAAAGCTTGACCGCGTCCAGCTCGGCGGAGAGCTCAATGGTCTCCAGGCACTGCCTTAAGACCGCCATGCCCCGCTCGATCAGCTCGTGCTCGGCCACCAGGTAATCGTCCCAACGGGTGAAATCTTCCATCGTCTTGCCCTCCTCAGAAAGGTTTTGATTCGCGTTAAGCCGCCAAGTAGCTAGCCGCCGCCTCAGATGGGCGGGGCGATGGTGACCAGCAGCCGCATCTCGGTCTTGGCCCTCACCCCATGCGGCTCGCTGATCTCGGAGATCAAGAGATCGCCGGCCCGGGCGGGCTGAGAGGCAGTGTCAGACAGAAAATCGCCCTCCCCCTCCAGCACCAGCATGCTGAGCTGGCCCTCGATCTGATGGGAGTGTACCGGGAACAACTGCCCCGGCCCCAGGTTGAAGTTGATGATCTTGAAGTAGGGGGAGTCGTGGAGCACCAAGCTGCGGATGGCCAGGGGATTGAACTCCCGGCTGTCGGCCAAATTCAATTTCTTCATCGTCTCTTCCTCCGTTTAGGGTGGTGTTTGCGGCCACAGATTAACAAGATTAAAGCGTCAGGCCTTGACCTGGGTCAAGAAACCTGAGTAGATACTAAAAAACTCCCCGGCGGCCCCGCCGTCATTCCACCAGCCGATTCGCCATGAGCCAATTCTTCCGCGCCAGCGTGGGCGCCGTGATCGTCAACCGCCGCCAGGTCCTGGCCCTGGAACGCTCCGACAGCCCCGGATCCTGGCAGTTTCCCCAGGGCGGCATCGACGAGGGCGAGGAGCCCCTGACGGCGGTGCTGCGCGAGGTGCGGGAGGAGACTGGCATCGTGGCCGACGAGCTGATCCTCGTCCGGGAGCACCCGAGGCTCTTGTCCTACGAACTGCCCCCCGCTTGGCGATCCCCCAAGGTCGGACGCGGCCAGACCCAGCGCTGGTTCCTCTTCCGGCTGCGGCGGGAGGAGGCCATCTCCCTGCCTAGCCCAGGCGAGTTCCGCGCCTGGCGCTGGCTTGCCTTCCCAGAGCTGCTGCCCCTGACGGCCGATTTCCGGCGGCCAATATACCAGGAACTGGCAATCGAATTCACCGAACTTCACGGCAACCAGGACTGATTATGCCTCGCCCTTGACTAGCCCCTGTCCCGCTGCTATAAGTTCCGGCCATGCCCAACTCACCCCTCGACACCCTAAAAGAGGTCTTCGGCTACACCCGCTTTAGGCCCTTCCAGCAAGAGATCATCGAGCGCCTGATCAACGGCGAGGACCTCTTCGTGTTGATGCCCACCGGGGGCGGCAAGTCGCTGTGCTACCAGTTGCCGGCCCTGCACCGGCCGGGGGTTGCGGTCGTGGTCTCGCCGCTCATCTCGCTGATGAAGGATCAGGTGGACGCCTTGACCGCCGCCGGGGTCAGGGCCGCCAGCTACAACTCCTCGCTCTCGGAAGGGGAGTCTAAGCAGACCTTGGCCCGCCTGCACGCCGGCCAGCTCGACCTGCTCTACATCGCCCCGGAGCGGCTGATGAGCGAGGCCTTCCTTGAGCGACTAAGGGGCATCGAGATTGCCCTGTTCGCCATCGACGAGGCCCACTGCGTCTCCCAGTGGGGCCACGACTTCCGGCCCGAGTACCGCCAACTCTCCCGGCTGCGCGAGCGCCTGCCCGGCCCGCCGATCATCGCCCTAACCGCCACCGCCGAGCCCCACACCCAAAAGGACATCCTGCGGGGCCTAAACCTGCCCCAGGCCCGGGCCTTCATCACCGGCTTCGACCGGCCCAATATCCGCTACACGGTTGTGGACAAGGCCAGGCCCGCGACCCAGCTCAAGGAGTTTCTCTCCCACCGCCGCCAACAGTCGGGCATTGTCTATGCGTTAAGCCGCAAGCGGGTGGAGACCGTGACCGCCGACCTGGTCAAGGCTGGCGTCAAGGCCGCCGCCTATCACGCCGGACTCCCGTCCGGCCGCCGGCAAGAGGTGCAGGACGCCTTTCAGCGGGACGAGATCCTGGTGGTAGTGGCCACGGTGGCCTTTGGCATGGGGATCGACAAGTCAAACGTCCGCTTCGTAGTTCACTACGACATCCCCAAGAATATAGAAAGTTATTACCAGGAAACCGGGCGGGCGGGCCGCGACGGCCTGCCATCCGAGGCCCTGCTCCTCTTTGGCTACGGCGATATCGCCATCGCCCGGGGGCTGATCGAACAGAGCGGCAATGCCGAACGTAAGCGGATCGAACTTCAGCGCCTAAACAGCATAATCGGCTTTGGCGAGTCCCAGACCTGCCGCCGCCGGCTGCTGCTCGGATATTTCGGCGAGCAAGTGCGGGAGGATTGCGGCAACTGCGACATCTGCCTCTCGCCGCCGGAGACCATCGAGGTCACCGAGGACGCCCGCAAGGCCCTGTCCTGCGTCTACCGGGTGGGACAGCGCTACGGCCTGGGCCACGTCATCGAGGTGCTGCGCGGCTCGCAAAACCAGCGGCTGCTGCAACTGGGCCACGACCGGCTCTCGACCTACGGCATCGGCAGGGACAAGGGCCAGGACTACTGGGGGGCCTTGCTCCGCCACCTGGTGCATCAGGGCTACCTAAAGCAAGACCTGGACAACTTCTCGGTGCTCAGCCTGACCGAGAACGCCCGGCCCCTGCTCAAGGGCGAGACCACCCTCTCCATCCCGAAACCGCGCACCAAACCTCAGCCTACGCCAAGGGGCGCCAGCCGCAAGCGGGAGGCGCCGCCCTTAAGCTACGACCAGTTCCTGTTCGCCCAACTGCGGGCCCTACGCAAAAAACTGGCCGACCAGGAGGGAGTGCCGCCCTTCGTCATCTTCAGCGACGCCACCCTGATCGAGATGGCGGCCACCCGGCCCCAGGATCACGACGCCCTGCTGACGATCAACGGGGTTGGGCTCCACAAGCTTGAGCACTACGGAGATAAATTTTTGGCCGTCATCCGCGAGTTCTCGTGATGGCCGAGCCGGCGGCCTTGCCATCCCGCCCGGTCGTAACTATAGTTGATGGCGTCGCCAAAAGGCCGGCCTACTGCGTTGCGGGGCGGTTTGCATATCGGCCCTTTTGCTTAGCCATCGGCTACCTTTTTGCAAGATCATCATAGTTCAACCAACCCCAACCCACCGGTGACCCACATGCCTATCTACGAATACCGTTGCCTGGAATGCAACCGCTCGTTCGAGAAGATCATCACCTCCAGCGCCGCCGAGACCATCGTCTGCGACCACTGCGGCAGCCCCAAGGTGCAAAAAAAGGTGTCCGCCGCCAGCCTCCGCCTGGCGGGCAACTCGGCCAGCCCCATCCCCGCCGGGGCCCTCTCCGGCTGCGCCTCCCGCTCCGGCTTCTCCTGAGCCTGAACCATCCGGGCCCGGGTGGCCCGCAATTACCATCCCCTCCCCCAGCTCACTGCAAGCCAGTACGGTAGTTGAAGGCGCTCACGCGCTCCGGGGCTTGCCCCCCCTCCAGACGCCGCCAGAACAGGGGCAGCTCCCCGCGTTTGAAGACCTGGGCGGTCAGATCAATCACCAGGTAATCGAGACCCGCCGCCTTCAGCTCCGGGAGCCGGTCCAGCAGGGAAAAAGGCCGGGCCGGCAGGGCCAGGGTCTGGCCAAAGGCCTGGACCAGGGTGAACTCTTCCCCCCGGGGGGAAACGAAGGTATGGCCGTATTGGAAAAAATGGGGGCGAGACCGGGCGGTGAAAAGCGGCGGGAAGCCAAAGACCGTCATCCCCAACCGCCCCTGCTTGCGCCCGGCCAGGGCGGCCACCAGCTCCCGGTCCGCCTCGATCGACACCTGGGCCGACTCGATCCCGGCCTCGGCCAAGGCCTTAAGGGCCTGGGCGTTCATGACGTTTAGGCTGTAGTGGCCAAAGAGCGTGATCCGGCCCGGGCGCGACCCAGCCCGCCGCCCGCCGCCAGGGGCAACCTTGCCTCCTCGACGAACCAGCGTCCCGGTCTCCGCCGCCGGCTCGCGAGAGGCCATGGCCTCCCGCACCAGCCGGGCCTGGCCGACATGGCCAACCTGCCAGTCACCAAACCCCTCCCGGCCAAGCCCGGCGATGGCCTGACGGTACCAGTCCAAATCCGCCTCCAGGATGACCGGCGGCAGGCCCCAGATCAACCGGCGCCGCAGTTCCGGGGCCAGGGAGATCCGAGCCATCCGCCGCTGGCTCTCCGGGGTAAGCAGGACTACGACTCGCTCCGGCGGGAGGTGGCGCGGCAGATGCCCGAGCAGCCCGGGATCGTCGATCCGCAGCCACCAAGGCAGACCTAGATCCGGCGCTGCCGGCGCCGCTGACCTCCTTGGCGGACGCCGGACGCCGCCCCGAGCCTTAGCCGCCCGGACACCCAGACCCTCTACCCCACGGGGCCTCGCCGCCGGGGGCAGGCTGGCAACGATCCGCCCTATCCGTTCCCGTTGCCGCTCCCTGGCCACCTGGCCCGCAAACCGCTTGGGCAGGAGAACCCCGGTCCGGGCCGCCTCCTGGCGGGAGTCAAGGGTATCGACCTTGTACACCGGATCACCGGCCGCCGTCCCCTCCGGGGCCGCAATCCGCACCGTCTGGCCCGGCTCAGCCCTCTCCACCAGCCGGCCCGCCAGCAACATCTCCCGCACCGTAAGCGAACCCCTCTCCCCGCTCCGCTCGTTGTGGATCCGGATCCGGTCGCCCACCCGCAACGGCTCCCGCAAGACGAGATCAGCCCCCTCCCGCCGGCACCTGTCTATCTTGCCGACAAACAGACCAATATTGCCTGAATACTGCGGGGAAATCAACGACTCGTCAAAGCCAGGCCGGAAATAGCCGCTGCTGGTCTTGCGGCCCAGGGCCGAGGCCAGTATCCCCTCCGCCTCCCGCAGGGCCGCCGGATCGTCCGGGGCATCCAGGGCCAGCCGGTAGGCCCTGACCACCGTTTCCACGTACTGACGGCTGCGCATCCGGCCCTCGATCTTGAGCGAACCCACCCCAGCCGCCCGCAACTCGTCGATCAGGCTCAAGCCCTGCAAGTCGTTCATGGAGAAGAGATAGCCCCCCTTGGCCCCCCCGTCCCGCCAGGTGTACTTACGGCGACAGGGTTGCACGCAGCGGCCCCGAAGCCCGCTTTTCCCGCCCAGAAAGCTACTAAACAGGCAGAGCCCGGAGTAGGCGAAGCACATGGCGCCGTGGATGAAGACCTCGATCTCCACCGGCGCGCTGGCGGCGGCCAGGGCAATCTCGGTCACGGAAAGCTCCCGGGCCAACACCACCCGCGAGAAGCCCATGCCGGCGAGCTGCCGGACATTTGCCGAGTTGTGCGCCCCCATCAGGGTGCTGGCGTGCAGACGCAGCTCCGGGAAGTGCCGACGGGCCAGGTGATAAACCCCCAGGTCCTGGACGATCACCGCATCCACCCCCAACCCCGCCGCGACCGACAACAGCTCGACCACCGCCGGCAACTCCTCGTCCTTGACCAGGGAGTTCATCGCCAGATAGAGTTTCACCCCCCGCCGATGGGCGAAATCGAGCATGGCGGCGATCTCTTCCAGGGTGAAATGACGGGCCAGGGCCCGGGCGTTGGCCTGAGGCGCCCCGACATAGACGGCATCGGCGCCCGCCTCCACCGCCGCCTGAAAGGCCTCCAAGGTGCCGGCGGGGGCCAGCAGCTCAAGCGACGGGACGGGGACAGGCTCAGCGGTGGATGGAGAGGAAGGGCAGGACAAAGTAGAAGTTATTACCCTCGGCGGTCGACTCGTAACCCACCCGGCCGCCGTGCAGTTCGATGACGTATTTGACAAAGGCCAGGCCATGACCGCGGCTGAAATCCGAGGCCCGGTTGGCGCCCATGAAGCCATCCTTGAAGATGTTCGCCGCCTCCGCCTCTGGCAGGGGCCGGCCGGTGGAGAAGACGTTGAGCTTGATCCCGGCGAGTCCCGGGCCGAAGTAGTCGTTTAGGATCATCCGGCCATAGGCCACCGCCTTCCGGAGCCGGCCCTGGTGATCGACGATGGTCTCGGCGTATTTTAGCACGTTGGAGAACAGGTTGGCGTAAACCTGGGAGAGGAGCCCGAAATCGACCTGGATCTC
>JAJXUT010000076.1 GCA_021782655.1 Deltaproteobacteria bacterium
GATCTAACAAAAAAACCCCCGTGCCGGTTGATATCGGCACGGGGGTTTTTTTGTGGCCTTTCTCCCTATAACAGCTTGGCCAACCCGGCGCGCAGGGTGTGCAGACGGTCGGCTAGGATGTCCGCCGAGGCCTCCCCGCCCTGTTCGATTTGGCGCGCCTGTTCGCCAAGCTCGTTTTGTCCCATGGTCATCAGCAACCCCTTGAGGGCGTGGGCCGCCAGGTTCAAGGTGGCGATGTCGCCCCCCTGTAGCGCCTGTTCCATCTCGTTTAAGTGCTTGGTCAGGGAGTGGGCGGCGGTGACCAGCAGCTTGTCTATCTTGTCATCCGTCAGGTGGTAGGCTTGGGCGAGATGGCGCCGCAGGTCGGCGGGATCCGGCGGCGTGGCTGGCGGCCTCTTCCCCTCAACTGGGTTTTCCGCCGTCGGGCTCTGGGCGGTCGGGACGCAGAGCCGCTGCATGGCCAGCATGATTTCGTCGGGCTGGAAGGGTTTGGTGACGTAGTCGTCCATGCCCGAGGCCAGGCACATCTTCCGGTCGCCGGACATGGCGTGGGCGGTCATGGCGATGATCGGTAGATGTCCGCCGGCCAGGCGCTGGTTGAGTCGCATCAACAGCTCTCCGTCCGCGCCGCTTGCTAACTGGCCACCGTTTTCGCATTGCCGGACGGTCCGGGCGAGGGAGCAGCCGTCCATCACCGGCATGGAGACATCCGTAATCAGCACGTTGAAGTCCTCCCGTGCCAGCCAGTCCAGGGCCTGGCGGCCATTTTCCGCCGTGGTCACCTGATGGCCGCCTTGGCTAAGAATGATCTGGGCCAGGTCGCGGTTGGTCTGGTTGTCCTCTACCAGCAGGATATGCTGGGCGGCGAGGGTGGCGGACGAGGCGGGTGGGGGCGGTTGCTCGCTAGTTCTCAGTCGCAGCGCCATTTCCAGCGTCTGGCGGAGGTCGTCATGGGTGATCGGCTTGGCCAGTCCCAGGCAGGTGGCGTATGGCTGGCAGGTGGTGACCTCCAGGTCGGCGTTGGCGGGCAGCATCAGGATGACCACGGTGCCGGCTTGGAGCAACGGCGCGGCCTGGCGGAGCAGCTCCCGACCGCTGACGGTTGGCATCTCGTCGTCGATGATTACGATCTGGTAGGGTCGGCTATCCCTTGTCGTCCTTTCCAGTTTACTGATGGCCTCGGGGCCGCTTGCCGCCTCGTCGGGACGGGAGGCACCCCACGACTTAAGCAGATCGCCCAGGATAAGGCGACTGAGGGGTTCGTCGTCCACGACCAGAATGGATGGTGGCGTCTCGGGGGTGAACAGGGGCGGCGGGGTAGGCCTGGGCAGGTCCTTGGCAAGTTGGGCGGTGAAATGGAAGGTGCTGCCTGCGCCGGGGGCGCTTGCTAGCCAGACCTTGCCGTTCATCAGCTCGACTAGATGCTTGACGATGGTCAGGCCTAGGCCGGTGCCGCCGTAGCGCCGTCCAATGCCAATCTCGGCCTGGACGAAACGCTCGAAGATCAGCCCCTGACGTTCGGGGGGGATGCCGATGCCAGTGTCGGCGACCGAAAAGTGGAGCGCCACCTGGTCGTCGTTATCTGCGGCCAGATCTACCTCCATCAGGATATGGCCCTGTTCGGTGAATTTGATGGCGTTGCCGACCAGGTTGATCAGGATCTGGCGCAGGCGCAGGGAGTCGCCGATCAGGGCGGAGACGAGACCAGGGGGGACACGGCAGAGCAGTTCGAGGTGCTTTTCGTGGGCCTTGATGGCCAGGGTATGGGCCACCGCCTCCATCGTCTGCCGCAGATCGAAGGGCCGTTCCTCCAGCTCGATCTTGCCGGCCTCGATTTTAGAGTAGTCGAGGATGTCGTTAATCAGCGCCAGCAGGGCGTTGGCGGCGTCCCGCACCGTATTCAGATAGCGCCGCTGCACCGGCGTGAGCTGGGTATCCAGGGTCAGGCCGGTCATGCCGACGATGGCGTTCATGGGGGTGCGGATCTCGTGGCTCATGCAGGCCAGAAAGTCGCTCTTGGCCCGGTTGGCGCGTTCCGCCTCCTCCTTGGCCCGCTTCAGGGCCAGTTGGGTCTCGACCCTGGCCTTGACGATAGGCAGGCTGAAGGGTTTTCTGATATAGTCAACCGCCCCCAGCCGGAGTCCCTCGATCTCGTCTTCGTATTTCGTCTTGGCGGTGATGAAGATCACCGGCAGGTCGCGGCTGGCGGGATCGGCCTTCAGTCGGCGAAGCACCTCATAACCGTCCAGGCCCGGCATGACCACGTCGAGCAGGATCAGATCGGGCTGATTGTCCGAGGCGACGAGGGCCAGGGCGTCCTCTCCGCGGGTCGCCACCTGGATCCGGTAGCTGCTGGCCAGGGTGTCGCCCAGGATGTTGATGTTGGCCAGGGAGTCGTCAACGATCAGGATACTTTCCTTGGGCAGACAGGGATGGGTCATGGGGTGTCTCCTGGCGGCGGGGCGGGGGTGTCGGTCGTCACGGCAGGTAGGGATTGTATGATCCCGGCCAGCATGGGCAGCGCCTCCTTGAAATTGAAGCGGTTGGTTTTATGGGCGAGTTGTTCAAGCTTCGCCCGCAGGGGGTGTCGCCCCAGTTCGTTCATGAGGCTGTTTAGGTGGTCAGGGGCCTTGAAATCACTCTGGGCAAGCAGTCGAGATAACTCGTCCAGCATCATCGCCAGCCGGCCAGGGTCGATGCCCTTGGCGGTCGATTTGGAGGCGGCGGGGATGGCTAGCGTGGCGATCCCCTTACTTGCCTCGTTGAGAGCGGTTTTAAACTCGGCGAGCCTTAGGGGGTATTCCGCCGTTTGCCGTTCTTGTAGCGCCGTCTCCAGACGGGCCGCCGCCTTTTGCAGCCGCGAGGCGGCGATGTTCCCCGCTACCCCCTTGATCGTGTGGGCGGTGCGCTGCGCGGTCGGGAGATCCCCGGCGGCTATGGCGTCTGCTATCTCTTGGGCCGTATGCCGATGATCCCGGTTAAACTCCCTAAGCAATTTGGCGTACAGGGAACAGTTGCCCTCCAGGTAGCTTAGCCCGGTCTGAAGGTCGATGCCGGCCAGACTGTCCGGCCAGGTCGTCTCCTCTCCCTGCCCATCCGAGGCTGGGGCAGACGTCGCCCCCGGCGCGGTTGATCGTCTGGGTGTCACCCACCGGGCCAGGGTGGCGAACAGTTGCGCCGGTTGCACCGGTTTCTCGATACGATCCTTCATCCCCGCCGCCAGGCATTTCTCCCGGTCCGTCTCCAGGAGGTGGGCGGTCATGGCGATGATCGGCAGGTCTTGATGCTCGGGCTGGCTAAGGATGTTTCTGGTGGCCTCGTAGCCGTCCATCACCGGCATCTGGAGGTCCATGAGCACCCCGTCGAATTTTTCCCGCAAGACGGCCTGGCAGGCCTCCTCGCCGTTTTCGGCCACCTGTACCGAGATCCCCGCCTTTTCCAGAAATTCTGTGGCCACCTGCTGGTTGATGGCGTTGTCCTCCACCACCAGCAGCCGGGCGCCCCTAAGCGCGGCCAGATCCTTTTCGCTGCCTGAGGCGTGGACGTTGGTGGCGAGACGGGCCATTCGCCGGCCCAGGGTGTCCATGATGGCGTTGAACAGCAGGGAGCTGTTGACTGGCTTGGGGAGCAGGATGAGCGGGCCTTCCTCGCCGCCTTTTTGAACATGCGACCAGGCGAACACCCGGTGGGAGCAGATGATGGCTGGGGTTTCCTTGAGCCCTGGCAGTTGTCTGAGCTGGTCGATGGTGTCGTTGCCGGGCGCTGGCCCTGTCATCACCGCCACCGTCACTCGACTCGTTTCCCCTGGGGAGGCGAAGAGGCGGGTGGCCTCGTTGGCCGAGCGGGCCAGGGCGGCCTGGATGCCGAAGCCCTTGATCTGGGCCAGCAGTTCCGCCGCCGCCTCGCCCTCCTCGTCTATAAGCAGGATGTTTATCCCCCGCAGCCATTCGGGGATCAAGCCCCAGAAGCTGTCGTCCTCGGGCAGGGGTTCAAAGCAGGCGGTGAAGGTGAAGACGCTGCCCTGGCCGGGGGCGCTTTCGATGGTGATCTCGCCGCCCATCATCCCCACCAGATGTTTGCTGATTGCCAGTCCCAGGCCGGTGCCGCCGTATTTCCGGGTGATGGAACTGTCGGCCTGGGAGAAGGGGGCAAAGATGTCGGCCATCGTTTCCGTCGCGATGCCGACCCCGGTGTCGCTGACGCTGAAGGCGAGTTTTACCCGGTCGGCATCCCGCTCCCTGAGCGCCACCCGGATGGTGATGCCGCCTTGGTCGGTGAACTTGACCGCGTTGCTCAGTAGGTTGGTCAGCACCTGGCTCAGACGCAGGGGGTCACCCACCAGCAGACGCGGCACCTCGGGTTCCAGGGTGAAGTTTAGAGCCAGACCCTTGTGGGCGGCGGCGGCGGAGAACAGCTCGGTGTTGCTCCACATAAGCTCGTAGAGCCACAGGCCTTCGGAGGTCAGTTCCAGGCGGCCGGCCTCGATCTTGGAGAGGTCGAGGATGTCGTTTAAGATGGCGAGCAGGAAGCGGGACGAGGTGCCTATCTTCTCCAGATTGGCCCGCTGTTTGTCGTTCAGATGGGTTTGAAGGGTTAGGGTGGTCAGGCCGATGATGGCGTTCATGGGGGTGCGGATCTCGTGCGACATGTTGGCCAGGAAGTCGCTTTTGGCCCGGTTGGCGGCCTCGGACTCCGCCTTGGCCTGTTCCAGTTCGGCGGTGCGGGCCGCGACCATCTCCTCCAGGTTGTCGCGGTGCCGACGCAGCTCCTCTTCGGCCCGCTTGCGCTCGATGATATTCCACAGGGTGTCGGAGAAGAGTTGAAGCTGCTGGATGTCGTCTGCGGAATACTTGCTCGCCTTGTTGGCCACTCCCACCATGGCCACGATTTGGTTTCCCCAAAAGACAGGCAGGTTCAGATGTCTAATCAGCGGGATGTGGCCTTCGGGATAGCCCTTTTTAAAGGGGTGGTCGGCGGCGTAATCGTTGACCAGCACCGGCCGGCGCTGACGCACCGCCTCGCCGCAGAGCCCGGTTTGCTCGAGGGCGCAGTGGGTGCCCTTCTCGATCATTCCGCATTCCCTCATCACCGTCTTCGACCAGGAGTGCAGGGCGAACTCCTGGCGTTCCTCGTTGTAGTTGTAGATATATCCCAGGGGGCTTTCGGTTAGGGCCAGGGCCTCCTCCAGGGCGAAATCCATGATCTCGGGCAGGGGCTGATTGGCCATCTGGTGGAGCTTGAGCGAGGAGCGCAGTCGTTTTTCGTTAAGGCGTAAGACCTGCCTGGTCCGTTTTTGCTCGATGGCCAGCCGGGCGTAATCGGCGACGGTGTGGATCCGTTTGATGGCCTCGTCGTCCGGGGATTTGGGGTGGCGGTGATAGACGGCGAGGGTTCCCAGTATCTGGCCGTCGGCGGCGAGGATGGGTTCCGACCAGCAGGACCTGAGCCCGGCCCGGTCGGTCAATTCTCTGAACTTGGCCCAGTAGGGATGGGACTGGATGTCCTCTGCGATCACCCGCTGGCCGGTGAAGGCCGCGGTGCCGCAGGATCCCACCCCGTCTCCGATCTCAAGGCCGTCGATCGCCTGGTTGTAGAAATCGGGGAGGTTGGGCGCCGCGCCGTGCCGCAGCCTTTTGCCGTCCTCGTCGATCAACAGCAGGGAGCAGAGCGCGGTCGGGTCCTCGGTCTCCATGAGCCGGACGATCAGGGCCAGCACCGTGGACAACGGGGCCTCGGTGCTCAGGGCCTCAAGGACCAGGTTGCGGTTGTGCTCGCGGGTCTCCGTCCACTTGCGGCCGCTGATGTCACGGGCGATGGTGGAGAAGAAGATTGCCTCCCCGTTGGCGTCTCGGTGGGGGATGATCACCTGGGAGACGGGGATTTTCCTGCCGTCTAGGCCGAGGAAGATGGCCTCTCCCTCCCAGGCGCCGTTTTGGGCCGCGTGGGACAGCCGCTCTTTCAGCACGAGGTCGGGCTCCCCGTCGGGATGGATGTCGGCAATCGTGATTCGGGAGAGGTCTTCCTGCGCCTCCAGGCCCAGCATCCGGCGGCCCGCCAGGTTCAGGTACACGATCTGCCCGTCCCGGTCGGCGGTGCCCACGAAGTCGGTGGTCGCCTCCAGAACCGAGGCCAGACGGGCCTTGGATTTGAAGAGTTGCATCCGTTGGATGGCGACTGCGGTCTGGTTGGCGATCAGTTGCAGCAGTTGCACCTCGTTTTCCGTGAAGGCATGCGGGGTGGGATGGTTAACCATCAATACGCCCAGCACCTCGTTTTCGGTCAGCAGGGGCACCATGGCGGCGCTTCTCACCCTTTTCGCCCGGACAAAATCCGGCACCTTGAATTGCCGTTCCTGGTGGCAATCCCCGTAGGACAACGGCTGCCCGCTGCGCATGACGGTCACCGGCGGGGCCTCGTCCTCCCCTGTCAGGGGGTCGGTGCGGGTGCCGATGAGCTCTTCCGTCCAGCCGCGCCCGGCGGCGCAGACTAGCCACTCTTTTGGGGCGTCGGGCATGAGGACCGTAATGGTGGTGTTTTCGGGGCATAGCCGCCGCACCGCCTCCAGGGTGTGTCTCAGGAGTTGCTCCAGGGTCAGGGGGGCGATCAGGGCGCTCGACAGCCCGAGCAGGGCTTCATACTCCTGGTTCCGGCGGCGCTCATGGTCGCTTGCCGCCAAAAGACGCTCGCCCATGAGGTTGAAGGCCTGCGCCGCCCGGCCCACCTCGTCGGGCGAGGAGACCGAAATCCGGTGGGTAAAGTCGCCCTCGCTCATGGCCTGGGCCCCGGAGATCAGCTCCCCTACCGGGTAGAGCACTCGGCGAGTAAGAGACAGACCCAGGAGGGAGGCCAGGGCCAGGGCCAGGATGCCAGCCACCCCACAGGCGGTCTCCCATTTTTTGAGATCGGCGAAAAGCTCCTGTTGGGGGAAGACCCGGACGATGGTCCAGAAATGGTTTGGTGCGTCCGGGGCATGGAAGGGCTGAAAGAAGAGGGCGTTTCCCCGCTGGTCGTAGGCGTGACCGCCCCGTCCGGAGATCAGCCGTTCCGCCATTTCCGGGAAGTCCTGGCGCACGTTGTGTCCTGAGCCCAGGTTTCGCGGGTCTCCGAACTCCTTGTCTGTGTCGGCGGAGTGGTGCACGTAGAAGCCGTTCTGGTCAACTATAAAGGCCTCATGCCGGTCGGATTGGCCCAGCAATTCTGGCTGGTGCAGCATGTCCTGGGCGTCGATCACCAGTTCCAGAAGCCCGCAACTTTTGTCGGCGGCGTTAGGCACCGGTATGGTGATTCGAACCAGAGGCTGGTAGGGGACCACGATCTGCCCGTGCGCCCGTCGCAACTGAAGCTCCGAGACGTGGGCCGCGATCGTCTGGGCCTGCGGTCTCCAAGAAGAGGTAAGAGGCGGGGCCTCTGGTTTCCCCCCGCCGCCATCCCCTGGCGAGGTCACGGAGAGTGCGTCCCGCCCCGCCTCGTCTAGGCAGTTGATCGCCAGGATGTGCGGAGAGTTGGCCTGGATGGCGGCTTCGAACTGCGCCGTTAGTAGTCGCTGCCAGGTGGAGTGGGCGATGTCGAAACGAGGGTCGGCCTGGCCGGTTTCCTCGGTGGCGAGGAAACCTTGGGTGTCTGGAGAGCTGGCGAGTTCGTGGGCCTCGGTGGCCAACGCCGCTAGGAAGGCCTGGGCCCGCTGAGCGAGCATCTTGTCTTGCGCCCGGAGCGGTTGCTCGACTTTATCCTCCACCGTGCGGGCGGTAAGGTAGAAACCGTAGGCGGTGATCAGAGCCACCCCCACCAGGGCGCTGAGGATGACGCTCAGATAGATCTGGGCGCGTAGGGATAGATGTGCTTTCATGGCGCTGTCTCTGGATAGCCGTCTAAGGCCTGGCGTTCTTCCTCGGAATCGGCGCATTCGGCGGCGATGGCGCGGAAGGTCTCGTGGTGGTTGATAAAGGTCTCAAGGACGCCGGGGTCAAAGTGGTAGGGCATGACCCGTCCGTCACCGTTGACGATGATCTCGTAGGCCTTCTGGTGTGAGAAGGGCGGCTTGTAGATCCGCCTGCTCACCAGGGCGTCGTAGATGTCGGCCATGGCCATCAACCGGCCCGGCACCGGGATCTCATCGCCGGCCAGCCCGTCCGGGTAGCCGGACCCGTCCCATTTTTCGTGGTGGGAGATGGCGATCTCCCGCGCCAGGTGCAGGAACGAGGAGCTTTTGTCTGTGCCCAGCAGTTGTTCGGCCCGGGCCAGGGCCGCTGCCCCGTAGCCAGGATGTCTTTTCATCTCCTTGAACTCCTCGGGGGTGAGCGGGCCGGGTTTGCGTAGGATGCGGTCGGCGATGCCGACCTTGCCGATGTCGTGCAGGGTGGCGGACTTGAAGAGCAGGTCGATGGCCTCGGGATTCAAGCCGTCCCGGAAGCGGGAGCGGTGGCGCAGGTTTTCCGCCAGTACCCGGACGTAGCGTTGGGTGCGCACGATGTGTCCGCCGGTCTCGTTGTCGCGGTACTCGGCCAGGGTCGCCAGGCTCAGGATGGTCACGTCCTGGGTGATGGCCAGCTCCTCGGTGCGTTTTCTCACCATCTCCTCCAGTACTTGGTTCTGGTCGAAGAGGGCCAGGTGGGTTCTAACCCGGGCCTTGACGATGGCCGAGCGGATGGGCTTGGTGATGTAGTCCACCGCCCCCACCGCGAAGCCTAGGGCCTCGTCGTCAATATCGGCGCGGGCGCTCACGAAGACGACCGGGATTCTCTCGGTGACCTTGCTGGCCTTAAGGTGCCGACACACCTCGTAACCGTCCATGCCGGGCATGATGATGTCCAAAAGAATCAGGCCGATCTCGGGGGTATGCTGGGCGATTTGCAAGGCCTGGTACCCGTTGGTGGCCACCTTGAGATCGTAACCGTCCTTGAGGACGTTGCCCAGGAAGGCGATGTTGGCGGGCGAGTCATCGACGATGAGGATGGTCTGACGACGGGGAGGGGTAGTCATGGTCATCGGGTAATTTGTGTATGGGCTGGCGGCGGGTGGGATCAAGGTCGGGTTTGTCCGCACCTTTCGCTGGATTTTACCGCCAAATCTTAGTATAGAATAGCGGCATATGCAAGCCGCCATCCTGGACGCCATCCAGAACCGCCGGAGCATTCGCGAGTTTACCGGAGAGCCGGTGTGCGTGGAGCAACTCCACGAGATCGTCACTGCCGGGATCTGGGCGCCCTCGGGGTTGAATAACCAGCCCTGGCGCTTCAAGCTGGTGGTCGAGGCCCCGACGCGGGCCGCCCTAGCCCGGCAGACCACCTACGGCCACGTCATCTTGGCCGCTCCGGCCCTGATCGTCGTCTATCTGGACGGCGAGGCGATGTACGACCCGGTCAAGGATCACCAGGCGGCGGGGGCCTGTATCCAGAACATGCTTCTGGCCATCGAGGCCCTGGGGCTGGGCGGGGTCTGGCTGGGGCAGATCCTGAAGAACAAGGCGCAGGTGAATCACATCCTGGAGCTCCCCGACCGCTTCGAGCTGATGGCGGTGGTGGCGGTCGGCCATCCCCGCCACCGCGAGCAGCGCTCCACCCGCAAGCCGCTGGCGCACTTCCTGCTTTAAGGCCTCGCTTGCGGCCAAACTGGCACTGGCGGCGGGGTAATGATAACCGTTTAAGCTCAACCATGATGGCGTCGCAAAAAGACCGATCTGCGGCCGCACCCCGCGCCTTGTATGTCGGCCCTTTTGTTTAGCCATCGGCTACCTTTTTGCGAGATCATCAACCATAAGGAGGAAGGCACATGCAGCAGACACGACGCCAACGCGCCCTGGGGACGATTTTGGGCATCTTGTTCGTGGTTTCCCTTTCCGGCTGCTCCAGTATGGGCCTGGGGCATGGCGCCAACGAGGCGGCGGCGGGCACCACCAGTCCCATGACCTATTTCCCCACCAAGTTCCACGACTTCGAGGCCCCCACCGAGCTGTCCCTGGATCGCGACAAGACCCTGATCATTAACACCAGCTCCTTCACCGGCGGCATCATCTACATGACCGGGCGGCTGAAGGTCGATTCGCTCACCGACTTTTTCATCCACTCCATGCAGAAAAACGGCTGGAAATTGACGGGAGAGGCTCAGTATCAGAATGTGCTGCTCTCCTTCACCAAGCCCAACAAGAACTGCATGATCACCATTTACGAGGGTGAGTTCGGCACCAGCACCAAGGTCTATGCCTACATGGCGGAAGACCTGACCGCCGGCGGCAGCGGTGGTGGCAATGGTGGCAATGGCGGATACGGCGGCGGCTACTGAGCCGGGCCGCGCTGACCATGCCGTCTTGGCCATGAGCTCTCCCTTCGCTGGCAAGCGGGTCCTGCTGGGGGTTACCGGCGGCATCGCCGCTTACAAGGCGGCGGACTGGGTGCGCGCCCTTGGTCGGGAGGGGGCGGTGGTGACGGTGGTGATGACCAAGGCCGCGGCCCAGTTCGTCACCCCCCTGACCTTTGCCGCCCTCTCCGGCCAGCCAGTGGCCGGCGACCTCTTTGCCACCCCCGGTGCCGAGACCATCCCCCACATCAAGCTAGCCCGGGATTGCGATCTCCTGGTGATCGCCCCGGCCACCGCCAACACCGTGGCCCGACTGGCCCACGGCCTGGCCGACGACCTGCTCGCCGCCGTCGTCCTGGCGACTCGGGCCAAGGTGGCGGTCTTTCCGGCCATGAACAGCCAAATGCTCACCCATCCCGCCACTCAAGACAACCTGGCCCGGCTCGCCGCCTTGGGGTACCTGGTGGTTGAGCCTGGGTGCGGGCCGCTGGCCTGCGGCGAGGAGGGCCCGGGCCGGCTGCCCGACTGGCCGTCCGCCCGGCCGTGGCTCGCCGCCGCCTTGACCGAGCAGGACCTGGCCGGCCAGGTCCTGCTGGTCACCGCCGGGCCGACCCAAGAGCCCTTAGACCCGGTGCGCTTCCTGAGTAACCGCTCCACCGGCAAGATGGGATACGCCCTGGCCCAGGCCGCCCGTCAGCGGGGCGCCCGGGTGATTCTCGTCTCCGGGCCGAGCGCCCTGCCGCCGCCCGCCGGGGTCGAGCTGCTGATGGTGCGCACCGCGCTTGAGATGCGGGAGGCGGTGCTGGCCCATTACCAGGCCGCCTCGGTGATCGTAATGAGCGCCGCGGTCTCCGACTTCCGGCCCCCGGCGGCGGCGGGACACAAGCTAAAGAAGTCGGCGCCAGGCGCGGAGCTGCTCGAACTGGTCGCCAACCCCGATATCCTAAAGGAGTTGGGGGAAAGAAAGGGCGCTGGCCCCCTTCCCCTCCTGGTGGGTTTCGCGGCGGAGAGCGACCGCCACCTGGAGGAGGGCCGCCGCAAGCTTGCGGCTAAGAACTTGAATCTGCTGGTGGTCAACGACATCCTGCGGCCGGACGCGGGTTTTGCCGCCGACACCAACCAGGTGACCATCCTCGCCCAGGAGGCGGAGCCCGAAGCCCTGCCCCTTCTCTCCAAGGAGGAGACCGCCCACCGTCTGCTCGACCGCCTCCGTCGCCTCTTGTGAGGCTCGCCGGTCCCGACTTCCACTTTTTCTTTTCCACACTTGCAGTTACCGTCATTTTTAGTTGTGCTGCCTGCCTCAATCCGCTATACGTATTCGAGGGTCTTGGGGCCGTTCCCCGCCGTTGATCCCTAAGTCGGCCTGCCGACTAATATTATGCTGCTAATGTCTAGTGGTTTTAGCCTTTGTTTTTATGGCCACCTCCAAGGAAATCACCGCCACTGAAAAACTTTTGGATCTGATTCGCGGCGCCTCCTCGTCCTCTCCCCCGGAGTCGGGAGGGGCGGGAAAGGGGCCGGTGGTCGTGGCGGAGCCGGCCGCCGACCAGAGTCCGTCCCCGTTGGTCGCGGCGGCGGAGGCCCCAGCGCCCCTGCCGCCGCCCGTCGTTAATCTTTACGCCGCGCCTGAACCTAGCGGGGCCGTGGTTTCATCCACCCCGTCCGAGTCCCTTCCTCCCGCTTCTGTTGTTGCCGAATCCTCGCCGTCGGAGATCATTTTTTCGCTAGAAGATTTAAGCTTCGAGCGCGAGTTGGCGGGTTCTCGGGAGGTGGACGTTGCCTCGCCGCCGCTGGCGGACAGCCCCCTGTCGCCGCCGGTGCTGGTCCTTCCCGAGGGAGGGTTGAGCCTGGAGGCCGTGGACGAGGCGCCGGCGTCTTCCGAGGTCGTCCCCGAGCCCCAGTCGTCAGGAGCGTTATCCTCGGAGATGGCCGCCCCCCCCGGGTCTCCCGCCGCCCAGGGGCCGCACGCCCCCGCCG
>JAJXUT010000077.1 GCA_021782655.1 Deltaproteobacteria bacterium
GGCCAGGCCGGTGAGCCTGGCCGCCGGCATCACCTTGCGCAGCAGGGCCTCGCCGGAGGCAACCATGATCAACGGCCCCCCGCCGGATGCTAGCCGGTAGAGGACGGCCAGCCGGGCGGCGGTGGTCTGGGGATCGGGAGAAAGCGGGGTGTAGGGCGGTACCTCCTGGGCCGGGTAAAGGTGAATGGCCAGTGGGGTGAAGAGTTGTAAGTCCTGGGCCACCTGGTTGGCCTGGGACTCGCCGGCGGTGATCAACAGCAGGGGCCGGCCGGTGCCCTGAGCAAGGCGGGCGGCGAGCAGGGCGGCGGCGGACGGGGTAAGGCCGGCGACCGTGGAATGGCCCCCTGATCCTTGCAGGGCCAGGATTAGTTGCTGAAGGTTGGACATGAGCGGTCGGTTGGAAGGCCTTGGGATACGGGAGATGTTAGTTGACCAACTTATTAAAGAAGTCTGTCAAGCGCCGTCCAGGGATAGACGGCCAACATCAAGGGCGGCCATAACGCCTTGAGGTTGCGAGCCAAGCCGAAGCCATGCCTGGGTTTGGCGTTGCAGCCCAAAGGCCAGGATGGCCTGTTGGCGAATACATATTTCTAGTTGGGCTGGGGCGTGATGGGACAGATCGTGTATAGCCCCTTTTGCGGCGGACGGCAAGGGGGAGGCCAGACAAAAAATCGGGCGCCCCCAGGGGGAACGCCCGACGCTAACAACCTAGCCCGGCCTGGTTTAGGAGCTGTTTAATACTGCTTGGTGGTCGGTTTGGTGCGGAACCCCTGTTTTTTGCCCTTGGTGCCGTTTTTGTTTTGATCGTGGCTCTCGTTGTATTGACCCTCGTGGTCATGACCGTCCTCGGAGTAACCCTCATTGTCGTAGCCTTCCCGGTCGTAGCCCTCCCGGTCGCGGCCCTCGGAGTTGTAGCCATCGGAGCCGTAGGAGTCGTCACCACCCTCGCCGTCATCCGCCTGAGCGGTGGTCATGGTCAGCAGGTGGCCCTGACCGTGAACGGTGAGGCCGGCCAGGGGGGTCAAGCGTGCCGTCAGTCCTAGGGCCATGACGGCGATGAGGGAAATAATGTTTAACCGGTAGTGTTTGCGCATGGCGTGGCCTCCTGGGTGTTGTTTTATGGGCGGCTTAGAGACGGGCGCCTTCCCGCCTTGCCAGCCACTGGTTTTTTTGGGCGTCATCATGGGGCGGGGTTGAGCGAGCCAACCGCCAGGCCCCAGCTGGTCGAGTTGTTGAGCGTCCAAGACTGATTCTCGGCGCCGGTGGTGATGATTTTCTTGCTGGCGCCGCTCTGATGATAGTAACTGTCTGCGGTGTCGAAGTATTCGGTGTAGCCTGTAGGCGGGGTCGAGCTGGCCTGCCAGGTGGCCAGGACGTAGAAGATGTAGCCGGCGCTGGTCACGTTCACCGAGCCGCCGTAGGAGGCGGTCGAGCTGCCGGAGGTATTGGTGTTGGAGCGCGACCCGGCCACCGGGGTGGTTTGGTTTACCCCCTGGTAACTACCGCAGTAAAGGTCGGAGGCAGCAAGCGACGAGCCGGCGGAGATGGACATTGACACGGTGTTGTTGCCATTGGCCGCGATCTGGGCCTCGTTGACGTAGCCGATCCAGACGTGCTGCCAGGAGTTCATGTTGTTGGTGCTGCTCATGGTGGTGAAGCCCTGGCCGCCGTAATTGCCGCTGACGCTGAAGTTACTGGTAGAGGAGCCGCTCATCTTGGCAGTCACGGCGCAGACCATCAGCCGATTGGCTCCGGCGCTGGTGGCAAAGGAGGTGGAAAGCGAGTTGCCGCCGCTGGATGACGCCTGAGGCGAGCTGGGCCAGTTGTCCAGGGGGGTGACGCCCAGGTTGGTGTTGTCGATGATGGTCAGCACCGCCGTGCTGGGGGTGCCCAGACTGGCGCCGCCGCTGGCTGCGGAGAGAGCCAGGTTGACGATCTGGTTGCCCTCGATGAGGCCATCGATCAGCAGGTCGTTGACAATGGGGATGGTGAAGGTCTTGCTGCTGACATCACCGTCGGCCCAGGTGAGGGTGCCGGAGACGGCGGTGTAATCGCTGCCGGCGGTGGCGGTGCTGCCGGCGGCCACGGTGGCGTAGTTCACCCCCACCGCCCCCAAGGCCCCGTTCTGACGGGAGACGGTTATGGTTGCCGGGCCCGACTGCTCCGGCACTGAGAAGGTCGAGGAGGCGAAAACCAGGGTGCCGGGCGCGGGGGCGACACAGGTGGTGGCGATGCCGCCGTCGAAGTTGAAGCGCAGGGCCAGGTCAGCCACCTGCACCGTGTCCTTGCCAAAGGCGTGCAGGCCCACCTCGTCCTGAGGGGTGGTGTTGAAGCTGGTGGTCAGGAAGGAGGTGTCCTTGATGAAGGTCTTGAGCCCCCCGGAGCAGTCGCTGCTGGCGTTGGCGATATAGTTGCCCCAGGGCACCGCCGAGAATTTGGTGTAATCCCAGGCGATGGTGCCCTTGGGCGATTGGGTGGGGTCTCCGGCGAAGGCGGAGATCAGGTTCTCGCGGGTCACCCCGTCGCTGGGGTCGATCTGCTCCTCGATCCGCACCACCAGGGTTGACCAATCAACCAGATGCCCATATCCGTCCACCAGGGCCGTTGAGACGTTGCTGGCCAGCTCCTTGCCGAGCAGGGTCTGGGTGCCGTTGTTGGCCTGTTTCCAGAGCACGATGTAGGTCTTGTCCGCGTCCGTCCCGCCGTTGCAGAAGGTGGGCAAGTCGTTGCTACCCTGGCAGACCACGTACGAGAGGCCGTAGAAACTGTCGTTGGCGATGTTGGTGTCGCCCTGGGTCTTGAGCCTAAAGGAGATGCCGCCCATCACATCCCGGTTGTTGCCGGTGCTGAGGTTGAACTTGGCCTGCACCTCGTAGGTCAGAAAGCCGTTGTTGCTCTGCCAAACCGTTTGCAGGTTGGGCAAGGTGGTGTTGGCGTTGGTCCAGTCCAGGCTGACCTGGGTGGGGGTGCTGTGGCCGCTGTTCATGGTGACCAGCTTGTTGGTGGTGTCTAGCGCCGCCTGGCCGCTGGTGTTCCAGTTGTTGGCGTTTAAGGTGCTGCCGCTGCCGTCGAAGGGGATGGTGATTCCGGCCACGCTCGGCACCTGAATGGTAAATCCGATGCTGCGGGAGACGCTGGCGTCTGCTGGAGTCCCCTTGGATGTAAACTTATAAGAATCAAAGCCGTTGCCGCTGGTGTGGGTAAAGCCCTGCAACTGAAACTGGCCGGCGTTGCTGATCACAAACGGCGCGGAAGTCAAGGAGACTATCAGGTTGTTGTAGTCGCTGGCGTTTGAACCATCCAAGACCGCAAGTTGTTTCAAGGCGTACTGGTAGCCGGATTCGGCCAGGTAATAGGCGGTGGTGTCGTTCATGGAACCGATTTCGGTCCGTCCGGAGGTGGAGACAAAGGAGTAGATGGAGGCCCCTAGACTCGCCACCACCACCACCGCCAGGATGGTGGCGATCAGCACCGAGCCGCGCTGATCGCGCAAGTCACCTCGTTCCGGGAGAGTTTGCCGGGGCTCGGGATTATTTAGGGAATCGCGGGGAGTCATGGTGGTCAGTCAGTCTGCCTTGATTAGTAGATGTTGCGCGGTGTCACTCTGGTTACAAAAGCAAAGGTCGTGCCGCTGGGGCCGTTTAAGGTAATGTTCAGTTGAATCAGACGGCTGGTGGCGCTCCAGGTGGCCAGGGCAGCGCTGTTGTAGCTGTCCAGATAGGCCAGGGACAGGGAGCTCACCTGGTCGGTCAAGACATCGTTATTCCCGGCCCCGTCGTTCATGGTGATGGTCTGGCCGCTCTGGCTCACGGTATAGGTCTGGCTCACCCCGTCGCCGTGCATGGCCACGAAGGTAATGGAGGTGGCGTTGGCGGCGGTTATCTGCGAGATTGTTCTAAATTCCCGAGACAGCCGGAGCATGGCCAACTGCCCCTTGCTGACGGTGGCGGCGGCGAGTTTGCTGTTGGTGTAGCCGCTGATGACGTTGGAGATGCCAAGGGTGGCCCCTGCCCCCATGATCCCTAAGAGCACCATTACCGCAATAAGTTCGATTAGCGAGAAGCCGGCCTCTTTCTGGTGGCAATCAGGACAATATCTTGGGGAAATCATGGGCATGTGGTTCACCAGGACACAAACAGTTCGGTCAGTATTATACCGGTGCTCGGATCCTGAATCGAAATTTTGAGGACCCCGTCGCTTACCGTGCCGTCGGCCTGGACGTTGTTGACGAACTTGATGTACTTGTTAGAAATGACGGTATAAACACCGTAACCGTTGTTCTGCGTCCCGGTGCCGACCGTGGTTTTTAGCAGGGCCAAGTCGCCGTGGGCGGCGTAATCAGCGTGGATATTCTCCATCACCTGTTGCAGGGCCATGGTCTTTTGCAGACGGAAGAGCGGCAGGCTGCTGTTGGTGAACGACGACCCCAGGGCCGAGGCCAGCACCAGGGCCAGGATGGCGCCCACCAGAAGGGTGATGATTACCTCGATTAGCGAGAAGCCGCCCTGAGCCTTGGCGCGGCGGCAATAGGACAGACCTTGTTGCGACGCCATCATGGGATGAACCCCGTATTTTTGGTTACGGTGACCGTCTGGCTGAAGCCCCCCTTGGACACCGTTATCGTGATGGTGACGGCCCCTGGGCTACCCCAGCGATTGTCGAACAACACCGGATTTACGCTCGGAGTATAACTGATACCGGTGGGAATATCGCCCGGCAGGGGGGCGGTGGAGGCGCTGGCGTTTTGCATGGTATAGGAAGAGCCACTGAAGTTTAGCCCCCAGGAGACATCCGAGTTCATGGCCGTGCTCTGGGCGTAGCGCAGGTGGTTTTTCAACACCTCGGTGGCGCCATAGACATCGGCCTGGTTGCCGGAGTTGGCCTCCCGGCCGATGGCGATTACCGTCAGGATGCCGATCAAGAGCAGCACCGAGATCACCTCGATCAGGGTGAAGCCACTCGCGGTCAGGGTGGCAAGGCTCTTGGTCGAGACGGGCGGCGGCGGGCGGCGACGGTATTTCATAATTTATGATGATATAGGAGTCACCTGGCAGATGGTAGTCTAATTGCGCGGGACCACAATTTTTTATCCGCTCGGTCAACAAGATGCTGTTGCAAATATCCTTCCCTGTTGATCGCCGCCCCCCTGCCCTGGCCTATTTTTTTTGTTGCGCCAAGGAAAAGAGAACGCCGCTTGCAAGGAGGCTATCCTTGTCCGCCCGCCGGGGAATAACGGGGTGGCCGCGAGGAAATCAGCGTTGTCCGGTTAGGAAATTGCATCTTCCGCCCTAACATTAAAAATCCCCCCCTCCCCCCCTTTCCAAGGGGGGGAGCTAACCAAAGACTGCCTCCCCCTTTGAAAAAGGGGGAGGCAGTGGGATTCCCTGAACGACAGCCCCACAAATTGCGTGATGCCATTTCTTAACCGGGCAAGGTCGCGAGGGAATAGATATTTTTCAATTTATAGGCTTGTTTTTTCAAAAAATCGTGTTGTATAGTTTGAGAGAGAAAATTTCCGTGAACAACCTGGACGGGCTAATGCCGGGCAGGGTAGCAGATGTAAGTCAGGGGCCATTTTTTGTAACGCCACATACAATCATTATCTTAAGGAGAGACACCATGGATGCACGCCGCCGGATCGTCAACAATCAGCAAGGCTTCACCTTAATCGAAATCATCGCGGTGTTGGTGCTCCTGGGTATCCTGGCCGCCGTGGCGGTGCCCAAATACATGGACCTGACCGACACCGCCCGCCAGAAGGCGGCCCAGGGGCAGATCGCCGAGGTCAAGGGGCGGCTGTCCTCCGGGGTTAACGGCTACATGCTTACCAATTCGGGGCGGAAACCAACCGGCGCGGACCTGTTGACCTGTCTTAATGCGACTGGGGCACCTGCTGTTGCCGGCGACTCCTGCCCATCTGGCGGGGTGGCCAACACCTGCCCAACCGCCGATACCCTTGAGGGCGATTTTAACTTTAGCTGCGCCGCCGCAGGCAATGTCATCACCATAACGGTTAGTAAGGTGCAGGGACAAACAATCACCGCCAACAACACCGCCACCTTTACGATCCAGTAACCGGCTTACTGCCAGTCGTCGTTTGGAAATCTGACTGCGCCCTTTGCGTTTTGGTATATGAGGGTAGCGATGGCTGGCAAAGGATATGTGCTCGGCCTCAGGCGGCTGGGGGGGGAACAGCAGGGCTTCACCCTGGTAGAAATCATCGCCGTGCTGGTGCTCCTGGGTATCCTGGCGGCGGTGGTGGCGCCCAAATACATGGACCTAACCGATACCGCCCGGCAGAAGGTGGCGGTGGGGCAGCTCTACGAGGTCAAGGTCAGGCTCAAGGACGGGCTTCAGGGGTACAAACTGGCCAACAACGGCAGCCTGCCGCCGGACGCGGCCACCCTGCTCGCCTACGTGAACGGCCAGTTGCCCGGCGCCTGCCCCACCACCCCCACCACCGAGGGGGATTTCGAGTTTAGTTGCTCCACCTCGGGCCTGGTGATCACCATCGCGGTGAGCAAGGTGCAGGGGGTGAAGATCACCAGCGGCAACACCGACACCTACACCGTGCAGTGAGGCGGGGGATGGTCTTTGATCTATAATCGGCCAAGGAAGGCGGCATCCTAGCGGGGCCGCCTTCCTTGTTTGCGGGCCTGGGGCAACTGCCCCGGCGCCACGCATTGTGCACATCAAATGGAATACTTCTCCCTGCTCAGGCTTCAGAAGGAGCCGTTCTCCAACTCTCCCGACCCGGAGATGTTCTTTCAGTCACCCCAGCACCAGGGGTGTCTGCAGAAACTCGAGCTCGCCATCCGTCTGCGGCGGGGCCTAAGCGTGGTGCTGGGCGATATCGGCACCGGCAAGAGCACCCTCTGCCGCCAGCTCATCCAGCTGTTGAGCCGCGAGGACGCCAAGGTGCGGCCCCACCTCATCCTCGACCCCGAGTTTACCTCCCCGCTGGAGTTTTTAGCCACCATGACCAGCACCTTCGGCATCGCCCCCCCGGGCGAGGCGATGTCCGAATGGCGGCTTAAGGAGGCGATCAAGAATCACCTCTTCGAGCAGGCGGTGGAGCAAGGCATGATCACCGCCCTCATCATCGACGAGGGCCAGAAACTCCCGGACTTCTGCCTCGAACTACTCAGGGAGTTTCTAAACTTCGAGACCAACCAGCACAAGCTGTTGCAGATCGTCATCTTCGCCCAGGAGGAGTTCCAGGCGGCCTTAAAGAGCAAGGCCAATTTCGCCGACCGGATCACCACCTTCCACCGTCTGCGGCCTTTGAGTTTCCGGGAGACCAGGGCCATGATCGCCTTTAGGCTCGACAGATCGCGCACCGAGCCCGGCCCCCGGCCCCGGCTGTTCACCCTGCCGGCCATCATCGCCATCTATCTCCTGACCCAGGGCTATCCCCGCCGCATCGTCATGCTCTGCTCCAAGGCGGTGATCCTCATTCTCGTCAGCCAGCGCCGTCAGGCCGGGGTACGGGAGGTGCTGCGGGCGGCCCGCGAACTGGCCGCCACCCCGCTGGGGGGACTAAAGAGAGAAAAAACCTCACTGGGGGTGATGCTCGTGGTCGGGCTGGCGGCCCTGGGGCTGGCCCTGATGGTGACGCGGCTGCCGGTCCGGCCCCGCTATCCGGCCCTCCCCCGTCCGGAATTGGCGCGGCCCGCACCCCAGCCGTCGTCGGCGGCGCTACGGCCCGCGCCAATTATTCCGCCGCCCGCCGCTGTGCCGCTGCCAGCCACCTCCCCTGCCCCGCCGCTCCCCGTCCCCCCGCCCCTGGCCAATTCGCCCGCGCCGGCCGCCAGCCCCCCCGCCTTGCCCGGCGTCCTCCCGGAGGGGCCAGTCACTAGTGAAATATTGGGTGTATTACGGGTCGAGCCTGGGGTCAGCCTAAGCAAGATGGTGGCTAGGGTTTACGGCCGCTACAGCCCCAAGAAGCTGGCCCTGGTGTTGCGGTGCAATCGCCGGCTTGTCGATCCCAATCGGGTGGAGCCGGGCACGCCGGTCTCCTTTCCGGCCCTGGAGGCCTCGCCCCTGCCGGCCAATCAGGTGGTGCTGGAACTGGCCGAGACCCACGACCTGGCTTCAGCCTACGCGCTGGTCCGTGATTACCCGGAAACCGCCCCGCCCCTGGTAATTATGCCAGTACCCGCCGCCGGTGCCGGGGGCCGGGTTTTTCATGTGGTGGTGGAGGGGGATTTTAAGGACGCGGCCTCGGCCAACGCCCGGCGGGCGGCCTTGCCCGCCGAGTGGCGGGACAAGGCCCGGGCGGTGTTGTCCCGGTCAGACGCCGGTGGGCATTGGCCCGAGACCGACTAGGGGTGGCTGGGGGCAAAAAAGCGCAGGCGCAAGGCGTTGGAGACCACCGACACCGAACTCATAGCCATCGCTCCGCCGGCGAGCATCGGGTTTAGGCCCGGGCCGCCCATGATTTTCAGCAACCCCGCCGCCACCGGGATGCCGATGACATTGTAGGCCAAGGCCCAGAACAGATTCTGGCGGATATTGCGCATGGTGGCCCGGCTCAAGGCCAGGGCGGTGACCACTCCGCCGAGGTCGCCGCCCATGAGCACGATGTCGCCAGACTCGATGGCCACATGCACCCCGGAGCCCATGGCGATGCCGACCTCGGCCTGGGCCAGGGCCGGGGCGTCGTTGATGCCATCGCCCACCATCGCCACCTTCAGCCCCTGGCCTTGCAGTTCCTTGATCCGCGCCGCCTTGTCCGCCGGCAGCACCTGGGCGATCACCTCGTCGATCCCCGCCTGGCGGGCGATGGCCAGGGCCGCTGCCTCCTGGTCGCCGGTCAGCATGGCCACCCTGATGCCCATCGCCTTTAGACGCGCCACCGTCCGCGCCGCCTCGGTCTTGATGGTGTCCGCCACCCCCAGTATTGCCGCCAGCCGCCCGTCCACCGCCAAAAACAGGGGACTGGCCCCGGTAGCGGCCAATCGCGCCGCTGCCTCCTGGGCCGATTTCTCTTCGCTTATGCCCCGTTCCGCAAGCAGCCGTTGGTTGCCGATCATCACCTCCCGTCCCCCGGCCCGCCCGGTCAGACCCCGGCCCGGCAGGGCGGCGAACTGCTCGACCTCGACCAGTGCCAGGCCCTTGTCCTTGGCAAACCCGACCACCGCCTGGGCCAAGGGGTGCTCGGAGGCATTCTCGACGCTGGCCGCAAGCCTAATCAGATCCTCTTCGGGCAGGGCTCCCGGTTGCGGCTCAAAGGCCACCAGACTGGGCTGGCCGTGGGTGATGGTGCCGGTCTTGTCAAAGACCACGGCCGAGACCCGCTCGGCCATCTCCAGGGCCGCGCCGCTCTTGATCAACACCCCGAGCTGGGCCCCGCGGCCAGTGCCGACCATGATCGAGGTGGGGGTGGCGAGCCCCATGGCGCAGGGACAGGCGATAACCAGCACCGCCACGAAGGTGCGCAGGCTCTCCGAAAACCCCGCCCCGCCCAGGAAATACCAGGCCAGGCCGCTGATGGCCGCGATCAGCATCACCACCGGCACGAAGTAGAGACTGATCCGGTCGGCCAGGCTGGCGATCGGCGCCTTGGAACCCTGGGCCTCCCGCACCAGACGGATGATCCGGGCCAGCACTGTGTCCTGGCCCACCTTCTCGGCCCGCATCTGGAGCATCCCGGTCTGGTTTAAGGTGGCGCCCACCACCTGGTCGCCCTCCCGCTTGCTCACCGGCAGGCTCTCGCCGGTGAGCATCGACTCGTCAACCGTGGACTGGCCCCTGACCACCACCCCGTCCACCGGAATCCGTTCGCCGGGGCGGATCAGCAGCAGGTCGCCCGCCTCGATCTCCTCAACCAAGGTCGGCACCTGCTCCTCACCATGCAGCCGGGTGGCCTGCTCGGGAACCAGGCGCAACAGTTGCCAGATGGCGTCGGCGGTGTGTGACTTGGCCCTGGTTTCCAGATATTTACCTAGGGAAACCAGGGCGATCAGCACCCCGGCGGACTCGAAGTAGAGGTCCATGACCCGGGCCATCACCTCGATGCCCAGGGCGATTTCAATTAGGTTCCACAGGCTGTACAACAGGGCGGCCCCGGTGCCGACCGCAATCAGGGTGTCCATGTTGGGGCCGCCGCGCAGCAGGCTGGGAATGCCGTTGGTGTAAAAATGCCGCCCCGACCAGACGATGGGCAGCACCAGGAAGAGTTGCAACAGGCCGAAGTTTAGGGGATGCCGGTGGGGGGAGATGAACTCGGGCAGCGGCAGCCCCAGCATCTCGCCCATGGCCACCGCCAGCAGGCAGAAAGCCAGGATCAGGGCCGGGATCAGCCGCTGGCGCAGGGCCGCCAGTCGCGCGGTCATCTCTCGCTGGCGCTGCTGGCCGCTATCCTCCTCCCTGGTCAGCACCCGGGAGCCGAATCCCAGCTCTTGGATGGCCTCCCGGATCCGGCGCTGGCTCAAGCGTTGCGGGTCAAAGAGCAGCAACCCAGTCTCGGCGGCCAGGTTGACCTCGACCTTGCTCACCCCCGCAAGTTGACCAATCACCCGCTCAATCCGCGAGGCGCAGGCGGCGCAGTGCATCCCGTCGATCCGCAGCTCAAGCCGCGCCTCCGGGCTGGGGAGGGCAAGCGCAAAGCCCAACCCCGCCACCCGTTCGACCACCGTCGCCAAGGTGATGACTCGAGGGTTGAAGTCCAGGGTCAGGGTCTCCTCCGCCAGGTTGACCACGGCCCGCGCCAGGCCCGGCAGGCCGCCCAGCACCCGTTCAATCCGGCTGGCGCAGGCGGCGCAGTGCATCCCGGAGACCTTGGCGGTCAGGTGCACGATCTCTTCTGGCATGGCGGATCTCCCTCCCCTTTTCGCGCCCTCGGATCAAGTTTGGGCGAAATATCGTTGCCAAGCGGCGCCATCGTTAGTAAGCAATGGAATAAGAGTTTTCCTTCTGGAAAGCACAACCTAACTACTTAAAGGAGAAAAGACAATGCCCACCGTCAAGATCTCCGGGATGCGCTGCGGACACTGCACCGCCTCGGTCAGCAAGGCCTTAACCGCCATCGACGGCATCACCCAGGTGGAGGTCGATCTGGAGCAGGGCGAGGCGCGGTATGCCGAGAGCAAGCCGGTGCCCGTGGAGATGATCCGGGCCGCGATTACCAAGATCGGCTTCGAGGTCGGCTGACCGAGGCCCGCCCAGCAAATTCAGGTCCCTGCCGCGCCCAAATCAAGTCGGATGATGGGTGAAGCGCAGCCGTGACCCATCAATATCCTGGCCTGAAATTGCTGGGATAAAAGGAGGTCAAGAGGCATGAACTATCCGGTCTGGTTTGTCCCCACCCTGGGCGGCGGCCTGTTGATCGCCCTGGTGGCGATCGTGCATGTCTTTGTCTCCCACTTTGCCGTGGGGGGCGGCCTTTACCTGGTGCTGACCGAACGCCAGGCCCTGCGGGAGCAGAACCGGGCCATCATGGCCTTCGTCAGGACCCACACCAGGTTTTTCATGCTCTTGACCATGGTCTTCGGGGGACTGACCGGGGTGGCGATCTGGTTCGTGATCTCCCTGATCAATCCGGCGGCCACCTCGCTGTTGATCCATACCTTTGTCTTTGGCTGGGCCACGGAGTGGGTCTTTTTCCTGGTGGAGATTGTGGCCCTGTTCGTCTATTTCTATACCTTCGGCCGGATGGATGACCGCACCCACCAGGTCATTGGCTGGATCTACTTCGGCGCCGCCTGGATCAGCCTGTTTCTGATCACCGGCATCATCGATTTCATGCTCACCCCCGGCCAATGGATCAGCAATCACGACTTCTGGGCCGGTTTCTTCAACCCCACCTTCTGGCCTTCGGTATTTTTCCGCAGCTTCATGAGCTTCATGCTGGCCGGCTGCTACGGCTTCCTCACCGCCACCTTCCTGGCGGACGAGACGGTCCGGCAACGGATGATCCGCTATTCCGGCATCTGGGCCCTGGCGTCCCTCATCCTCTCCCTACCGGCTGGCTGGTGGTACCTCTCAACCCTGCCGGCCCCGGCCGCTCGGCTGGTCCACGGCGCCTCCCCCACCATCGTCCGGGCCAGCACGGTGGGGGCCTTTTCCCTGGCGCTCCTGGCCGGCCTACTGATCACCCTGATCCTGCTCAGCCCCAAGGCCCGTAACCGCGGCCTGATTGTGATGGTGATGATCGCCGCCATGGGGTATCTGGGGGCCTTCGAGTGGAGCCGGGAGGCGGCCCGGCGGCCCTTTGTCATCAACGGGGTGATGTACGCAAACGGGCTGCTGGT
>JAJXUT010000138.1 GCA_021782655.1 Deltaproteobacteria bacterium
TCCGGCCCAGTTCGGTCGACTCTATCGTCACTTGGCGATCTCGAACTCGCCCCTGTTTTGTTCCGCCAGCCTTGGGGCCAGAGGGGAATTGGGCCTTGTGCTTAAGGCGGCCATAGGATACATTTTATCCCCTTGGTTGGGCAAGATAATTTTTGGACAGGAGGGGGGCGGGATGCGGGTGGCCATGTACTACAACAACCGGGATATACGGCTTGAGGAGTTGCCCTGCCCGGTGGCGGGGCCGGGCGAGTTGCTGGTCAGGATTCACGCCAGCGGCATCTGCGGCAGCGATGTCATGGAGTGGTATCGGGCCGGTAAGGCGCCGCTGGTCTTGGGTCACGAGATGGCGGGGGAGGTGGCGGCGGTGGGCGCGGGCGTGACTGGTTTTAAGCCCGGCGACCGGGTGGCGGCCACCCATCACGTTCCCTGCCTCGCCTGCCCCGAGTGCTTGGGCGGCCACGAGACGGTCTGCGACCTGCTCCTCTCCGGTACCCATTTCGACCCCGGCGGGTTTTGCGAGTACGCACGGCTGGCGGCGGTGAACGTCGAGCGTGGCACCTGGAGGATCCCAGACGATTTGAGCTATGACGACGCCACCTTCGTCGAGCCGCTGGCCTGCGTCCTGCGTGGTCAGCGGTTGGCCGGGCTCAAGCCGGGGATGAGCGTCCTGGTCTTGGGCAGCGGTATCTCGGGGCTGCTGCACGTGCATCTGGCCTCGGTGAGCGGGGCGGGATTCGTTGCCGCGAGCGACCTCTCCGACTACCGGCTGCAAGCGGCCCGCCGTTTCGGGGCCAGCGCCGCCTATCGGGCGGATGGGGATGTGCCGGGGGCGTTCATGGCCGACAACCAAGGCAGGGGCGCCGATCTGGTCGTGGTCTGCGCCAGCGCCCGGGCCGCCCTTGAGCAGGCCTTGGGCGCCGTGGCCAGGGGTGGGGTCATCCTTTTATTTGCCCCCACTGGGGCGGGAGAGCTGCTGCCGCTTTCGGTCAACAAGCAGTTCTGGCGCCGGGATCTGACCATCACCACCACTTACGCCGGCGGCCCCGCTGACTGCGCCGCCGCCCTGGCGCTCATCGCTAACCGTCGGCTGCGGGTCGCGGAGATGATCACCCACCGTCTGCCCCTGGCCGAGGCGGCCAAGGGATTCGCCCTGGTCGCCCAAGGAGGGGAGTCGATCAAGGTGATCATCCGGCCCCAGGAGTGATGCCGTTATCCTAAGTTGCCTGCAAAGGTATAGTTTTGAATGCGAGCTGGACTTAGTCTGTGAGTGATGATCTCGCCAAAAGGCAATCGATGTAGCCTCTTGCAAAATCAAACTTAACTAGCATTAAATGACGACGATCGCCCTGTCATCTCGTGTCATTTTCGTCATTTTGCAATAAGCTCGATGGCTAAGCAAAAGGGCCGATATGCAAGGCGCGGGGTGCGTTTGGCGAGTGAGGCATACTTGCTGGTATGCCGAACGAGCCAAATCGCCCCGCAACGCAGCAGATCGGTCTTTTTGCGACGCCATCAGTCTGCAATCCTTCGCCATTCCCGCCACAGGGGGGTGAGCCGCTTGATTCTGGCCGCCGGCAGGGCCTGCCAGTAGATGCCGGGCAGAGCGCCGCTGGTTGGGAAGACCAAAACCTCTTCCGCCTCGAGCAGCCCGTGCATCGGCACGTCCCAGGGGTCGAGGGGCAGGGCCGGGGGCCGATGGCGTGCCCCAGCGGCCCAAACCTGGGCCTCCGGGGACAAGGCCCCGGATTGATTCAAGACCGCCGCGGCCAGGTCGAAAAAACCGCTGCCGTCTCCCAGGCGGCCACCCTGGTCGTCAACGGCCAGGGCCTCGGTGAGGAGCAGGTCGATTCCCAGGCCGGGCAGCTCCTCATGCCGGAGCAGCCGTCCGTAAAGCACCACCCCCCTTAAGCTCACCGCCAATTTCAGTCTCGGGAAGGGCACGGAAAAGGGTTTGACTAGGTAAAATCCCTCCTTCAGCCCCGGGCCGGGCATGATTAGCTCCTTGCCGTCCAGCAGGGCGTTGATCCTGATCTGGGTCAGTTCCGCCGCCGGCGAGACGAACAGCCGCCGGCTCTGGCGATAGACGGGCAGACGCCGCAGCGCCTCGGCCCGCCGTCCCTCGTTCGCCGCCGCCCGACCTTGGGCCAGCAACGCCGCCCGCCACTCCTCCTTTAGCATCAGCGGCCCTTTCCGGCGGGCCGGGACGGTTTGCCGTTTTCTTCCTGGACAGCGGGGCCAGCAGGCATGGCGGCTACTTCTTCAGGTAGCTGAAGGTGAAGACCCGGCGCCGGGCGTCCGTAAGCTTGGTGCCGACCTCGAAGTCGTATTTGCCGGGGCGGGTCAGGGTCAGATTGGCCCCGAAGCCGTCGCCCGTGGGCAGCATCTTCACCGGCGCACCCTTGACCCCGTCGGGCCCGGTGACCTTGACCGCCGCCAGACCCTGGGTGATGGGCTTGCCCTGGGCGGCATCGGTGAAGATGACCATCAGGTGATGGGTCTCCTGACGGCCGTTTTTGCTCATGGCCGCCTGGATGTCGTACAGGTGCGCCATGGCCATCACCCCGTCCTGGGGGGAGGCGGGGTTGAGCATGACGCCATTACTGCCGCCCATCTCCATGCCGGGTATCTCTTCTCCACCCCAGACG
>JAJXUT010000078.1 GCA_021782655.1 Deltaproteobacteria bacterium
ATTCCCAGGAAGCCACAGGCGATGGTCACCGCCAGGGAACGGGGAAAGTAGAAGCACAGCCGGGCCCGCTGCGGGCCGTCAAAGCCGATCTCGGTCTTGACGTACTGGGCCTCCAGGTGCCAGTTGCCCTGGGCGGGCAGGTTCGGCAGCAGTTCCACCGGGGTGAAGTACATGGTGCCGAAAACCTCGACCGCCGCCAGGTTTAAGCGCCGTTTTTCCTCGTCGGTAATCACCTGTTATCTCCTTTTTGCCAAGGCACGGCGGGGTTAAAAGTCGGCCCCGTCTCCGCCGTCCGTCGCCACCGGCAGACCCGCCTCCTCCGTCATCCGGCTGGCGTAGGCCTTGCTTAACACCTCAAGTAGTATTTCCCTGATTTTTTCGGGTTGAAAGGGCTTTTTGACGTAGGCGTCCGCCCCCAGCTCCCGCACCTCGTCTATCCGGGCCTGGCTGGACTCGGTGGAGATAAAGATGATGGGGATGTTGCGCAGCACCTCGCTTTTCTTTACCTCTCGCAGAAATTCCACCCCGCTCATCTCCGGCATGTTGATGTCGCTTAAGACCACGTCCACCCAGGCGTCCTCCAGTACCATCAGCGCCTCCCGGCCGTTGCCCGCCTCCCGGAACTCTCCAATCTGCACCCCGCACATGCCGACCGTCTTCTTGATTACCGCCCGCATGGTCTCGGAATCATCGACCACCAAGATGTTGAACGCCATAGTTCTCCTTCCCCAGCTCTAGTTGGATAACGCCATCATCTCCTCGGCCCGTTCCATCTCCAGGACCAGGTTGGCCAGATAGCGTTCGAGATCGGCGCCGCTGATGCCGAAACGCTTAAGCCCCTCGCCTTGCATGGCCCCGGTCAGTCCGCCGGCCCCCACCCCTACCCCGGCCGAGATCACCAGGGTGTTGGCCATCGCCACCAAGGCGATCAAGGGCTCCATATCCAGGGCAAGCGGGTCGTGATGGCGCTGCACCGCCCGGATCATCTCCTCCGAAAACTCCCATTTTTGCAGGATCAGGCTGCCCAACTCGGCATGATCCATGCCCAGAATCTCGCGCTCCGCAGCGATGAAGGGCACTCCGTCCATGTAGGTTCGATCCATGATCCGCTGGAAGTCGCTGGCCACGAAACTGCTCAAGAACCGTTTGCCGATGTCGTGCAACAGTCCGGTGGTAAAGGCGGCGCCTGGATCGACGCCCCGGAAGTGGGGGCTGATCGACTTGGCCATGATCGCGGTGGCCACCGAGTGCCGCCACAGCTCGCCCTGTTCGAGCTGATAGCCGTTGCCGACCTCGCCCTGGTAGAAACGGGCGCTGCTGCTGGCGATAATGATGTCCTTTAAGATGTTCTGTCCCACCAGCACCAGGGCCTCGTCCAGGGAGGACACCTTGCGGGGCAGCCCGAAGTAGGCGGCGTTGCAGGTCTTTAAGATGTTGGCGGTAATGGCCGAATCGTACTGGATCACCGCCGCCAGGTCCTTGGCCTGCACCCTGGGATCGTCGAGCATCCGCATGACCTGCATGGCCACCTTGGGGAAGGGCGGGATGTGGTTGGCGATGTTTAGGATCTCCGCGACTCGGCTCATAACTCCACCTCGCCCTGGCCAGAGACCTTGAGGCGGACGTTGCCGGAGCCGATTTTCAAGGTGATGGTCCGGTTGACCGCGCCGCCCACGTCCTCCTTGGTGACCGCGACGTTGTTCTTCCAGAACATCTTGCGGATGATCATCTGGTTTCTTTTGCCGATGTTGAACATCCCCGAGTCGTCCATCACCTGGGCCCCGCCCACGATATAGACCTTGAGCCGCTCCTTTAACGCCCCGTACTTGTATATCTCCTTGAACATCCGGGGCACCCCGGTGTCGGCGAACATGTAGGGCTTTTGTTCCGCCTTGTCCTTGTCGATGCTGGAGTCGGGCAGCATATAGTGAAGCAGCGCCCCCACCTTGGCCACCGGGTCCCAGATGGCCACCCCGATGCACGAGCCCAGGGAGTAGGTCACCAGCTCGTCGTCGGGCTTGGTGCCAATCTTCATGTCTGAGATGCCGACAATCAACTTCATTAAATCCTCTTGTGGTAGAAAAAACGGCTATGGCGCCGGGCTCAGACCTTCTTGTAGGTGGTCGCCTCGACCTGCACGAAGTCGTGGCTGATGGTGGAGATGCTCTCCGAGTGGCCGATAAACAGGTATCCCCCGTGGTTCAAGCATTGATAGAATTTTTTAACCAGTTTTTCCTGAGTCTGACGATCGAAGTAGATCATCACGTTGCGGCAGAAGATAACCTCGAACTCCCCGTGCCAGGGGAAGTCATCCATCAGGTTGAAGCGCTGGAAGCTCACCTGCCGGCGAAATTCGTCCTTGATCTTGACCTTGCCGGCGCTCGGGCCCACCCCTTTCTGGAAGTATTGCCGCAGGATCTCGGGCGGCACCTTGCTGGTCTGCTCCACCGGGTAGATGCCGGCTTGGGCCTGGGACAGCACCTTAGTTGAGATATCGGTGGCCAGAATCCGGCAGCGGAGCCCGGGATGATGGGCAATACGGAACTCGTTTATGAAGATGGCGATGGTGTAGGGCTCCTCCCCGGAGGAAGAGGCGGAAGACCAGAGGTTGAGCTCCCGCCCGGCGAGCCTTGCGGTCAACTCGGGCAGGACGTGGGATTTCAGGTATTCGAAATGGGACACCTCCCGAAAGAAGCTGGTGAAGTTGGTGGACACGCTGTCCAAGAACTTCAGAAACTCTCGTTGCCGCTGGTCGGGCCGGGAGATGAACTCGAAATACTCCTGAAAGGAGTCGATCTGGCACTCGCGCAGCCGTTTACCCAGGCGGGCGTTGAGCAGCTCCTTCTTCTCCGGCTTCATGAAGATGCCCACCTGCCGGTAGATCAGCTCGCTGAAGCGCTGGAACTCCGCCTCGGTCAACTGCTTTCCCGCCAGTGCCCCCCATTTTCCCTCTTGGGCCATCGCGGCCTAGGTTCCTAGGCGATTTCGGTCAGGGTCGCGGCTAGGCTGTGGCCGATCACCTTATCGACATCAAGCAGGATCTTAAGCTTGCCCTTGATCTTGCCCAGACCCACGATGTTGTCGGCATGGGCCGCGGCCCCGAAATCAGGCGGCGACTCTATATCCTGGGCGGACATGTTCACCACCTCGGACACCGAATCCACCAGCATCCCCACCTGCACCATGCCCGAGGGGCCGACCACGTCCACCACGATGATGCAGGTGCGGTCGTCGTAAGGCTTAAGCTCCATCCCGAACTTGACCCTAAGCTCGACGATGGGGATCACCCGGCCCCGCAGGTTGATCACCCCCTTGATGAAGTCAGGGGTGTGGGGCACGGCGGTGATCTCCATGATCCCGATGATCTCCCGCACCTTGGTGATGATGATTCCGTACTCCTCCGCGCCCAAGGCGAAGGTGAGATACTTGCCGCCCATGCCCTGGCCGGAGCCGATGTCCACTGCCTGCGCCGCTGCCCCCATATTTCCTCCTGTAAATTCGTTGCTGTTGCGCCTCGCCGGTCAAAAATCGCCGCCGTTGTCAGTGCTTAAGTGCCCGGAGTGGGATTGGACGATCCCTGCCAGATCGAGGATCAATCCTACCCGGCCGTCGCCCAGGATGGTGCCGCCCGCCACCCCCGGAATGTCGCTTAGGCCGCCCAGGTTCTTGATCACCACCTCCTGCTTGCCGAGCAGCTCGTCCACCATGATCGCCCGTTGCCGGCCCTCGTACTCGACCACCACCATGATCGCCTGGCAGGGGTCGCTGTAAGTGGGCTCGACCCGGAACAACTGGTAGAGCCGGATGATGGGCAGCACCGTGCCCCGCACCAGCAGGGTCTCGCCCCGGCCCTGGACGGTGTTGTAGTTTTCCCTAAGCGGCTTTAGCGACTCCTGGATGGCGGTGGTGGGGATGATGTAGCGCTCCGCCCCCACCCGGACGATGATCCCGTCGATGATCGCCAGCGTCAGGGGCAGGCGGATCACGAACAGCGAGCCCTTGCCCAGCTCGCTGAGTACCTCCACCTTGCCGCGCAGCTTCTCGACCGCCTTCTTGACCACGTCCATGCCCACCCCCCGGCCCGAGACGTCGGTGATCTTGTCGGCGGTGGAGAAGCCGGGCAGGAAGATGAGGTTGTGCAGGTCGTAGGCCGAGACCTTGTCCGCTTCCTGGATCAGGCCCCGCTCGATGGCCTTGCGCCGGATTTTGTCGGTGTTGAGGCCCTGGCCGTCGTCCTCGATCTCGATGACCATGTTGCCGCCCTTCTGGTAGGCCCGGAGGTTGACGGTGCCGGTCCGGGGCTTGCCCTGAATCTCCCGCTCCGACGGCGGCTGCACCCCGTGATCCACCGAGTTTCTGATCATGTGCACCAGGGGGTCGTAGATGGAATCGACCATGTTGCGGTCGATCTCCGTCTCCTCGCCCTCCATCACCAGATTCACCTCCTTGCCAGTCTTCTTGGAGAGGTCGCGCACCAGGCGGATCATCTTCTGGAAGGTCTGGCGGATGGGCACCATGCGCATCGACATGGCGGTCTTCTGCAGCTCGGTGGTGATCCGCCCCAGTTGGGCGAAGTCCTTGATCAGCTTGGGGTCCGAGATGGCTCCGATCCGGGGATTGGCCCGGATCATGGCCTGCATGATCACCAGTTCGCCCACCGCGTTCACCAGGCCGTCGAGTTTCTCGACATCCACCTTGATGGAATCGCCAACCGCCGCCTTCTGGCTGGGGGGGGGCGGGCTCTTACCGGCCGGGGGCGAGGTCGATTCCGCCTCGGCGGTGGCTACCGGGGCGGGGGCCGCCGTTTGCCCTGAGGTTGGCGGCGGTATGGGCGTCGCGGTGGATGGCGCCTGTCCTTGGCCGGCCCGCACCGCCTCCACCCAGGCCAGGTGGCCGCTAATGTCGTAGTTTAGGTAGCTCTCCGGGCCCTCCTTGAGCACCAGGCTCAAGTTTTCCACCATGGTCTTTAGGAAGTCGCCCACCTTCAAGACCACCTCCACCACCTGGGCGTCCATGGGCCGGCTACCGTTGCGGACGTCGTCCAAAAGATTCTCGGTGCTGTGGGCCAGCTTCTGGATGCTCTTTAGGTTCAGGAATCCGGCCACCCCCTTGATGGTGTGGAAGGGCCGGAAGATCTTGTTGACGATCTCCAGGTCGCCGGGGTTGTCCTCCAGGTCCAGGACGTTGACCTCGATCGATTCCAGGTGCTCCAGGGTCTCGCCCACGAAGCCGGTGAGCAGTTCCAGGTCTTGCAGGAAATCCATCGCCTCCACCGGCGGCGACTCCAGGATACGCGGCTTGGGGGGGAGAGTCTCTCCGGGGCCGGAGCTGGGGGCCGGCGGGGCGGGATGAGCGGCAGGCGGGGGCACGGGGCGGTTCGCTGGCGGTTCGCTGGCGGCCTCCACCTTATGATGGCCGGCGCCGGAAAGGTAGCCGATCAGCCCGAGCAGGGTGTGGAAGTTATTTTCCGCCGCCTCGTCCGCCCCCTGCTTGCGGCAGACCTCCTGCATCAGGCCGATGCCCTGACCCAGGCGCTCGTAGTTCTCCGCCGAATCTTCCAGCTCGGCCATGACGATCTTACCGATCACTTCCCCCAGGGCGGTGGCCATCTTGGCCAGGGCGGGCTGGGAGGCTATCTCCGGCATGGCCAGCAGACCCTCGATCAAGACCACCAGCTCGCCCACCACCGAGAGGTCGCCCGGCTCCACCAGCATGATCTTGAGCGCCATCTCGTCTAGTTGCGCCGCTAGGGTCGGTCTTGTGTCTTCTGCCATTACCTCTCTCCCTCAATCCACAGATGGCCTGTAATCCGCAAGCGTTTGGTCGCCTCGGTCGCGCCTCCCTGGCTGCGAGGGCACCAGGCGGGCAAGGCGTCCTGGCGGGGAAGGCCGGTTGCCGGACGCTAGGTATAGCTTGCATAAAAACAAACCGTCTTGGCAAGCACTTTTCTAATCGCCGGCGCAGAAACCATTTGGCCGGACCGGGTGGAGAGGGCAGATCAGTTAAGCAGGCCGGGAAAGGGGAAGACAGGTGGGAAGTTAAGCGAATACCAGGCTGACCGGACAGTGATCCGAGCCCATGACCTCCGAGAGAATGCCAGCCTCCCTGACTCGGGGTCGGCTCTTGCCGTCAACGCAGAAGTAATCGATTCTCCAGCCGACGTTGCGTTCCCTGGCGTTGGCGCGATAACTCCACCAACTGTAATGGCCGGGCCCCTGGTGGAGCTGGCGGAAGGTGTCGATGTAGCCGGCGCCGATGAACTCGTCCATCCACTGCCGTTCTGGCAGGGAGTAGCCGGGGTTCTCCTCGTTATCCTGGGGACGGGCTAGGTCGATGGCCCGATGGGCGACGTTGAAGTCGCCGCCGATCACCACCGACTTGGTGCCCGCCAACTGGTCGGCGAAGCGGTGCAGGGCTCGGTTGAAATCGAGCTTGAAGCCGATCCGGGGCAGACCGGGTTGGGCGTTGGGGAAGTAGGCGTTGATCAGGAAGAAGTCTTCGTACTCCAGGGTCAGCACCCGGCCCTCCTGATCGAAGGCCTCGATGCCCAGGCCGGTGAGCACCCGGATCGGCTCCCGCTTGGCGTAGATCGCCACCCCGGAATAGCCCTTGCGGACGGCGGAGTGCCAGAATGCGTGATAGCCGGGGATGTTGAGTAGTGATTCCGGCAACTGGCCGGGCAGGGCCTTGGTCTCCTGGATAGCGAAGAGGTCGGGGGAAAGCGACTGCACCAGGCCGACAAAGCCCTTTTTTTCCACTGCCCGCAGGCCGTTGACGTTCCAGGAGATCAAGGTCTTCTCCGGCCCGGAGCCGGCGGTGATCCGGGGCCGTTTGCGGGGGGTGACCCCGAGCTTGGGGCAGGCCGCCGCCAGAGGGCAGGTGTCGCAATGGGGAGCCACCGGCTTGCACTTGCCCTGGCCGAAGGCCACCAAGAGGGAGTTGATGGTCAGCCAGTGACGGGCCGGTAGCCGCTCGCGCAGGGCCATCTCGGTGGCGAGCGGGGTCTTGGTCTTAACGTAACCCCAGAGATTCATGATCCGGTGGACGTGGGTGTCCACGCAGATGGCCGGCTTGGCGAAGGCCACGCTCCGCACCAGGTTGGCAGTTTTGCGGCCCACCCCTGGCAGGGTGAGGAGCTGGTCGATACCGTCTGGCACCACCCCGCCGAAGGCCTCAAGGGCCACCGGCAACCGGGCGAGATAACCGGCCTTGGCCTGGTGGAAGCCCACCGGATAGATCAGCCTGCCGATTTCGGCCTCGGACAGGCGCGCCAGGGCCGGCGGGTCGGGCGCGGCCGAAAGCAGGCGTCGGGCGGCCTGGGCCGTGACCTCGTCCTTGGTCCGGGCCGAGAGGATGGTGGCCACCAACACCTTGAACGGGTCTTTGGTCTGCACCGCTATCAGGTCCACCACCGGCACATGATAGCCCTTGACCTCCGCCGCCACCGTGGCGATAAAGGCCTCGATATCAATGGTCATCGCTTCACCTGGCCTCTGGTCAGGGCGCGCCGGGGTTAACTGGCGGCGGGCTGAGCTCGGCGTCGAGCACCTTCAGATTTTGGCGGGCCTTGGCCGCGGCCAGGGTGTCGGGATACCTGTCAATCAGGCCCTGCACCAGGGCCCGTGATTCTCGCAGGGCCTCGGCCCTGGCCTCGGGATCGGGGGTGTTCCTGGCCTTGGCGTAGAGGGCCGCCGCCTGCTGGCGCATGGCGTTGGCCGCCTTGTTCTGGGCCTCGGCGATCTTGACCTTGGCCTCGGCGCCCCGGTCGCCCTCGGTCAACGGTTGCAAGGCGGCGATGGCCTCGTCGTAGCGCCGCTGCGCCATTAGTCGCATCGCCTCCTCCCAGGGCGAGGCCGCCTGCTCGCCGCCGCTGGCCGCCTGCGCCGTCTGGGCCTGGGCGATCTTGGCCTGAAGTTGGTTGATGTCCTCGGTGATGCCGTCCGGGGCCGCCGCCGACACCTGGTCGAGCAGCAGGCGGGCCTTGTCCGGCTGGCCCGCGTCGATCCGCCGTTGCACCTCGGCCAGTTGGGCCTGGGCCCAGGCCTGGGATTCGGCGGTGGCCTTGGCCTGGATCATCTTGGCGGCGGCGAGCGCCGGGCCGGCGGCCCGGGCCTCCAGGGCCGCCACCCCGTCGCTGATGGCCTGGGGCACCCGGTGGCCGTCGAAACGCAGGTAGGCCCGCATCACCTGGCGGTAGGTGGTCAGGTCGGCGGCGTCGATGGGCTGGCCGATGGTCTTGGCCTGGGTGTCGGCCCAGGATTGCTGGCCGACCGCCGGGGTCAGGGCCTGGGACACCTCGGCGTAGGCCTGGCGGGCCTCCTCGTTCTGGCCGGAGGCGAACAGAAGATCGGCGGTCAGCTCCTTAAGCCCGTAGCCGCTAAGCTCGCCCCGTTGCTCTCCCTTCTGAGCCAGGGGGGCAAGGACGCCCGCCGCCTCCTGAAAGCGACCCAGCTTGGCCAGGGCCCGGCCCCAGTACTCCCGGACCACGTCCGGCGCTGACTGGCCGTCCGCGCCCCTGGTCAGGGCCTCGCAGGCCGAGACCGTCTCCTTATACTGGCCCGCCTGGTAAGCTTGGCGCAGTCGATCGATGGCCACCGGGTCGATGGCTGGGGTCGGAGGCGGGGCCTGGGCCTCCTGATCCGCCGCCTCCCGAGCCTGGGCCGCCAGCAGCACCCGGTCGCAGTTTTTTTCAAAGTAGCCGACGTCGATGGCCATCACCCGCCAGGGGGTGGAGTCCGGGCCTTGGTTTTGGCTCAGTTGCCGATAGCCGGCCAAGGCCTGATCGATGTCCCGCCGGCACTCGCCCCAGGCATCAGGCAGCTTGGCCCCTGGCTGGGCGAGCAGCCGTTGTTCCGCGGCCCGCCATTCGTCCCGTTTCTTCAGGTAGAGGGCGAGCCGCTTCTTGACCAGCGGATCATCGCCGGCAATCCGGTATCCCGCCGGGGGTGGCGGCGCCGGGGCGGTCGGCGCCGGAGCGGGGGGCGGCGGCTGGCCAGGGGTGGCCTTTCCGTTTCCGGCTGTCTGCGTCATCGGGGCGCACCCTGCGGCCATCAGGCCAACAGCCACCAAGGTTATTTGCAGACCATGCCTGATTCTGGCCATCACTGCTCCCCCCAAAACGGTTTTAATTGCCGGGCCGGGGTCAACTCCCCGCCCTTGCCCAGGGTGCCGAAGGTGACCACCCCAGGCCCGATCTGAATCTGGCCGCCCTCGGGGATCAGCACCGCCGGATCGCCGACCTGGCTCGCGATGCCGGTGACCTGGGCCTGGTCCAGATCCACCTGGCCCAGGTCGGGGTAGAGCAGGGGCAGTTCGATGTCCGCCGAAAAGGTCAGCTTGTCCATTTGCAAATGATCGGCGGCCTTTTCCTGGACGTTTAAGATCTCGTCCGCCAGATCGCTCCACAACTCCAGGGCCCCGGCGGCGCCGGTGATGTGGAGGGAGTTGTGGGTCATGGGCCGGTTGTCGTCATAGCCAACATAGGCGGCCAGGGCGCAGCCGTGGGCCAACTCCAGGCCGTCGCCATCCTGGCGCGCCTCCGGCACGTAGCCGGCGAAGGCGGAGTTGCGGAAGTCGTTGGCAGTGCCGGTCTTGCCCACCACCGGCACCTCAAGCCGCATCCGGTTGAGCGCCGCCTGCCGCTTGGCATCTTCGCTGCGCAGGCGGATGCGGGTGCGGGCGTAATGGCCGGTGCCGTACTTGACCACGTTCTTTAGGATGTTGTCTATGGCCAGGGCGCTCTTCTCGTCCAGCACCCGCTTGGCGGCGCGCTGGGGCTGGTAGATGACCTGACCGTCGCTGTCCTCGATCCGGTCGATGGCCATCAGCGACACGTCCGCCCCTGGCCGGCCGGCGTGATAGCTCATCCCAGTCACCATGGTTTCGTAGGCCCTGGCCACCTCCAGGGGGCTGATGACGTTGGAGCCCAGGGGGAAGGAGAGCACCGGCTCCAGCGGGCTGGTCACCCCCAGTTCCCGGGCCAGGGCGATCAGGTAACGCAGTCCCACCAGCACCCGAAAGTCGCGGGTCTGGTAGAGCACCGCTGGGTCGTAGGGCGGCAGGGGGCTGAGTTTCTGGAACTCCTGGCCCACCAGCTCGGTCAACTGGCGGAAGGTGCCGGCGGTAAGCAGGCCGTCTAAGCTGATGGCGTCCCAGAACTGGTTGCCGCCGCCCTCCTTGCTAGCCTCGACGGCGGCCTCCTCGGGCCCCAGCAGCCGCCAGTCCGGGCCGGGCGGGTTTTCCGCGAACAGATAGGCGCCGTTTGGCCCGGCGAAGAGTTGGGCGGGCAGCGTGGGGTTGTCGTTTTCGTCCAGGGGCTGGTCGTCGGGGCCGCCGGGCGTTACCCCGGCCTCGACCCGGGCCCGGTAGGCTTGCAATTGCCGGTAGTAACGCTGCTGTTCGACAAAGGTGCGGCGCACCGCCTCCCGGCGCACCAGTTTCTCCGCGGCCTTCTCGCTATCCTCGACCTTGCCGGCCAACTGGTAGTTGAAGTGGCGGAGCAGCTCGTTCTCCGCCCCCTTGCCGTCGAAGAGCAGGTCCGGGCCAATAGACTCCACCGCCCGGGCGAAGGCCAGACGGCGCAGGGCCTGATCGTTGATTAAAATGCCGAACTGATCCCGGATCCGGCTGCTGTACTGGGGATAGGACTCGTCCGGCCCCCGGCCCAGGCCGAGCTTGTTGACCAGCTCCTTGAACTGATCAGGGTTTAGGCGGTCGCAGAGGTGGTAGAGCAGCCATACCGAGGCCAGATTTTCGGACTTGGTGCCCGCCCAGCTCATGGAGACCCAGGCGTAGGGGCTCTGGTGATCTGGCCTGGGGAAATACTCTTGATTTTGATAGACGAAGGCCTCTCGCTGGTTGTAAAGCAGATCGGCGGGGTTCCAGCCCAGTTGCAGGGCGGCGCTGTAAACCATCGGCTTGACCGCCGAGCCCATGATCCGCTTGGCGTCCAAGGCCCGGTTGAAGAAGCGGTTGTCGCTGCCGCCTAGCATGGTGATGATCCGGCCCTCCCGCACCCCGATCACCGCCCCCTGGAGGTCGGGATACTTGCGGAGATCGAGCAGATAACGGCCGCCGGCCGGTTGCTGGTCCCGCACCGCGACATAGACCAGATCGTCCGGGTGCACGCTGTCCAGGAATCTGGCCGCCGGCTGGCGGTCGGCGGGGCGGAAGCCCTGGCCCAGATAGCGGGCCTGGGCCTCGAGCAGGGCGTTCATCCCGGCCCGGTCGATGACCCCGAGGCCCGGCTGGCCGCCGCCGGGTGCGCTGTCCGCCAGTGACACCTCGATCTCCTGGGCCGCGCCATCGACCTTCAGCACCCGGCCAAAGAGATAGGCCCCCTTCTCCACCGTGGTTTTCTCCTGGCTGGTGGCCAGCTTTCGGTACTGTTCCTGGATCCCTTGCTGATCGTAGCCTTGCAACTGTACCGACAGCTGGGACAACTCATCGCGCAGCTCGGCGAGCCCCTTGCTTTGCAGGTCACGATCCACCGTGGTCACGATCCGAATCCCGGAACCCGCCACCTTGTCGATGCCGTTGGCGGCCAGGGCCTCCTCCACCTCCGGCTCGGCCAAGGCCTCCTTGACCACGTCCATAAGGGTGTCGGCGGCAAAGGAGGTCTGGCCTTGCTTAAAGGGGATGTCCTGGGTGATCGCCTCCTGGTATTCCACCTCGCTGATCATGCCCAACTCCCGCATCTGGCCGAGCACGTAGGCGGTGCGTTCCTTGGCCCGCCGGCGCGCCGCCTGGGCCGAGGCCGCGTCGTGCTTGATGAAGGGATTGTAATAGTTGGGTCGCTTGACACTGCCGGCAATGAAGGCGTTTTCCACCAGGGAGAGGTTTTGCGGCTCCTGGTCGAAATAGTATTTGGCCGCCACCCCCAGCCCCAGACCGTTGCCGCTGACGTAGAACTGATTGGCGTAGAACTCCAGGATGTCTTGTTTGGAGTAGTGGGACTCCAGCCGCCAGGCGTACAGCAACTCCTTGAATTTATCCTTAAAGGTGCGACCCTCGCGTTTGAAGAGGTTTTTTGCCGCCTGCTGGGTCAAGGTGCTGCCGCCCTGGACGATATGCCCGGCCTTGAGGTCGGCGATCATGGCCCGGAGGATGCCTAGGAGATCGACCCCGTGATGGG
>JAJXUT010000079.1 GCA_021782655.1 Deltaproteobacteria bacterium
CACTATTGACGACCCACCTCAGTTCGCTCCGGGCGAAAGGGTGGAATTGATGTTCACCCTAACCAATATCGGCCACTGGTTTGCACACCCTGCCGCATTGAGCAACACGCTTTACCTAAACTTTGACACGGCCTTTGAACCTATCGAAGCTCGTTACGGATCGGCACTCGAATTTTCTACGAACGAAGTGCGCCGAGGGAAAAATAATTGCAAATACCTCAAGGTTTCTGGCATACACCTCTTCTACGGAGAGCCCGGAGAACTTGTTGTTATAACTACCACAATGCCCGCTGCGCCGGGTACATATGAGTTCTGGGTTGCGAGCATGTCGAGTGGCGGAGATCATGGTGTACAAAGATTTCATCTCACCGTTAGTACTTCGTCGGGGCAACTCTGCGGCTAGCCATTAGGCATAGACGCCCAACTAATCACTCGAGCGGACCTGTGCGAAAAGCCGCGCAGGCCGCTCAATTTGAACGTTAGCGAGATCATCAAGTTACCCCCCTAACCCGCAGGGTAAATTTAACATGTCTGCCACCCTGGCTTCAATTTACGCCCAACGTCTGCTCCTGCGCCAGGCAACCCTGACCCGGCGCGACCGTACCAGCCCCGCCAGGCGGGAGGCCTGGAGCCGGGCCATCGCCGCCCGCCTGGCCCAACTCCCCCAGCTCCAGGAGGCGCAAGCCATCTTCACCTACGTCCATTTTCGCAGCGAGGTCGAGACGCTAAGTCTGATCGCCGCCTGGCTGGCGGCGGGGAAGCAGGTCTGCGTGCCCCTGACTATACCTGCTGAACGGAGGCTCGCCGCCTACTGGATCACCGATCCCGCCCGCGATGTCGCCCCCGGCTACTGCCGCATCCCGGAGCCCGACCCCCAACGGACGGCCCTGGCCGACCCCAAGGAGATCGAGATCGTCATCCTGCCGGGCAGCGTCTTTGACCTCTCGGGCGGACGCCTGGGCTACGGCGGTGGCTTCTACGACCGCTTCCTGGCCGATCAGGCCCCCCAGGCCCTCCGCGTCGGCCTGGCCTTCGAACTGCAAGTAACCGAGCGACTGCCGCTCTTGGCCCACGACCAGCCCTTAGATCTGCTGGTCACCGAAGACCAGCTCCTGTCCTTCCCCCGCCACGCCCATATCGCCCAGGGCAAGGAATGCCCGTGAAAATGCCCCTAAAATTCATGCCACTATCCGCCGTCTTTCTCCTCCTGGCCGTTGGCCCCAGCCTGGCCGAAAGCCCCAGCCCGCTCTCGGTTGCGGAGGCCATCCGTCTGGCGGTGGAGGGGAATCTGGACCTCAAGGCCGAGCTGTACAACCCGGCCCAGGACGAGGCCGACATCCACCGCTACCGGGCGATCTACGAACCTCTGTTCGCGGCCCAGACCCGGCTTGGCGACGCCGATTTCCCCTCCTACCTCACCGCCTATCCCGCCCCGGTGCGCACCAAATCGGCCCAGGTCAACGCCTCGCTCAGCCAACTCCTGGCCAGCGGCGCCACCCTGTCCCTGGGGATGAACAACCTCTACCAGGACACCGACGCCCCGCTCAATCCCCCCGACGTATGGCAGTCGAACCTGGGACTGTCCCTCACCCAGCCGCTGCTCAAGGGCTTTGGCCGGGAGAACACTGAAATCATGATCAACGTGGCCAAGCTGGCCAAGGCCGCCTCCCTTAAGCGGCTCACCAGCCGGCTGCTGGACACCGTGGCCCAGACGAGGCGGGAGTATTTCACCCTCTACCGCCTGCGGGAGCAGCGGGAGGTGAAGAAGGTGTCCCTCGAGCTGGCGCGCAAGATCCTGGCCGAAACCAAGTCTAAGGTCGAGGCCGGGGTGTTGCCGGCCATGGAGATCCTCAACGCCGAATACGGGGTGGCGGCCCGGGAGAAGGAGCTCCTGGCCGCCGAGCAGCAGGTGCACGACCAGTCGGATCATTTGCGCCTCCTCTTGCAGTTCGATGGCCCGGGCGAGCTCGTCCCCACCGACACCCCCCGCCGCGACCTGGTCAGCGAGCCATCCCAGGAGGCCATTGACCGGGCCATGACCCGGCCCGACATCCTGGAGCGCCAGCAGGAGCTCAAGATCGGCAAGCTCCAGGCCAAGTTCCTCGGCAACCAAACCCGGCCCGACCTATCGCTTTCGGCCTCCAACTCCCTGGCCGGCCAGCACCAGCGCCTGACCCGCGACCTGGAAAACCTGGGGGGGGCCAACTACCCCACCTGGAGCGTGGGGCTCAACCTGACCTACCCCCTGGGCAACGAGGCGGCGGAGAACGCCTACCGCAAGGGCCTGCTGAAGAACGAGCAGACCGCCATCCAGATCAAGGCCCTGCGCCAGACGGCGGCCAATCAGGTAGGTAACGCCCTCCGGGCGGTGGATACCGAATATAAGCAAATCGAGGTGACCAAACGGGGCCGGGCATACGCCGAGTCCCGCTTGCAGGCCTTTATCCGCAAGAACGAGGTGGGGCTGGCCACCACCAAGGACGTGCTGGACGTGGAAAACGACCTGGCCGCCGCCAAGAGCGCCCAGATCGCCGCCCTGACCGACTACGACAACGCGGTCACCACCCTCTGGCAGGCCACCGGCGAGCTGCTGGACAGGGCCGGCATCCACCTGGACAGCCACAAGCCCGATCAACTCTACCAGGAAACAACCAGCCAAAGGTAGGCCCGCGGGCCCAGGCCATGAAACCCACCGCCATCTTCCACTCCCCCGTCTTCCTGGAGCATCTGCGGGGCATTGACCATGTCGAATCTCCGCAGCGGCTGGCGGTGCTCGAGGAGGAGCTGGCGCGCCCGGAGATCGCCTCCCGCTTCGTCTTCCCCGTCTTCGCGGCGGCCACCACGGCCCAGCTCACCGCCCACCACCTGCCGGCCTACGTGAAAAAAATCGCCGCTACCGCCGGCAAGTCGCAAGTCATCCTCGACCCCGACACCCAGACCACGGCCCGCTCCTTCGAGGCCGCGGCCCTGGCCTCCGGGGCGGCGATCGCCGCCAGCCGAATGCTGGCCGCGGGTGAGATCAGAAACGCCTTCTGCCTGGTGCGGCCCCCTGGCCATCATGCCGAGGCCGATCGGGCGATGGGCTTTTGCCTGTTTAACAACGTGGCGGTGGCGGCCCGTTATTGCCTAAACGAGCTGGGGATGCGGCGGGTGATGATCGTCGATTGGGACCTGCACCACGGCAACGGCACCCAGCACAGCTTCTACGACACCGACCAGGTGCTCTACTTCTCCACCCACCAGTATCCGCTCTACCCCGGCACCGGTTCTGCGGCCGAGGTTGGCCAGGGGCCGGGTCAGGGCTACACCATCAACGTGCCGCTGCCCGCCGGACTGGGCGACCTCGCCTACGCGGCGGTGTTCAACGACCTCCTGGCCCCGGTGGCCCGCCAGTACCGGCCCGAGATCATCATCGTTTCCGCTGGCTACGACATCCATCAGGACGACCCCCTGGGCGGGATGCTGGTCACCGGCCCCGGCTTCTCCTATCTCACCAAGGTGCTGCTCGACCTGGCCGCTGAGTTGTGCGGAGGCCGCCTCCTGGCCTGCCTGGAGGGCGGCTACTCATTCCCGGGCCTGAAGGAGGGGGTCTTCGCCACCCTGGACGAGATGCGGGGCCGCTCCCGGTTGGACGACAAGACGGTCATGGAACTGGCCGCCGCCGCTTATCCCCTAAGGGCTCTCGCCGAGACGAAAAACATTGTAAAACGGTTTTGGAGTCTATAGACTGGCGGGATGGAGCTAAACAAAATCCTCATCGCCGATGACGACATCCTGGTACGCGACGCCATCCAGAAGATCCTCGAGATCTTTGGGTATCAGGTGGTGGCGGTTAACAACGGCCAGGAGGTCATTAACGCCATCGACGAGAGCTTCGCCACCATCGTCCTCGACATCAACATGCCGGTGATGGACGGATTTCAGACCCTGGAGGCCTTAAATCGCCAGCACAACACCATCCCGGTGCTCTTCCTCACCGGCGCCGGCTCCATGGACTACGCCATGAAGGCCATCAAGCTGGGGGCCTACGACTTCCTGACCAAGCCCATCGCCGACCTCGACCTGTTCGCGGTCAAGATCCGCCAGGCGATCGAGAAACGGATGTACCTCCTGATGCACAAGGCCTATCAGGCGAATTTAGAGTTCGAGGTCTGGCAGAAGACCAAGGAGTTGGCGGCCAAGAACGAGCTGCTCGACGAGTACAGCCGCAAGCTCGAGGAAAATACCTTAAACACCATCGCCACCCTGCAAATCGCCCTGGAGGAGAAGGACCCTTACACCGCCGGCCACACCCGGCGGGTCACCCAGTACGGGAAGATGATCGGCGAGGGCATGGAGCTCTCCGAGCTTGAGCTCCACACCCTGGTCTGCGCCTGCCAGATCCACGACATCGGCAAGCTGGTGATCGACGTGAGCTGCATCCAGCGCCCCGGACCCTTGACCGACGACGAGTGGGAACGGGTTTCCCAGCACCCCGAGATCTGCCAGAACATCCTCCAGCCCTTGCAGTTCCTGGGCCGGGAGGGGATCATCGCCTGCCAGCACCACGAGCGGGTGGACGGCACCGGCTACCCGTTCCGCCTAATTGGCGACCAGCTCGACCCCTTGGCCAAGATCCTGACCGTGGCCGACAGCTACGACGCCATGACCTCCAAGCGGAGCTACAAGGTGAATAAATCGATGGAAGAAGCGATTGAAGAGTTGTATAAATGCGCCGGCAGTCAGTTTGACCCCCTGGTGGTGCGGGTCTTCGCCGGCCTCCTGCGTTCCGGCAAACAGCCATAAATCTTGGCGCCGGCCCCCTCTTAACGACAGCAGAAAACCTCATGAACATCAGCAGCGAAGATATCACCAGGGTCGCCCATCTGGCCCGGCTGGCCCTGCGCCCGGACGAAATCGAAACCATGACCCACGAGGTGGGCCGTATCCTGACTTACATCGACACCCTAAACGAGCTGAACACCGAGGGCGTCATTCCCACCAGCCACGCCCTGGCGATCACCAATGCCTTCCGCGAGGATGCGGTCGTCCCCTCGCTGGCCAGGGAGGAGGCGCTGAAAAATGCCCCCTGCCGCAACGAGGAGGCCTTTGTGGTGCCCAAAATTATCGGCTAAACAAGCATTTCCCTCCCAAAAAAATCATGGAATTATACGACCAGACCATCCACCAGCTCCAGGACTTGCTCCGGGCCCGACGGGTGTCGGCAATGGAGCTGACCGAGGCCGTGCTGACCCGCATCGAGCGGGTGGAGCCCCGGATCAACGCCTTCATCACCCAATGCCGGGACCTGGCGTTGGGCCAGGCCGAGGCCGCTGACCGGCAACTGGCCAAGGGCGAGGGCGGGCCGCTGTGTGGCATCCCCCTCGCCATCAAGGACGTGCTCTGCACCCAGGGCGTGCGAACCACCTGCGGCTCGCGGATCCTCGAGTCCTTCATCCCCCCCTACGACGCCACGGTGATCAGCCGACTCAAGGGGCAGGGGGTGGTGATGGTGGGCAAGGTGGGCATGGACGAGTTCGCCATGGGCTCGACCACCGAGACTTGCGCCTTCGGCGTTCCCAAGAACCCCTGGAACCCGGACTATATCTGCGGCGGCTCTAGCGGCGGCTCGGCGGCCTCGGTGGCGGCGGGGGAGTGCATCGCCTCCCTGGGCTCCGATACCGGCGGCTCGGTGCGCCAGCCCGCCTCCCACTGCGGGGTGGTGGGCCTAAAACCCACCTACGGCCGGGTGTCGCGCTTCGGACTGCTGGCCTTCGCCTCCTCGCTCGACCAGGTGGGCACCCTGACCAAGGACGTGCGGGACGCGGCCCTGCTGCTTGGCTCCATCGCCGGCCACGACCCCCGGGACTCGACCTCGGCGAAGGAGTCGGTGCCGGAGTTTGGCGCCCTGCTTGCCGGCAATATCAAGGGGTTGCGGCTCGGTATTCCAAAAGAGTATTTCGGCGACGGCCTGGACCCGGAGGTGCGGCGGGCGGTGGAAGAGGCCATCGACCGGCTGCGCAAGCTGGGGGCGGAGACGGTTGCGGTTTCCCTGCCCCACACCAAATACGGCATCGCCGCCTACTACATCATCGCCCCGGCGGAGGCCAGCTCTAACCTGGCCCGCTACGACGGGGTAAGATACGGCTTCCGCGACCTGGAGGCGGGCAGTCTGGTCGAGATGTACAAGCGCAGCCGGGCCCAAGGCTTCGGGCCGGAGGTCAAGCGCCGGATCATCATCGGCACCTACGCCCTGTCCTCCGGTTACTACGACGCTTACTACAAGAAGGCCTCCCAGGTGAGAACCCTGATCGCCAGGGACTATCAGGAGGCCTTCGCCTGCTGCGACGCCCTGGTGTCGCCGGTCACCCCCACCCCGGCCTGGCCCCTGGGGGCCAAGAGCGATGACCCGCTGGCGCTCTACCTCTCGGACGTGCTGACCGTGTGCACCAACCTGGCCGGGCTGCCCGCCCTCTCCCTGCCCTGCGGCTTCAGCGCCACCGGCCTGCCCATCGGGCTCCAGCTCCAGGGGCCGCACTTCTCTGAGGCCAGCCTGCTCAACATCGCCTACACCTTGGAGCAGGACTTGGGCCTCTGCCAGCAACGGCCAGGTCTTTCTTTATGATTCCAGTTCGCATTCAAAACGATACCTTTGTCGGCGGCGCTCCGCCGCTCCTCGGCGTACTGATGTACACTCTCGTCGCTGCTCGCTTGCCTTCGCGGTCTCGCTCCGAATGCTTGCTGGAAGGGTTCTTTTGAATGCAACTTAAGTGATGAGGAGTCAGATGAAGCTTGCCATTCCCGAGCATATCCGGGCGCTGGTGCCCTATCCCCCCGGTAAGCCGCTGGAGGAGCTGGAGCGGGAGTACGGGATCACCGGCTCCATCAAGATGGCCTCCAACGAGAACTCGCTCGGCCCTTCGCCCAAGGCGGTCGCGGCCATCGGCCAGGCCCTCGCCAACCTCCACCGTTACCCGGACGGCAGTTGTTACTATCTGGCCCAGGCGGTGGCCCGGCACCTTAAGGTGCGGCCGGAGCAAATCGTCTTCGGCAACGGCTCGGACGAGATCATCTCCCTGCTGGCCGCGGCCCTGGTGCAGCCCGGCGACGAGGTGATCTCCTCCGCGCCCTCGTTTTTGGTCTATCCCAAGGTCGCCCAGGCCCAGGGCGGGATCAACCGGGTGGTGCCGCTCTCCGGTCTGCGCCACGACCTGGCGGCCATTTATGATCAAATCACCGACCGCACCCGGCTGATATTCCTGGACAACCCCAATAACCCCACTGGCACCATGTTTGGCCGGCAGGATTTCGAGCGCTTCCTGGCCCATGTGCCGGAAGGGGTGGTGACGGTGCTGGACGAGGCCTATATCGACTTCGCCGACCCCGGTCAGCGCCTGGACATCCGCGACTACCTGGACGCAGCCCGGCCGGTGGCCGGGCTGCGCACCTTCTCCAAGGCCTACGGACTAGCCGGGCTGCGGGTGGGCTACGGCCTCATGCCGCCGGCGCTCGCCGACTGCCTGCACCGGGTGCGCGGGCCCTTCAACGTCAACAGCCTAGCCCAGATCGGCGCCCTTGCCGCCCTTGCCGATACCGAGCACTACCAGCGCACCCTGGCCATGACCAGCGAGGGGATCGCCTGGCTGCATGAGCAACTGCCCAGCCTGGGTCTCACCCCCCTGCCCACCGAGACCAACTTCTTCCTGGTCGATCTGGGCCGGGACGGCAAGGCCTTCTACCAGGTCATGCTAAAAAAGGGGGTCATCGTGCGGCCGATGAACGCCTACGGCCTGCCCAGCTATATTCGGATCACCGTGGGCACCAGGGCGGAAAACGAACGACTGCTTAAGGCCATGGCCGACACCCTGGCCGAGCTCGGGAAGTGAGCAGGGCATCCCTGATTGTCACCATCGACGGGCCGTCTGGCTCGGGCAAGAGCACCATTAGCCGGCTGTTGGCGCATCGTCTTAAGGCCGCCTACCTCGATACCGGCGCCATGTACCGGGCGGTGGGCCTGGCGGCCCAGCGTCAGGGGGTTGACCTAGACGACCAGGAGGCGGTGGGCGGGCTGATTGAGGCGCTCGATCTCGCCCTCTCCCCCGGCGAGGATGACACCCGGGTGCTCTTAAACGGCGAGGACGTGTCGCTGGCCATCCGCACCCCGGAGATGGGGATGATGGCCTCCCGGGTCTCGGCCATCGGCGCGGTTCGCCAGCGGCTCACCCGTCTGCAACGGGAGCTGGCCAAAAACCAGGCGGTGGTGGCCGAGGGCCGGGACACGGGCACGGTGGTCTTCCCCCAGGCGGCCCATAAGTTCTATCTGGTAGCCAACCCGGAGGAACGGGCCCGCCGCCGCACCGCTCAGCTAGTGGAGAAGGGGATGCGGGCCGATTACCAGGAGATACTCAGTCAGATCGTCGAGCGGGATCACCAGGACAGCGCCCGCCAACTGGCGCCACTCCAGCCGGCGCCCGAGGCGGTGCGCATCGATTCCTCGGCCCTGAGCATCGGCCAGGTGGTGGACTTAATGCTTGCGACAATCAACCATCCTTGACAGGGGAGGGGAATCATGGCGGACCCGGCGGGCGAACTCAGGCGACTTAAGCGGCGGCACATCATCTACTACCTGGAGGTGTTTGACCGGGAGAGCGGCCAGCTCCTGGGGCATCTTGTGGATCTGACCGTCAAGGGGATGAAACTGGTGAGCAAGGCGGAAATTCCGGTGGGCAAGGGATTCTCCCTGCGCATGGTGATGCCGGAGGAGTACTGCCCGGCCCGGGAGGTGCTTTTTCACGCCACCTCCACCTGGTGCAGCCAGGACATCAACCCCGACTTCTTCGCCTCCGGCTTCTCCACCCCCGATCTGAGCGAGGACAACCGGCGGCTGTTCATGATCCTGATCAATCAGGCCGGGTTCAACGATTGATGGTGTTTTGACAAAGGGCCGTCCTGGCCTTTGCGAAGCAAGCCTAAACGCCGCTTCGGATTGCTTCGCAAAATCAAGGCGTTAAGGCCACCTTGATTTTAGCCGTCCAGCCCTGGCCGGCGATTTGCAGACCTTGGGCGAGCCGGCCAACTAACGCCGGGCCGGTAGGTAAACGGCTGCCCGCCCCCCCAACCAGCCCATGCCCATCGACAACGAACAGCAGACCCAAACGGCTATCGATGCCTGGCGGGCCGAACCGCCACGGGCACAACTCCGGCTCCTTGACGAGGCCAGCGACTCCCTGGAGATGAGCCTTATGTACTACGAGCAAAAGGGCAGCACGCTGGGCATGGCCCGCGCCGCCCGCTGTCTCGCCCTGCTCCAGGCGCGACGCGCCGAGCTTGAGGCGACGACGACCCTCGGTTCCTAGGAGCCCGTGCAGAAATAACTTAGACAATTTTCCCCGACTCTTGCGGCTCCTTCTGCCGTCGCCGCGAGGCTTATTGTCCAGGTTGTTTCCAACTCGACGGCTTTAAGTCAGGAGGACGGGGAGGCGGCAGGCGCCACGCGCCCCTTAAGCGCCGTCTTGAGCGCCCGGGGGAGAAGATTTCTCATAAATGGCAAAACGCCGCCAACGGGATTTAAAACGCAAGGCAACCAGCCGCGGGTCAAAAGATAGTCTAGCATCTTCCGTCCGATCTGACGCATTGTCTCCGGCAGTTTGTTGATCAGACGATACCCCAGAACAAAGACGGGGAAAAAATTCCGAAACATCCTGATCTGCCCACCGCTCATGGTGTCTATGTTTAACATGCTGCGCGAGAAGTAGTCCGAGCTGCCTGCCACTGCTCCCTCCTCTAAAAAACCGTGCTCTACACAACGCTCGTAAAGTATCGTCTTGCGGTAGGGGTAGAAGATGGAATGCTGGGCAATGCCGACATGCTCGTCGGCGATCACCTTGATCGAGTCCAGCACCATCTCCGGCGTTTCAAACGGCAGCCCGATCATGACAAAACTGCGGGTCCGGATTCCGGCCTCGCGGCATAGCCTATAACCCCTGCTGATCTCTGCGTCGCTTGTCTGCCGGCCAAGCACCTGCGACCGGATGCCCTCGTTGCCACTCTCCAGCCCAATACGCAGATCGGTGCATCCCGCCAGCTTCAACAATCCGACCCGCACCTCGTCCACCTGGCTGGGGAATATATTGCAGGCAAACGGCATCCTGACCTCCTTTGCGTAGCGTTCGGCAAACTGCTTGGCCCAGGTGAGGTTAAGGAAAAGGTTGTCGTCGTCAAAGTTAAAGGACTTGATAAACGGATATCTTTCCTTGATCCACAGCAGCTCGGTGATGGTCGAATCCACCGAGCGCTGGCGAAAATACCGGTTGTCTCCGCCCTCCAGGTATATTCTTGAAATCGCATGATTACAGCAATAGGTGCACTTTCTGGGGCAGCCGCGGGAGAACATGACCGTCGCCGCGCCGTTGGACTCCATTTGCAGGGAGGGGTAATCCCAGATGTCCCGGTTGGCATAGGGCAGGGAATCAAGGTCGGTGATGACCGGAAGCATGGGATTACGCTGAATGGACCCGTCCGGCAACTTAACCCAGGTGCTGGGTGTGTCGCGCCAGTCCTGGCCCTTCTCCAACTTTTCCGCCAGGCGCAGCAGAGGCAGCTCACCCTCTCCGCGACACGCCAAATCGAATTCGGGGCATTTAATTACCTGATCGGTATTTAAGATGACGTGGATGCCGCCGACAATGATCTTGGCCTCCGGCGTCACCTCCCGCAGGGTTGCCGCCACCAAGCGTGCGGTGGCGAATTGATTGGTGGTGGCGCTGATGCCGATCAGTCCAGGCTGGAAGCGTTTAGCCATGTCGAGGATCTTGTTTTTGTTCGGCTCGTTGATTAGATGCAGCAGCCGGACCTCGTGGCCTGCTTTCATGAGGCAGGCGGAGATAGAGGATATGCCGAGGTGCATATAGCCACGAAATTTTTTTACCGACGGCAGGATGTCAGGATACACGAGGAGGATCTTCATGGCGGCCACTTTCTCCAGCTTTGGGTACTGGTTAGTCGGAAACGACAGAAAAAACCGTTGGCGGTTTTGATCAAGACTCAGCAAGATGGGCACGACAGTACCACAACGCAGCAGGCACTAACACCAAAAAAACAGCCAATGTCCTAAAATGCACCCCCATTTTTACCTCTGAAAAGCTCAAAAAAAGTCGAAAATAAAATTTTAAGGTCCAACGTCAGGGAGGCATTCTTCACATATTCTAGATCAAGGATGAGGGTTTCCTGAAAGGAGAGGTGCCCCCGACCATAGATCTGGGCAAATCCCGTTACCCCTGGCTTTACGGACAATTTTATCCGGTGCTGCTCTTCGGTATAGTATTGCACCATCTCGGGGATATCTGGACGCGGCCCGATCAGGGTCATATCGCCTTTCAAGACGTTGAAGAAGTTGGGAAGCTCGTCCAGGCTGCTACTGCGTAACCAGCGTGCCCACGATGGCACCCGGGGGTCATCCTTGAGCTTGAAGACCAGCCTGTCCACCTCCTCTTGCGAGTAATTGTAGGCGTAAAGGTCCGAGAACCGCTCGCGGGCATCGGGGTACATAGTGGCAAACTTGTAGAACACGAACGGTTCGCCGTACGTATCCCAGCGGCGACGATTTTCTTGACGCTGGCAGCTTGCAACCGATGGCGCGGCAAGCGCCATCATCCGGCGATCGGCCTGCAAGCGCCGATTCTTCTTGATCCTGATTTGCCGAAAGAGCGCCGGGCCTTCCGAATGCCCCTGGATATACCCCCAGATTACAAGCATAACCGGGGCGCTGAGGATCAAGATAACCGAGGACAGGACAATATCGATTGTCCGTTTGCTTAGTTGATAGGTGCGTTCGCCGTTTGCCATGCCTCACGTTTTTAGACAAGTTGCATCCCAATCAATTTAACTCAGGAGTCGGGCAGAAATAATTTGGACAATTGCCACGATTCTTACGGCTCCCATGCCGTTGCCTTGAGGTTTATTGTTTAGGTTTTTTCTATTCAACGGCTTAGCTTCTGCCCGGACAATCATCATCTGGCAACTACTAACTGAGGTGGGTCGTCAATAGTGGACACGAAAATTCTACGTAGCTTTTTGCAGTTGATAAAACCGGCGCTCATAGGCAGCCGGAGAAAGGTACCCGAGTTTTTTCTGTTTTCTTTGGCGGTTATAAAA
>JAJXUT010000139.1 GCA_021782655.1 Deltaproteobacteria bacterium
GGCGGCGCGACTCCCAAGCCGCCGGGGCCAGTCTTTTCCACCCTCGCCATGTCTGATGGCGTCGCAAAAAGGCCGATCTGCGGCATTGCGGGGCGGTTTGGCTCGTTCGGCATACCCATTCATATGTAGGCCTCCTCGCCAAACACACCCCGCGCCTTGTATGTCGGCCCTTTTGCTTAGCCATCGGCTACCTTTTTGCGAGACCATCATGTCTAAGACCGAAAGCCTCCCGCCCGCCGCCGCCATCATCACCGCCGGCGGGGTGGGGCGTCGCCTGGGCGGCCCCGGCCCCAAGCAGTTTCTGCCCCTGGCCGGACGTCCGGTGCTGATCCGCGCTCTGGACGCCTGTCTGCGGGCCGATTGCTTGACGGCCATCGTCCTGACCCTGCCCGCCGAGCATCTCGATGCCGGGGCCCAGATGCTGGCCCGTCACGGTCTGGCCGGGCGCTGCCGGTTGACCGCCGGCGGGGCCAGCCGGCAGGAGTCAGTGCTGGCCGGGCTAAACGCCTTGCCTGCCGGTATCGAGCTGGTCTTGGTGCACGACGGGGCCCGTCCCCTGGTGGGCCCGGAACTGATTCTCGCCTGCCTGGCGGCTGCCAGGCAGGAAGGGGCGGCCATCGTTGCGGTGCCGGTCAAGGACACCATCAAGTTGGTGGCCGAGGGGCGGGTGGCGGGCACCGTGGACCGCCGTCCCCTCTGGCGGGCCCAGACCCCCCAGGCCGCCCGGCTCCCCCTGCTTCGTCAGGCTTACGAGGCCGCAGCCCGAGAGGGATTTGTGGGCACCGACGAAAGCTCGCTCCTGGAGCGGATCGGCTGCCCGGTGGCGGTAGTTGCGGGAGCGGAGGACAACATCAAGATTACCGTTTGGGAGGACATGGCGATGGCCGAGGCCCTGCTCGCCACGAAAGAAGGGAAGACGCCGCCCCCACGGATCGGGCATGGCTACGACGCCCATCGCCTGGTGCCGGGCCGGCCCCTGATCCTGGGTGGGGTGTTGATTCCCCATCCCACCGGGCTTCTGGGGCACTCCGACGCCGATGCCCTAACCCATGCCCTCTGCGACGCCCTGCTGGGGGCCTTGGGCCTGGGCGATATTGGCCGGCACTTCCCGGACACCGACCCCCGTTACGCGGGCATCGACAGCCTAAGGCTCCTGGCCCAGGTCGTGGAACTGGCCACGGCGCGGGGCTGGGCGGTGGGCAACGCCGATCTCACGGTGGTGGCCCAGCGCCCGAAACTAGCCCCCTTTCTGGCCGAGATGCGGGCAAGGCTGGCGGCGGTCTGCCAGGTGGCGCCCGAGGCCATCAACCTCAAGGCCACCACCACCGAGGGCATGGGATTCGCCGGGCGGGAGGAGGGTATCGCCTGCCACGCCGTGGCCTTGTTGACCCCCAGGGAACGGCCTTAAGCCCTCACACCAGCAGGGACAAGACCTGGTTGGCCACTGGCAGCGCCTGGGCGGTCAGCCACAGCCGCAGGTGGTCGTAATCCACCAGGCCTTGCGCCTTTAAGCGGGGCAGCGCCGGGCCGTAATAGGTGAGAGGGTCAAGTCCGTAGCGTTCATGGAGCGCAACTAGGTTCACCCCGGCGAGCATCCTGAGTCCCAGGATCACCGTCTCCCGGAAGGAGGCCTCCAGACTCAGGGCCTCTCCCTCGAAAAAAGCTGGCAATCCGGCAGCGATCCGCGCCTGGTATTGATCGGGGTGGGGCAGGTTTTTCAAGCGCAGGCCGTCAAACGACGAGACCGCCCCCGCCCCCAGGCCCAGGTAGGGGCCGTTTCCCCAGTAGTTTAGGTTGTGGCGGCAGGCGAAGCCGGGCCGGGCGTAGTTGGAGATCTCGTAGTGCCGGTAGCCGTGGGCGAAAAGCAGCTCGTTGGCCAGCTCCGCCATCTCGGCTACCCGGTCGTCTTCCGGCAGGGCGAGTTGTCCGGCGGCCCGCTGGGCGTGGAAGGGGGTGCCGGGCTCGACGCTCAGCTCGTAGAGGGCCAGATGCTCCGGGTCCAGGGCCAGGGCGGTTTGCAGGGTCTGCCGCCAATCCGTGCTCGTTTGGCCGGGCAGGCCGTAGATCAGGTCGAGATTCAGGTTGGTGAAGCCCGCCTCGCGGGCCTGGATCACCGCCTGCCGGGCTTGGGTGGCGGTGTGGCTGCGTCCCAGCCGTTTAAGCAGCCGGTCGGAGAAGGACTGCACCCCCAGGCTCAACCGGTTGGCGCCTGCGGCCCGGCAGCGGCCCAGATCCCCGGCGGTAACGGTGTTGGGGTTGCACTCCAGGGTGATCTCCGGGTTTTCGAGCCACGCGAAACGCTCGCGGCAGTTGACCAGCAGCGCCGCCAGGGCCGGGCCGCGGTAGATGGTCGGGGTGCCGCCGCCCACGAAGAGCGAGGCGAAGCGCCGCCCCTGGGCCCAGCCAGCTGCCGCCTGTTGCAGCTCCTGAAGCAGGGCCTGGAGATAGTCCTCCGGCCCCTCCCCCGGCCAGGGCTGAGAGTCGAAGGCGCAGTAGCCGCATTTGGTGCGGCAGAAGGGGATGTGGATGTAGAGCCCCGGGCCGTCCATCAGCCAAGCAGGGTGGCGCAGTCGTTGGCGATCTCGCTGATTAGACCGTG
>JAJXUT010000140.1 GCA_021782655.1 Deltaproteobacteria bacterium
CGCGGTGGCCACCTCGGGATAATCGTGCACCCCGGAGTAGCGGCGGGCCAAGCGGCCGTCCAGGTACTTGAGATCCGGCAGGTAGATGTCCACCAGCCCGGACATGGCCGCCAGGGCCTCGGGTGCCTCGTAGCCGCTCGAGTTGTAAACCACCGGCAGCGAAAGTCCCCGCTCCCGGGCCAGGCAAAGGGCTTGCGCCAGCGGCCAAACCACATGCGAGGGCGAGACGCAGTTGATGTTGTGGGCACCCTCGTCCGCCAGGCGGAGCATGAGGTCAGCCAACTCGGAGACGGTGGTCTCGGGCCAGTTGGCAAGACTCGGGGCCTGGCTTATCTGGTGGTTCTGGCAGAAGAGACAACGAAGCGGGCAGCCGGCAAAAAATATCGTCCCCGACCCCCGGCTGCCCGAGATGGGCGGCTCCTCGCCAAAGTGAAGCCCGGCGTGGGCCACCACCGGCAGTGCCCCGAGCCCGCAGATCCCCCGTTCTCCCGCCAGACGGTCGATCCGGCAACGCCGAGGGCAGCTCTGGCAGCGACTAAGGGCCTGACGCCAGTCGTCAACCACCGGCCGTCACTCCCCGTCCGGCACCAGGAAGTCCTTAAGCTTGGCCAGGAGGGAGTCGGGCAACTCGTCCTGATAGAGGAAGGCCTTGGCCTCCGCGCCGGTGATCCCTTGCTTGATCTCCAGGGGCAAGGCGCGGAGAAAGGCCATTCTTTCATGATTTATAGCGGGTTTTTTAGGAGTCTGGGCGTCGGTCAGGCCCCGAATGAAAGGCCCTACTGCGGCGGCCCCCTCCCGCTCCACCAGCCGAATGGTCTCGCTGCCGATGACCGCGATCTCGGCCCGGCCCCGCAGGGCCTCGACATCCTCCCGGCCCTTGACGCCAAAGCCCACCGCCAGCGGCAGTCCGCCCGCCTGACTACGGCAGCGGGCGAGATAACGGTTAAACTCCGCGTCGAAGTGGGTCTCGCTGCCGGTCACCCCCCGCCGGGCCATGCAGTAGATAAAGCCGCCGCTCGCCGCCGCAAGACTCGCCATGCGTTCGTCGGTGCTGGTGGGGGCGAAGATCATGACCGGGGCGAGGTCATGCTTGCTCGCCAGTGCCAGGTAAGAGCCACCCTCCTCGGGCGGCAGGTCGGGGATGATTAGGCCCTGGATGCCGATCCGTCGCGCCTCCTCGCAGAACCGCGCCTCCCCGAACTTGAACATGATGTTGTAGTAGGTCATGAACAGGAAGGGGATGGGATGGGTGCGGGTCATCTCCGCCGCGAAGTCCAGGCATTGCCGCACCGTGCAGCCTGCGGACAGCGACTCCTGATTGGCCTTGATGATTACCGGCCCATCGGCCATGGGCTCGGAGAAGGGGATCTGCATCTCGATCAGATCGACCCCGCCCGCCACCATCTGGGCCACCACCTCCCGGTTGGCGGCAAAGGACGGATAGCCCAGGACGATATGGGTCATCAGCAGGAGATCCTTGCCCCGCAGCCGCTCGCGAATGTTATCCTCAAGCCGCATATTCCCTCCCCTTGGCGATGATGAACGCCTTCCAGGATGGGTCTTGGAAGGCGTGGGCAATGGTGAAGATGTCCTTGTCGCCCCGTCCCGACATGTTGACGATGATCGCCTGGTCAGGGGCGAGATCGCCGGCCTCCTTGTAGGCCTGGACAAAGGCGTGGCTTGATTCCAGGGCCGGGATGATGCCCTCGTTCTTCACCGTCTCGTCCAGGGCGGCCATGACCTCCTGGTCGGTGGCGGCGGCAAAGCGCACCCGGCCCTTTTGCCAGAGGTCGGCCAGGATAGGCGACACCCCCACATAATCAAGCCCGGCAGCCACCGAGTGGGTATCCTTCATCTGGCCGTCTTCGTTTTGCAGGAACATGGTCTTGTAGCCCTGGGCCACCCCCGGCGAGCCGTCGTTACCCGTAAGGCGCGCCGCGTGCCGGCCACTGGCAAGCCCCAGGCCGCCCGCCTCCACCCCCACCAGTTCTACCTCCGGCTGGTCGAGAAAGCCCTGGAAGATGCCCATGGCGTTGGAGCCGCCGCCGACGCAGGCATAGACCTTGGCCGGCAACTTGCCGAACTGCCTTACGATCTGCTCCCGCGCCTCGCTGCCGATAATCGACTGGAACCAGGCCACCAGCTCCGGGAAGGGGTGCGGCCCGCAGACCGTGCCCATCACGTAGTGGGTGTTGTCCATGTTGGTCACCCAGTCGCGGAAGGCGGCGTTGATGGCGTCTTTTAAGGTCTTGGAGCCGGAGCTGACCGGGATCACCTCGGCGCCCAGCTTTTCCATCCAGAAGACGTTGGGCCGCTGGCGGTTGACGTCCTCCTCGCCCATGTAGATGGTGCAGGCGAAGCCGAACTTGGCGGCCATGGTGGCGCAGGCCACCCCGTGCTGGCCGGCCCCGGTCTCGGCAATCACCCGTTTTTTCCCCATCCGCCGCACGAGCAAACCCTGGCCCATGACGTTGTTGGCCTTGTGCGCCCCGGTGTGGTTTAGGTCCTCGCGCTTGATGAAAATCTGCGCCCCGCCCAGTTTTTTCGACATGTTGGTGGCGTGGGTG
>JAJXUT010000003.1:0-42468 GCA_021782655.1 Deltaproteobacteria bacterium
GTCGGCTAACAGGGCCAGGGCGTGCAGGCCGCCCGCCACGGTGATCGCCCGCACGTCGGCAAGCCCCGCGACCTGCTCGGGGGTGGCGTGGTTATTGGTGGTGTTGTCGCCCAGTTGGCCGTAGCTGCCAAAGCCCCAGGCCCAGACCGTGCCGTCGCTGGCCAGGGCCAGGGAGCAGCCGCCGCCGGCGGAGAGGGCCTGAATCTGGCCGAGCCCCGGCACCTGGGCTGGGCTCAAGACCTTGGCCGGGGCGTTGTTGCCCAAACCGAGCTGGCCAGCGGAGTTGTCGCCCCAGGCCCGGACCGTGCCGTCAGCGAGCAAGGCCAAGGCGTGCAGCTTGCCGGCGGCCAGGGCCTGGACGTTGTTTAAGCCCGGCACCGCTTTCGGGATCAGATGGCTTACCGTGCTGCCGTCGCCCAGTTGACCCGAGGAGTTATCGCCCCAGGCCAGGACCGTGCCATCGTTCAACAGGGCCAGGGTGAAATTTGAGCCCGTGACCGTGGCGGTGATCCGCTCGCCGCCCGTGGTGGCGGAAGAGCCCGTGACCACGGCCCGGTTGGAGACGGCGGAGCGGGTGCTTACTCCCACGGCGTTGGTGGCGGTGACGGTGAAGGTATAGGCGGTGCCGCTGGCCAGGCCGCTGACCACGATCGGGCTACTGGTGCCGCTGGCGCTTTGGCCGCCGGGGCTGGCGGTCACGGTGTAGATATAGCCGCTGCCCGCAAGCGGAGTGAAGAAGACCAAGACCGAGTCCGGGCCGGTGGCAGTGGCCGCACCCATGACCGGGGCAGCGGGCAGGTTGAGCAGGCCCTGGCCGCTCAAGGGCAAGATGAGGGCGGCGGCCCCGGAGTCGGCGGGCTGGACGGTGAGGGTGGCGGAACGCGACCCCGCGGCCTGGGGGCTGAAGGTGACGGCGAGATTGCAACTGGCGTGCCCAGGCAGGGTGGGGGCCAGACTGGGGCAGGTGCCGGCCCCGACCGTGAAGTCGGGGCCATTGGTACCGCTCACCGAGACCCCGCTCACCGTGGCCGCCTGGTCGCCGTTGTTGGTGAGGGTTAAGGATAGGGAGCTTACCTGGCCGAGGTCGGTGCCGGAAAAGACTAGGGATTGGGGGGAGGCCTGGAGGCTGCCAATTGTTACCTGCCCAGCGCCCGGCAAGGATACCGGAACCAGAGTTGCCGAATTAACCAGTGCGCCGTTGCCTAGTTCACCCTCCTTACCATTTCCCCATGCCATAACTGTGCCGTCGTTCAGTAAGGCAAAGCTGTCACTACCTCCAGCCGCGATAGCCTTAACGTTACTCAGTCCGCTAACCACAGCCGGAGTTGTCCAATATAACATGGAGCTGCCGTTCCCCACTTGGCCAGCGTAGTTGAAACCCCAGGCCCTAACCGTGCCGTCGTTCAGCAAGGCCAAGCTATGGTCATGACCCAACGCAAAAGCTTGGACGTTACTCAGTCCGGCAACTACAACCGGAGTTGAACAATTTATAGTTATGCCGTTCCCCAGTTGGCCATAGTCATTATTACCCCAGGCCATCACCGTGCCGTCGTTTAGCAAGGCGAAGCGGTGGTAATCTCCCGACGCTAGCACCTTGACGTTACTCAGTCCGCGAACCGCAACTGGAGTTGAACGATCTGTGGTGCTGCCGTCCCCCAGTTGGCCAGCGTAGTTGTAACCCCAGGCCCTGACCGTGCCATCGTTTAGCAAGGCAAAGCTGCTTACAAATCCCACTGCGATGGTTTTGACGTTACTCAGTCCGGCAATCACCACCGGAGTTGAACGATTTTTAGTGCTGCCGTCCCCCAGTTGACCAAAATCATTACTCCCCCAGGACATCACCGTGCCGTCGTTCAGCAAGGCCAAACTGTATCTATTCCCCAACACAATATCCTTGACGTTACTCAGTCCGGAAACCACCACCGGAGTTAAACGATTTATAGTGCTGCCGTCCCCCAGTTGGCCACAGTCATTGTCACCCCAAGCCATCACCGTGCCGTCGGTCAGCAAGGCCAAGCTGTGGCCATATCCGGCCACGATGGTCTTGACGTTACTCAGTCCGACAACCGCCACCGGAGTTGAACGATTTGTAGTGCTGCCGTCCCCCAGTTGGCCAAAGTAATTGTCACCCCAGGCCATCACCGTCCCGTCGCTCAGCAGAGCGTAGTCATTACTGGCCTCGGTCCACCACCCATACTCATGAAGTACCGTCCACCCACCACCTTTCGCCGCAATCGCCGTCACCTGCGGCCCGCCGCCTGCCATCGCCGGCGGCCCGGACAGTACCAACGCAATCAGGCCCCACACCGCCAGCAGCCATCTCCCCATCCGGCCCTGGCCGGCCCTTATTCCAGGCTTGTTTCCCATTTCCGCTCTCCTTAAATGAAGTCGTTTCGCGCTATCTTTACAAATAAATTCCGGCTGTCAGGTCAGCGGCAATCATGGTTTTTCACCAGTCAAACATAGCCGCAACCGCCGCCCCTGCCAGGCCATCCCTAGGCCTTTACCTGACAAGTAGCGAAAAAATTTTATAACGCCAAACGAGCCAACAGACAAGCACATTTTCGAAGGCCTAGAAAAAGCCGGCAAGCCAGGCCCGGCTTAAGGCCTTAGGCCATTATTTACAAGGGATTGCCAGCCGGCCGCCCGGCCTCTGGGCCGGGACGATGGCCTCTTGCTAGCGCAGGACCTGGGGAGAGGGAGGGATGACGGGGGGAGGAACGGGAGAGTGGAGCCCAAGGGGCAGCCTTGGGCAGGCAAGACCGCCCGGCAAGGACGGAGAGACGGGGAGGTAGCCGATGACTCAGCGTTGTCCGGTTAGGGAATTGCATCTTCCGCCCGAACATTAAAAATCCCCCTGGCCCCCCTTTTTCAAAGGGGGATTGAGGGGGATTTCCTGAACGTTAGCACCACAAATTGCGTGATGCTATTCCTTAACCGGACAACACGGGCAAGGGCTAAACAAAAGGGCCGACATCCAAAGCGCGGGATGTGGTTGGCGGTGAGGCCATACCTTATGGCAGGCCTGGAGCCAAACTGGCCCGCACCGCAGCAGATCGGCCTTTTTAGTACGCCATCAACGCTTGCGCAGTCTAATCGACTTGGGCGTCACCTCCACCAGTTCGTCGTCGTTGATGTAGGCGATGCAGTCCTCCAGCGACATGAGCACCGGCGGGGTGAGGATGACCGCCTCGTCGGAGCCCGAGGCCCGCATGTTGGTCAGCTTCTTGCCCTTGGCCGGGTTGACCACCATGTCGCTGGAACGGGCGTTCTCGCCGATGATCTGGCCGGCATAGACATCGACGCCCGGCCCCAGGAACAGCCGCCCGCGCTCCTGGAGGTTGAACAGGGCGTAGGCCACGGTGACGCAGGTGGCCATGACCACCAAGACCCCGTTCTGGCGGTTGACGATCTCGCCGGCGTGCGGCCCGTACTCGGCGAAGACGTAGTTCATCACCCCCATGCCCTTGGTGTCGGTCATGAATTTGGAGCGGAATCCCAGGAGCCCCCGGGTGGGGATCAGGTAGATCAGCCGGGTAATGCCGTTTTCGCTCGCCATCTCCAGCATCTTGCCCTTGAGCTTGCCGAGCTTCTCGATCACCGCCCCCTGGTACTGCTCATCCACGTCGATGGTCAGCTCCTCGTAGGGCTCCTGCATCACCCCGTCGATCTCCCGCATGATCACCTGGGGCCTAGTGACCTGAAACTCGTAGCCCTCGCGCCGCATCTTCTCGATCAATATCGACAGGTGCAGCTCGCCGCGGCCCGCGACCCGGTAGCCCACCGCGTCGGCCAGGGGCTCGACGTGCAGGGCCACGTCGGCTAAGGTCTCCCGCCGCAGGCGCTCCTCGATGTGGCGGGAGGTGACGAATTTCCCCTCCTTGCCGGCAAAGGGCGAGTCGTTGGGGATAAAATTCATGGCCAGGGTCGGGGGGTCAATCTCGATCACCGGCAGGGGCATGGGGTTGTCGGGATCGGTGAAGGTCACCCCCACCGTCACGTCTTCCAGGCCCGCCACCGCCACGATCTCGCCCACCGTCGCCTCGTCGGTGGCCACCTTCTCGTTGCCCTGAAAGCGGAAGATCTTGGAGATCCGAGCCGGGCTGATGGAGCCGTCCCGCCGCACCACCGCCACGTCCTTATTGAGGCGCAGGATGCCGTTTACCACCTTGCCGATGCCCAGGCGTCCGAGATACGGCGAGTAGTCGATGGTGTTGACCTGCATCTGCAGGGGCGAGGCCTCGCTGCCCGCAGGCGGCGGGACGTATTTGACGATCATCTCGGAGATGGGCGCCATGTCGGGGTTGGTGTCGGCTAAGTCATGCAGGGCGTAACCGGCCTTGGCCGAAGCGTAAACCACCGGGAAATCCAGGAGATGATCCGGGGCGTTGAGCTTGACGAACAGGTCGAATACCTGATTAACCGCCCAGTCACAGCGGGCCGCCGGCTTGTCGATCTTGTTGATCACCACGATGATCGGCATGGCGGCGGCCAGCGCCTTCTTGAGCACAAAGTAGGTCTGGGGCATGGGCCCCTCCTGGGCGTCAACCAGGAGCAAGGCCCCGTCGGCCATGCGCAGCACCCGCTCAACCTGGCCGCCGAAATCGGCGTGGCCCGGGGTGTCGATGATGTTGATGTGATAGCCGTCAAAGCTGTAGGAGCCGTTCTTGGAGGCAATGGTGATCCCCCGCTCCCGCTCCAGGTCCAGGGAGTCCATCAGCCGCTCGGTGACGGCCTGGTTGTCGCGGAACATGCCGCTCTGCTTGAAGAGTTGATCGACCAGGGTGGTCTTGCCATGATCGACGTGGGCGATGATGGCGACGTTGCGGATCTTTTGCTGATTCATGGATAACGCCTTAGGTGAAAGGTGATGGCGTCGCAAAAAGGCCGAGCTACGGCGTTGCGGGGCGGCTTGGCTCGTCAGGCAAACCATATGCCTCACTCGCCAAACGCACCCCGCGCCTTGCATATCGGCCCTTTTACTTAGCCATCGGTTGCCTTTTTGCGAGATCATCAAAGGCGACAGGGGCCAAGAAAAAACGATAATTATAGACGGACGAGCCCAGGAAGGCAAGCGAAAACCGCCAATGGCCGTCAGCAGGCCAAATTACCTTTCCCCTCGCGGCAATACGTAAAGACCAGGCCATCCAGGCCCGCCCTTATTTCCGATTGACGAATCACTACTTTCCAGTTTAGATTATGTAATTTTTTTACGAGGCTCAGGTTAGCCGGAACCCCGGCAGACCACCCTCGGGCGGCCTGCCATCTCAGGCCCAGCCTGGGCCAGAGCCCCTGGGGCGCCGACAGATTGCTCTACCGACTATACACCCTCTTGGGCTGGCTGCTGGTCATGGCGGGCACGCCGTTTTTCGCGCCCTACCGCTGGCTGACCGGCAGACCCATAGCCGGACTGGGCCAGCGACTGGGGCTATTCCACCTCAAGCCCGGCCCCTGGGAGGGCGCCAGGCTGTGGTTCCACGCCGCCTCGGTGGGCGAGGTGCAGGCCGCCTTAAGCCTGGTCGCCGCCCTTAAAAAAACCGGCCTCCAGGCCGAAATTATCGTCACCAGCGTCACCGAGCAGGGGTTCCTGGCGGCCAAGAGAATTTTCGGCGAGAGCGCCACCTGCCTCTACGCCCCCCTCGACCTGCCCTGGGTGGTCAAACGGTTCCTCCGCCAGATCAAGCCCTCGGCCTATCTCTGCCTGGAAACCGAGCTGTGGCCGGTCATGCTGCGGCTGGCCAAGGCGCATGGCATCCCGGCCCTGCTGCTAAACGGCCGGCTCTCGGAGCGTTCCTTTAGGCGCTACGCCCGATTGTCCGGGCTAACGAAAAAGACCCTGGCCTGCTTCGACCGGGCCGCGGTCTGCCAGGAGAGCGACCGTCAGCGTTACCAGGCCCTGGGAATGGCGCCGGAGCGGCTTACGGTGTGCGGCAACGCCAAGTACGACCTGAGCCTGACCGACCTTTGCCGGCCGGAAGCGGCCCTGGCCGGGCTAGACGATGAAGGGCTGCGGGAAACGGCGCCCAAGTTTTACCGAAATATGCTAGGTTTGGGCAATCAGCCGGTACTCCTGGCCGGCAGCACCCACGGCGGGGAGGAGGAGTCGGTGCTGGCCGCCTGGCAGGCACTGCGGGCCGACATCCCCGAGCTGATCCTGATCGTGGCCCCCCGGCACCTCGAACGCCTGGGGATGCTGACTGGCCAATGGCGGGCGAAGGGCCTGACGTTTCAGACCACGAGCCAGTTGCAGGCCGGGCAAGGGCGGAAGTCAGACCTCCTGCTCCTCGACCGCATGGGGGAACTGGCTAGGCTCTACGCCGTGGCCACCTACGTATTCTGCGGCGGCAGCCTGACCCCCAAGGGCGGGCACAACCTCATGGAGCCGGCCCTGTGGGGCAAGCCGCCCCTCTTCGGCCCCCACATGCAGGATTTCGCCGACGCCCGCCTGCTCCTGGAGGGCCAGGGGGCGGGATTTACGGTGCGCGACGGGCAAGAACTGCACGCCCGGATTCTTCACTTCCATCAACACCATGACCAGTACCACCAGGCCGCCCAAGGCGCCCTGGCAATAACCGCCGCCCAGCAGGGGGCCGCCAGCCGCCAAACGGAGCTGATCCGCCAGGCCCTTAACCTCCCCCGGCACAACCGCATTGTGGAAACCCAAAGATGAAGGCAATTATCGCGCTTGAAGATGGCAGGACCTTTACCGGCAGATCGTTCACCGGGCCCGGCGAGGCGGTGGGCGAGATCGTCTTCAACACCGGCATGACCGGCTACCAAGAGATCCTGACCGACCCCTCCTACCGGGGCCAGATCGTCACCATGACCTACCCCCTGATCGGCAACTACGGGGTGAACGCCGCCGACATGGAGTCAGACGCCATCCACCCTGGCGCCTTCCTAGTCAAGGAATACAACCCGGTGCCCAGCAACTTCCGCTCCCAGGGCACCCTGGCCGACTTCCTGCGTCAGCACCGGGTGCTGGGGGTGGAGGGCCTCGACACCCGGGCCGTCACCCGGCATATCCGCCAGAGCGGGGCACTGAAGGGCATCGTCTCTACCCTTGACCTCGACCCCGCCTCCCTGGTTCGGCGGGCCCAAGAGTGGCCCGGCCTGGTGGGCCACGACATGGTGAGCGACGTCACCTGCGCCGCCCCCTACGGCTGGGCCGACAACCGTCCGCTGCCCGGCACCGATTTTCAAACCGCCGCCCCTGGCAAATACCTGGTGGTAACCTTTGACTTCGGCCTCAAATATAACCAGCTCCGCCTGCTCACCGAACGGGGCTGCCGGGTGCAGGTGGTGCCGGCCCAAACCACGGCCCGCGAGGTGCTGGCCATGAACCCGGACGGCGTCTTCCTCTCCAACGGCCCCGGCGATCCGGCCGGGGTGCCGGGGGTGGTGGACACCATGCGCGAGCTGCTCGGCCGGCGCCCCATCTTCGGCATCTGCCTGGGGCATCAGATCCTGGGTCTAGCCTACGGCGGCAGCACCTACAAGCTTAAATTCGGCCACCGGGGCTCCAACCAGCCGGTCAAGAACCTGCTCACCGGAAAAGTGGAAATAACCGCCCAAAATCACGGATTCTGCGTCGATTTCGCCAGTCTTAATCCCGACGAGGTCGAGCTGACCCACATCAACCTAAACGACAACAGCGTCGAGGGGATGCGGCACCTAAAATACCCGGCCTTCTCCGTCCAGTACCACCCGGAGAACGCCCCCGGGCCCCACGACTCCCTTTATCTCTTCGACCGCTTCCTCGACATGATGCGGGGTTAATCCCCGCCTTAAAAAATCTTTAAAAGGCGGCCCCAGCCCGCCCCACCCACACCCCGCCATGCCAAAACGAACGGACATCAAGAAGATACTGATCCTCGGCTCCGGCCCCATCATCATCAGCCAGGCCTGCGAATTCGACTACTCCGGCACCCAGGCGGTCAAGGCCTTGAAGGAGGAGGGCTACCAGGTGGTGCTGATCAACTCCAACCCCGCCACCATCATGACCGACCCGGAGATCGCCGACAAGACCTACGTCGAGCCCATCACCCCGGAGATGGTGGCCAAGGTGATCGAGAAGGAACGGCCCGACGCCCTGCTGCCCACCCTGGGCGGCCAGACCGGCCTAAACACCGCCCTCAAGGTGGCGGAGATGGGGGTGCTGGAGAAGTTTGGGGTGGAGATGCTAGCCGCCAACGTCGAGGTGATCAAGAAGGCCGAGGGCCGCGACCTGTTTCGGGCCGCCATGCGCAAGATCGGCCTAAACGTGCCGGAGAGCGCCATTGTCCATCAGCTTTCGGAGGTGAAGGCGGCGGGCGAGGAGATCGGCTTTCCGATCATCGTCCGGCCCAGCTTCACCCTGGGCGGCACCGGCGGCGGGGTGGCTTACAACCACCAGGAACTGGAGGCCATGTGCGCCACCGGTCTTGATCTAAGCCTAAACTCCGAGGTCATGCTGGAGCGGAGCTTACTCGGCTGGAAGGAGTACGAGCTGGAGGTAATGCGCGACAAGAAGGACAACGTGGTCATCATCTGCTCGATCGAGAACTTCGACGCCATGGGGGTGCACACCGGCGACTCGATCACCGTGGCCCCGGCCCAGACCCTGACCGACCGCGAGTACCAGGCAATGCGCGACGCCTCTATCGCCATCATGAGGGAGATCGGGGTGGAGACCGGCGGCTCCAACGTCCAGTTCGCGGTCAACCCGAAAAACGGCGAGCTGGTGGTCATCGAGATGAACCCCCGGGTGTCGCGCTCCTCGGCCCTGGCCTCCAAGGCCACCGGCTTCCCCATCGCCAAGATCGCGGCCAAGCTGGCGGTGGGCTACACCTTGGACGAGATCAGAAACGACATCACCCGCGAGACCTTTGCCTCGTTTGAGCCCAGCATCGACTACTGCGTGGTCAAGATCCCCCGCTGGACGTTTGAGAAATTCCCCGAGGCCGAGGACATCCTGAGCACGGCCATGAAGTCGGTGGGCGAGACCATGGCCATTGGTCGCACCTTCAAGGAGGCCTTCCAGAAGGGGATGCGCTCACTGGAGATCGGGGCCACCGGCTTCGGGGCCGGCCCGAAATTCAACCACGCCCGCCTCTCGCGCCTGGACCTGGAGTGCGGCCTGCACACCCCCAACTCCCAGCGCCTCTTCTTCCTGCACGAGGCCCTGCGCCGGGAGATGCCGATCGACGACCTCCACCGGCTGACCGCCATCGACCCCTGGTTCCTGCGCCACTTAAAGCAGCTCACCGACCTGGAGCTGGTGATCCACCAGGCGGGATTTGCCGGCCTGGACCGCGAGCTCATGCACCGGGCCAAGCAGTACGGCTTCTCCGACCAGCAACTGGCCTACTTGACCGGCACCTCGAACGACGACATCCGCGAGCGGCGCGCCCAATACGGGCTGCGGGCGGTCTATAAGCTGGTGGACACCTGCGCCGCCGAGTTCGAGGCCTTCACCCCCTACTACTACTCGACCTACGAGGAGGAGAACGAGGCCCGGCCCAGTGACCAGCAAAAGGTGATGATCCTGGGCGGCGGCCCCAACCGCATCGGCCAGGGCATCGAGTTCGACTACTGCTGCGTTCACGCCGCCTTCGCCTTAAAGGAGCTGGGCCTGCAAAGCATCATGGTCAACAGCAACCCGGAGACGGTGAGCACCGACTACGACACCTCGGACAAGCTCTACTTCGAGCCCCTGACCCTGGAGGATGTCCTAAACATCATCCACACCGAAAACCCTCTGGGGGTCATCGTCCAGTTCGGCGGCCAGACCCCCTTGAACCTGGCCGACGGCCTGCACCGGGCGGGGGTCAACATCCTCGGCACCTCGGTGGACAGCATCGACCGGGCCGAAGACCGCCAGCGTTTCCAGCAGTTCCTGCAGAAACTCGGCCTGCTCCAGCCGGAAAACGGCACCGCCCGCACCCCGGAGGAGGCCATGCGCATCGCCGAACGGATCACCTACCCGGTGGTGGTGCGACCCTCTTACGTCTTGGGGGGCCGGGCCATGCGCATCGTTTACAACCAGCGGGATCTAGAGGCGTATATGCGCACCGCCATCGAGGTCTCCTCCGAGCACCCCATCCTGATCGACAAGTTCCTGAAGGAGGCGGTGGAGGTGGACGTGGACGCCATCTCCGACGGCGAGGCCACCATCATCGGCGCCATCATGCAGCACATCGAGGAGGCGGGCATCCACTCCGGCGACTCGGCCTGCGTCCTGCCGCCCCACACCCTGTCCCCGGCAATGCTTAGCCAGATCAAGGCCGCCACCAAGGCCATGGCCCGGGAGCTGAAGGTGGTGGGCCTGATGAACATCCAGTACGCGGTCAAGGACGAGGTGCTCTACGTCCTGGAGGTCAACCCCCGGGCCTCGCGCACCGTGCCCTTCGTCTCCAAGGCCACCGGGGTGCCGCTCGCCAAGCTCGCCACCAAGGTGATGCTGGGCAAGAAACTCGCCGAGCTGGGTCTGACCAGGGAGGTTGAAATCACCCACTACGCGGTCAAGGAGGCGGTCTTCCCCTTTGACCGCTTCGCCAACGTCGATACCCTGCTCGGCCCGGAGATGAAGTCCACCGGCGAGGTGATGGGGGTGGACGTGACCGTGGGGCTTGCCTTTGCCAAGGCCCAGTTGGCGGCGGGGCAGAAACTTCCCGCCTCGGGCTCGGTTCTGATCTCGGTGCGCCACAACGACAAGCCGGTGATCCTGCCCACCGCCCAGCGGCTTAGCGCCTTGGGCTTCAAGATCCTGGCCACCGCCAACACCGCCCAGTTCCTGGCCGACCACGGGGTGCCCTGCACCAAGGTGAACAAGATCTCCGAGGGCCGGCCCCATATCCTGGACATGATCAAGGACAAGAAGATCCAGTGGATCATCAACACCTCGATGGGCACCCGCACCACCGAGGATTCCTACACCATCCGGCGCAGCGCCCTGGATTACCACATCCCCTACAGCACCACCACCGCCGGCGCCGAGTCGATGGTGATGGCCATCGACTCCCTGCTCGGCAAGGAGCTGGAGGTTCGGGCCTTACAGGATTATTTCCAGTAAGTGGCGGCCCGGAAAGCACGCTCCGTGCAAAAAGATTGCATCTCCCGACTTTTCTAGGTTTAATTGTAAAAAACATGCTGCGGCGTCAAGCCGCCCACCAGATGGACGCCCCCACACCCCCAACCAAACGCGACCATGTTCTATAAAAACCTCTCCATGTGGCTGGTGATCGGCCTCACCATGATCCTGCTCTTCAACCTGTTCAACAAACCCCAGAGCCAGATCACGGAGATGAGCTACACCGACTTCCTCTCCAGCGTCGAGTCGGGGACCATCAACAAGGTCATCATCCAGGGCACCGACATCAGCGGCCAGCTCAAGGGCGGCGCCAACTTCAAGACCGTGGCCCCCTCCGACGCCAGCCTCATCCCCACCCTGCGCAAGGCCGGGGTCAACATCCAGGCCAAGCACCCGGAGGAGACCCCCTGGTACATCAGCATCCTGGTCTCCTGGTTCCCGATGCTGCTTCTAATCGGGGTGTGGATCTTCTTCATGCGCCAGATGCAGATGGGCGGCGGCAAGGCAATGAGCTTCGGCAAGAGCCGGGCCCGGCTGCAAGACGGGGAGAACTCGGTCAAGGTCACCTTCAAGGACGTGGCCGGGGTGGACGAGGCCAAGGAAGAGCTGGCCGAGATCATCGATTTTCTTAAAGACCCCAAGAAGTTCACCGACCTTGGCGCCCGGATCCCCAAGGGGGTGCTCCTGGCCGGCTCGCCGGGCACCGGCAAGACCCTGCTCGCCAAGGCCATCGCCGGCGAGGCCGGGGTGCCGTTCTTCTCCATCTCCGGCTCCGACTTCGTGGAGATGTTCGTGGGCGTCGGCGCCTCTAGGGTGCGCGACCTGTTCAACCAGGGCAAGAAGAACGCCCCCTGCATCATCTTCATCGACGAGATCGACGCCGTGGGCCGCCAACGCGGGGCGGGCCTGGGCGGCGGCCACGACGAGCGGGAGCAGACCCTAAACCAGCTCCTGGTGGAGATGGACGGCTTCGAGGCCAACGAGGGGGTGATCATCGTCTCGGCCACTAACCGGCCCGACGTGCTCGACCCGGCCCTGCTCCGGCCCGGACGCTTCGACCGCCAGGTGGTGGTGCCGGCCCCGGACGTCAAGGGCCGGGAGGCCATCCTCCAGGTGCACGCCCAAAAGGTGCCACTGGCGGAAGAGATCGACTGGAAGATCATCGCCCGCGGCACCCCCGGCTTCACCGGCGCCGATCTCGAGAACATGGTCAACGAGGCGGCCCTGCTGGCGGCCAGAAACGGCCAGCACACGGTGACCATGTCCGATCTCGAAAAGGCGAAGGACAAGGTGATGATGGGCGCCGAGCGCCGCAGCATGATCATCACCGAGAAGGAGAAGGAAATCACCGCCTACCACGAGGCCGGCCACGCCCTGGTGGCCAAGCTGTTGCCCGGCACCGACCCCCTGCACAAGGTGACCATCATCCCCCGAGGCCGGGCCCTGGGACTGACCCAGCAGTTGCCCACCGAAGACAAGTACACCCACGCCAAGTCGTACCTCTTGAACAACATCTGCGTCCTCTTGGGAGGCCGGGTGGCGGAGGATCTGATCTTCAACGAGATCACCACCGGCTCGGGCAACGACATCGAACGGGCCTCGGACCTGGCCCGCAAGATGGTCTGCGAGTGGGGGATGAGCGAAACATTAGGGCCGCTCACCTTCGGCAAGAAGGAGGAACAGATCTTCCTGGGCCGGGAGATCTCCCAGCACCGCGACTACAGCGAGGACACCGCGATCAAGATCGACCGCGAGGTGCGGGAGATCGTGGTCAACGCCAACGCCAAGGTCGTCGGCCTGCTCACTGAGCACTTAATCGACCTGAAATCCATCGCCCAGGCCCTACTGGAGAAGGAGACCCTGGTACTGGAAGACGTCGAGGCCCTGATGCGAAAAAACCAGGCCGAGCAAGTCGCCGGCTGATCCTCCCCTCCCGGTGAAAATCACCTGCCGCGACCGCACCCTCGACCTGGCGAGCCGAACTCATATCATGGGGATACTAAACGTGACCCCAGATTCCTTCTCCGACGGCGGACGGTTCCTAGCCGAAGAGGCGGCCCTGGCACAGGCCGAGACCATGATCCGCGGCGGCGCCGACCTGATCGACATCGGCGGCGAGTCCACCCGGCCCTACGCCGAGCCGGTGTCCCAGGCGGAGGAACTAAGCCGGGTCTTGCCGGCCATCCTGGCCATCCGCCGCCGTCACCTGATCCCCATCTCCATCGACACCAACAAGGCGGAGGTCGCGAGGCAGGCCTTAGCGGCCGGCGCCGACATTATCAACGACATCAGCGCCCTGCGCTCAGACCCCGGCATGGTGGAAGTGGCGAGAGCCAGCCGTTGCCCGGTGATCATCATGCACATGCAGGGCACGCCTTCCGACATGCAGGTTAGCCCCTGCTACCAGGACGTGGTGCAAGAAAGCGTGGACTTCTTCCGCGAACGTTTACAGACCCTTGGCCAGGCCGGAATCGACCCGGAGCGGATCATCATCGACCCCGGCATCGGCTTTGGCAAGACCCTGGCCCACAACCTGGCCATCCTGCGCCACACCGCCGATTACCAGGCCCTGGGCCGCCCGCTGCTCGTCGGCCACTCCCGCAAGTCCTTTCTCAAGGCCCTGCTGGGGGCGGGGCCAAACGACCGCGACCGCCCCACGGCGGTGCTCTCCGCCCTGCTCGCCCAACGCCGGGTGGAGATTCTGCGGGTGCACGACGTGGCCGCCACCCAGGAGGCCCTGAGCCTGACCCAAGCCCTGGAGGGGAACCGTGCCCATTGAAGACGCGGCCAGGCATCAGGATAGGGCTCTGTCCCCTGTCTCCTGCCCCCTGTCCCCTGCCCCCTGAAAGCCCGTGCTCGCCAAGGAAAAAATCGACCGCTACCTGGCTTACAACCGCAGCCGGATCCGCAAGGCGGTGCTGTTCAACGAGGAGCGCGCGGCCCTGCTCCTCAAAATCGTGCCCCTGCTCCTGCACGTAAACCAGCCGGATTTGCCTGGTTTTGTAGCCGACCCCGTCTGTCCTGCCGGCATCGTGCGCTTCGATCCCCGGCAGATGATCTCGCCGCGCACCCTGGCCCGCTTCTTCCCTAAGTCCTCAATCCTAACCAACCCCAAGGCCCTGCCCCCGCCGGAACGCTGCCTGATCCAATCCCTGATGACCATCGGCAGCGTCGGCAGCGTCGCCCAGACCGAAAAATCGGATTGCGATTACTGGCTGGGACTCAACAACCATGACTTTCCAGGCAATCAACTTGATCTGTTCGGCGAAAAATGCCGGAAGATCGAGGATTGGGCCCTGGAACGCGGCACCGAGATCCATCTCTTCCCCATGGACATCGGCCAGACCAAGGCCAACAGCTTCGAGTCGCAGGCCGATGACGAATCGGCGGGCTCGTCGTTAAAGCTGCTCCTAAAAGATGAACTGTTCCGCACCCACATCCTGGTGGCGGGCAAGATGCCGCTCTGGTGGCTCATCCCCCCGGGTCTGACCGATAGCGGCTACCACGACTTCGTCCGCAACCTGACGGCCCAGGAGCAGCTCAACCTGGAGAGCTTCATCGACCTGGGCTACATCTCCGACATGCCCAAGGCCGAGGTCTTCGGCGCCTGTCTGTGGCAGATGAACAAGGCCTTGGACAGCCCCTTCAAGTCGGTGCTCAAGTTCGCCTACCTGGAACTGTTGATGAACGACCGCCAGGGAATGAACCTCTTCTCCGACCACATCAAACAACTGGTCACCTTCCCCGAGGGCCTGCCTCCCGAGCAACGGCTGGCCATCGACGACATCGACCCCTACCTGCTGATGGCCAAAGAGCTGGTCGCCTTCTACCAACAGCAGCAGCCGGGCCAGGGGCGCGACGAATTCATCCGCGCCTGCCTGCTGATGAAGACCCTGGAGGACTTGAAACCCAGTCAGGAGGAGAGCGAGGAGACCGCCCACATCCAGGCGGCGGCGGAACTAATCGGACGCTGGGGACTCCTGCCCGCCGACGCCGACCACTACTTAAACTTCCGCGACTGGAGCCATCAGGACAGGGTGGCGGCGGGTGGCCTGGTGCACCGTTACCTGGGCGACACCTACAAGCGCCTAAGCGGCTGGCGCACGGCGGTGACAGGCGACGGCCAACTCACCATCACCGAACAGGATATCGCCATCCTGGGCCGCAAGCTCTCCTCGTTCTACGCCAAAAAACCAAACAAGATCGAATTCATCCAGAGCCTGTCCCGCCAGATGATGTCCCAGTCCGATCTGATCCTGCACGGCGACCGTCAGGAGGGCAGGGATCTCTTCTTCGCCTACCAGGGCGAAGACGAGGAGACAGTCAAGAACGACCCCCGGCGGCTGATTATCAGGCACGACGACCACCTGATCCGGCTCATCGTCTGGCTGATGATCAACGGCATCCTGACCCCCAAGACCCGCCTGCATCCCGTCCGTACCGGCCTGGACATCGACCTGGGGGCGATCAACGGCCTCATCAGGGCCACCTCCGCCGCCCTGCCGCTCCAAAGGTTATCCCACATCCCGGCCAGCCAGCTCCTGGAAAAAGAGGTCATCATCAGCGCCCTGGCAGTGGTCAACTTCAACAAGGGGCCGGTGCGGGGGGCCAAGGCCATCCGCTCCTCCATCATCTCAGCCAACAACTACGGAGAATACTTTCTCCATGATTACGACACCTTGTCGCAGTATAAAAACGCCCTGCGCCTGCTCCTGACCCGCCACGGGGTTAGCCGCTGGACCAACACTCTAAGCCTCTTCATCCCTCCCCAGCCGGAGCAGCACGCCCTGCAAGCCCTGCTGGACGGATAGCGGGAGACGGCCATGCACGAGATGGGACTGGCGATGCGGATCGTGGAGATCGCCCTGGCCGAGACGGAAAAGGCCAAGGCCTCGCGGCTGTGCGAGGTGGAGGTGGAGGTGGGGGAAGTGGCCGGGGTGATGCGGGAAGCCCTGGAGTTCTGCCTCCCGGCCGCGGCCCGCGGCACCCTGGCCGAGCAGGCGCTCTTCACCATCATCGCCGTCCCCGGTCAGGGCCACTGCCAAGCCTGCCAGCGGCAGGTGGCGATCAGCGCCTTTCCCGCCCAATGCCCTAAGTGTGGCAGCTTCGGGGTGGCCATCACCGCCGGCACCGAGCTTAGACTGCGATCCATCAACGTCGAGTAAACGTGCTGATCTCGCCCATGCGTTTGGCGAGAGGGCCATACCCCTGGCATCCCGAACGATCCCAACCGTCCCGCAATTCTGGCCAATCCCCGCTGGTGCTGGACGGGGCCGCAGTTGCTCGGTCTTTTGCGACACCAGCAAACGTCAACGACAAGGAGTAAAGAAGCATGTGCGATTCCTGCCACTGCGGGGAGGCGGCGGAGGCGACCATCGCCATCCCCGGCCAGCCCCACGGCCACCAGCACCAGACCCGGAAGATCGTGGTGGAGCACGAGCTGCTGGCCCAAAACGACCACCAGGGGGAGGCCAACCGCCAGTTCTTTGCCGAACAAAAGATCCTGGCCCTAAACCTAGTCAGCTCACCGGGCTCCGGCAAGACCTCAATCCTGGAACGCACCCTGAAAACCCTGGGCCCGGAAATCGCCACCAGCGTCATCGAGGGCGACCAGCAGACCATGCGCGACGCAGAACGCATCAGCGCCGCCGGGGCGCCGGTGGTGCAGGTGAACACCGGAGCCGGCTGCCACCTCGACGCCGAGATGATCCGCCGGGCCCTGGCCCGGCTGCCGCCCAAGCCCCACTCCCTACTGTTCATCGAAAACGTCGGCAACCTGGTCTGCCCAGCCCTCTTCGACCTGGGGGAACACGCCAAGGTGGCGATCATCAGCGTCACCGAGGGCGAGGACAAGCCCCAGAAATACCCCCACATGTTCCGGGCCGCCTCGCTCTGCCTGCTCAACAAGATCGACCTCCTGCCCCACCTCGACTTCGACCTTGAGCTGTGCAAGACCCTGGCCCGTCAGGTCAACCCCCGGCTGACCTTCCTCGAGCTTTCGGCCAAGAGCGGCGAGGGCTTCGCGGCCTGGCTCCAATGGCTACGGGACACCTTTAATGCCAGCCACTGCCATTAAGGGCAGAGGGCCATGCCCCGCCGCCTGATCACCGTCCAGGGCCTCGTCCAGGGGGTGGGGTTCCGGCCCTTCGTCTATCGCCTGGCCACGGCCCGCCGCCTCACCGGCCTGGTGGCCAACACCGGCGGCGGGGTACGGATCGAGGCCCAGGGGCCGGAGGAGTCCCTGGCCGGATTCGCCCGCGCCATCAAGGAGGAGGCCCCACCCCAATCCACCATCACCGGACTTAACCAAGCCGACCTGCCGCTTACGGAAGAAACCGCCTTCCGCATCGTCCCCTCCGACCCGGTCGGGCCCGCCGCCACCCTGGTCGCCCCCGACCTCCGCACCTGCGACGACTGCCTGGGGGAGCTGTTCGAGCCCAGCAACCGGCGCTACCGCTACCCGTTCATCAACTGCACCAACTGCGGCCCCCGCTTCACCATCATCACCGCCATCCCCTACGACCGGCAGGCGACCACCATGCGGCAATTCCGCATGTGCCCCGCCTGCCGCCGGGAGTACGAAGACCCGGCCAACCGACGCTTTCACGCCCAGCCCAACGCCTGCCCGGACTGCGGGCCAAGGGTCTGGCTCTGCGGCCCGGACGGGGAGTCTCTGCCGGGGGAGGCATTCGCTGCCAGCGCCCGCCTCCTGGCCCAAGGCCGGATCCTGGCCGTCAAGGGGCTGGGCGGCTTTCATCTGGCGGCCGATCCGACAAACGGAGCGGCGGTGGCGGAACTGCGGCGCCGCAAGGGCCGGCCCCACAAGCCGCTGGCCCTGATGGTGGCCGATCTAAAGGCGGCCGAGGCCCTCTGCCATCTCTCCCCCGCCGCCCGCGACCTGCTCCTTTCGCCCCCGCGGCCCATCGTGCTCATCCCCAAAAGGGCCGACGCCCCAGTCAGCCCGGAGGTGGCCCCAGGGGTGAACGAACTGGGGCTGATGCTGCCCTACACCCCCCTCCACCACCTGCTTCTCGACGCCTTTGGCCGGCCCCTGGTGATGACCAGCGCCAACCTGAGCGACGAGCCCCTGTGCCGAGAAAACCAGGAGGCCCTGGCCCGCCTGGCGGGCATCGCCGATTTCTTTCTGCTGCACGACCGCGAAATCGCCCACCTGGCCGACGATTCGGTGCTCATCCCCGGCCCCGAACGTCGTCCGCATCCGCTGCGCCGGGCCCGGGGCCTGGCGCCGGCGCCCATTCCCCTGGCGGAGTCTGGACCTAATGTGCTGGCGGTGGGCGGGGAGCTAAAAAACGCCGTCTGCTTGGCAAAAGACGACCTGGCCCTGGTCAGCCCCCACCTGGGGGATCTGAAAAATCTGGCTGCCCACCGTTTATTCGCCGAATCCATCCGCCACCTCCTAAACATCTTCGACGGCCGGCCGGAGCTGATCGTCTGCGACCTGCACCCGAATTACCTCTCCAGCCAATGGGCGCGGCAGAACACCGGCTGGCCGGTGCTGGCGGCGCAACACCACCACGCCCATCTGGTCTCCTGCCTGGCGGAAAACCGGCACCCCGGCCCGGCCATCGGGGTCATCCTGGACGGCACCGGCCTGGGCGAGGACGGCGGCATCTGGGGTGGCGAGGTGCTGATCGGCTCGGCTTACGGCTATACCCGCTACGCCCACCTGGAGCCCCTGCCCCTGCCCGGCGGCGAGCAGGCCATCCGTGAGCCCTGGCGGACGGCGGTGGGCTATCTCGTCCACGTCTTCGGCCCCAACCCGCCCCAGCTCGACTTCCTGGCCAGCCACGACTGGCGGCCGGTGGCAGAGATCGCCCAGCGGCCCCGGCTCTCGCCCGCCACCACCAGCGGCGGACGCCTATTCGACGCCGTGGCCGCCATGACCGGCGGGCGCCAGATCATCTCCTACGAGGGCCAGGCAGCCATCGAGCTGATGGCCGCCGCCGGCCCCAGCCCCCTGGCCAACGATGACGACTACCAGCTTGACTTGAGCGGACTAGCCGCCACCCGGATCCTGCCAATCGGCCCCTTGATCCGCCAGGTGGTGGCCGACCTAAAGGCCGGGGCCAAGCTTCCCGCCATCAGCCGCCGCTTCCACGCCACCCTGATTAAGATGCTGGCCCAGGCCGTCCGCCTGGCCTCGGCCCACTGCGGGCTCGCCACCGTCGCCCTCTCCGGCGGGGTGTTCGCCAACTCCCTGCTCCGGGAGGGCCTAAGCCGAGTTCTGGCCCGGGAAGGGTTCACGGTGCTCAACCACTCCCTGCTGCCCGCCGGAGACGGCGGACTCTCCCTCGGCCAGGCCATGATCGGCCGAGCGCATCTGTTAACCGCCAGGAAACAGGCAGCAAACCAACCTGGTTCAATCAACGCTGATGGCCTCGCCCAACGGTAGCCGATGGCTAAGCAAAGGGGCCGACAGGCCAGGCGCGGGGCGCGCTTGACGGCCGAACGAGCCAAACCGCCCCGCGCCGCAGCAGATCGAATTTTTGCGACGCCATCAACACTTGACAGCATCTAGAAAGTAGCTTACCTAACCCAGACCTTTAGTCTCACGCCAGCCACTCCCTGTCGCGAACCGTCATCCGGGAGGAAAGACATGCCCCGCCCACCGGTGAAAATCATAGCCCTGCTCCTGGCCAGTCTCCTGTTCGCCAACTGCTCGCGGCCTCCCGAGACCCAGGTCGCCAAGCGGCCCCCCCGGGCGGTGGAGGTCGAGGAGGCCCGGCCCGCGCCGCTCGTGGACGAGCTTCCCATCACCGGCACCCTCAGCCCCAAATTCGAGGCCGAGGTCAAGACCCAGATCCCTGGCTTGATCGAGGAGGTCTATGTCCGGGAGTGGGTCAAGGTGCATAAGGGCCAGCCGCTAGCCAAGATCAACGCCGCCGAGACCGCCGCCGCCGCCCAGCGGGCCAAGGCGACCTGGTCAGCGGCCCGGGCCGCCCTGGCCCAGGCCCAGGCCGAAGGCGAGCAGGCCGAACGGGAACGGCAACGCACCCAGGAACTGAAGGAGGCCGGGCTCGCCACCCGCAAGCAGGCCGACGACGCCACCAGCGCCGCCCTGGCGGCCACCGCCCGGACCGCCACCGCCCAGGATCAGGCCCAGGCGGCGGAGGAGGAGTGGCGGCAGGCCCAGGCCCGGCTGGCCAAGGCCCTGGTGCTCTCGCCCTTGGACGGGGTGGTGGCCCAGCGCCACGTCAACGTCGGCGACCTGGCCAGCGACGCCTCCTCGGCCAAGCCGATCTTCGTCATCGTCGACAATCGCCTCCTAGACCTCACCGCCACCGTTCCCTCCTCGTCCCAGGCCCAGGTGGCCACCGGCCAGGAAATCGTCTTCCACACCGAGGCCCTGCCGGGCCAAACCTTCCACGGCCAGGTGGCCTACATCAACCCCAGGCTCGAACTCGCCGACCGCTCCCTCCGGCTGGTGGCCCAGGTCAACAACGGCGACGGCCCCTTGAAGGGCGGGATGTTCGTGAGCGGGCAGCTGATCGTGGATCGGCGCCCCGCAGTGCTACAAGTGCCCCGCTCCGCCCTCGACAACTGGGAGATGGCCAAGGGCCGCGCCAGCCTGCTAGTGATCGAGGGCGGCCTCGCCCGCCGCCGGCAGGTGACCACCGGCCAGATGGCGGGCGACCAGGTCGAGATCCGCTCCGGGCTCGCGCCCGGCGAGCCTTACGTGCCCAGAGGCGGCTTCACCCTAAAGGACGGCGACCCGGTGCGGGTCGTCTCCCCCCTCCCGAACCAGAACCCGTGATCCTCTCCGATCTCTCCATCCGCCGTCCGGTGCTGGCGGCGGTGATGATGCTGGCCCTGATGACCTTTGGCATCTTCTCCTACCGGCGGCTGTCGGTGGAGATGTTCCCCAACGTCGAGATCCCGGTGATCTCCATCATCACCAAGTACCCCGGCGCCTCCCCAGAGACGGTGGAACGCGAGGTGTCCAAGCCCATCGAGGAGGCGGTGAACCAGGTGGCGGGCATCAAGCACGTCCTCTCCTACTCCCGGGAGGGGGTATCAACAGTGGTGGCCCAGTTCCGGCTGGAGGAGAAGCTAAACGACGTGGCCCAGGAGGCGCGGGCCAAGATCAGCTCCATCCGCGGCCAGTTGCCGGATACGGTCAAGGAGCCAATCATCCAGAAGCTCGACTTCAACGCCATGCCGGTGGCCGCCCTGGCCGTCCAATCCCAGACGATGCCCGTCCGCGAACTGACCACCCTGGTGGACAAAAAAATCAGGAAGCGCTTCGAGAGCCTGGCCGGGGTGGGCAAGGTGGACATGGTGGGGGGCCGGAAACGGGAGGTGGAGGTGGCGGTCGATCCCGTGCGCCTGGAGGCCATCGGCCTGGGGGTGAACGACCTGGTGGGCGCCATCCAGGGCGAGAACGCCAACACCCCACTCGGACGCCTGACCAAGGGGGCGAACGAATACCCCCTGCGCATCGAAGGCAAGCCCAAACGGGTCTCAGACTACGCCGGCATCACCGTGGCCGAGCGCGGCGGCCGGCCCGTTACCCTCTCGGCGGTGGCCTCGGTGCGGGACGGGGTCGAGGAGGAGCGGCGCCTGGCCCTGGTCAACGGCGAGAGGGCCATCGGGCTGGACATCTACAAGCAGTCCGGCGCCAACCAGGTGCAGGTGGTGGACACGGTGCGCCAGATGATGCGCCAGATAGAGGCAGAGCTGCCCAGCGGGGTCAAGATCTCCCTGGTGCGGGACGGCTCGATCATGACCCGCGAGTCGCTGGCCGATGTCCAGGAGACCCTGGTCATCGGCGGCATCCTGACCGTGGTCATCGTCTTCTGCTTCATCAACTCCTGGCGCTCCACGGTCATCACCGGAGTCACCCTGCCGATCTCGGTGGTCTCCTCCTTCATCATTATGAACGTCCTGGGCATGACCCTAAACGTCATGACCCTGATGGCCCTGTCGCTGGCCATCGGGATGCTGATCGACGACGCCATCGTGGTGCGGGAGAACATCGTCCGCCATCTGGAGCACGGCAAGGATCATCTGGAGGCGGCCCGCTTCGGCACCGCCGAGATCGGACTGGCGGTCTTCGCCACCACCATGTCGGTGATTGCGGTCTTCGTGCCGGTGGCCTACATGCGGGGCATCGTCGGGCGCTTCTTCTTCCCCTTCGGGGTGACGGTGTCCTTTGCGGTGCTGGTCTCGCTCCTGGTCTCCTTCACCCTGGATCCCATGCTCTCCTCCCGCTGGCATGACCCGGCGATCGGCGCCCGGGGCCGGCGCCGGGGCCTGGCCCGCGGGCTTGAGTCCTTCAACGACTGGTTCGACCACGCCGCCGACCGCTACCGGGTGGCCATCGGCTGGGCCCTCGACCACCGCAAGACGGTGCTACTCTCGGCGCTGACGGCCTTTGTCGGCGGCATTTTCATCTTCGGCAGCCTGGAGTCCTCCTTCATGGCCACCGAGGACCGCGCCGAGTTTCAGGTCGCCTTCCAGACCAGCCCGGACAGCTCTATTACGGAGACCAAGCTCAAACTAAACCAGATCCTTAAGGCCCTGGCCGGCATCCCGGAGATCGACCACACCTACGCCACCATCGGGGCCGGAGACAACGGCACGGTGCGCGACGGCCTGGTCTACGTCAAACTCACCGACAAAAGGTACCGCCACCGCAGCCAGTTGCAGATCCAGCGCCAGGTGCGGCAGCGGCTGGCGGGCATCGCCGGGATCACCATCTCCATCGAGGTGGTGGGCAGCATGGGCGGCGCCAAGCCCCTAAACGCCGACCTCAAGGGCGACGACCTGGGGCGCCTGAAACTCCTGGCCGGACAGCTCAAGGACAAGCTGCGCCAGGTGCCGGGGATCGTGGATGTCTCGGCCTCGCTGGAGCACGACACCCCCGAATACCGGCTGACGGTGGACCGGGAGCGGGCGGTGAGCGCCGGGGTGGACTCGCGGCTCATCACCAGCACCCTCTCTCGGCTGGTGGGCGGGGAGGCGATCAGCACCTTCGAGGACGAGGACGGGGACGCGGTGGACGTGCGGCTCAGACTGCCCGAAAACCGGCGTCAGAACCCCTACCAGGCGCAAGGACTCAAGCTCTCGGTGGCGGACGGCCAGGGGGGGACGAAGCTGGTGCCGCTGGCCGCCATCACCAGCCTGGCCTCGGACAGCACCCCCTCGGCCATCAACCGCCGCGATCTCTCCCGGCTGGTGACGGTGAGCGCCAACCTGGATGGCCTGCCCATCGGCACGGCGGTAAAAAGGGTCATGTCCGCAGCCCAGACCCTCAACCTGCCGCCCGGCTACTCGGTCAGCTTCTCGGGCGAGGCCGAGGACATGGCCGAGTCCTTCGGCTACATGGGCGAATCCCTGATCCTGGCGGTGATCTTCGTCTATCTCATCCTGGCGGCCCAGTTCGAGTCCTTCCTGGAGCCCCTGGCGATCATGCTCTCCCTGCCGCTTTCCATCGTCGGTATGGCCGGGATGCTGAAAATCACCGGCGACACCATCAACATCATGAGCCTGATCGGGCTGATCATGCTCATGGGCCTAGTCACCAAGAACGCCATCCTGCTGGTGGACTACGCCAAGGTCTTGCAAAAACGCGACCGCCTGCCCCGGCGACAGGCGGTAATCGAGGCGGGCCGGGTGCGACTCAGGCCGATCGTCATGACCACCCTGGCCATGATCTTCGGGATGCTGCCCCTCTTCTTCGCCCTGGGCTCCGGGGCCGAGATGCGGGCCCCCATGGCCCGGGCGGTGGTGGGCGGGCTCCTGACCTCCTCGCTCCTCACCCTCCTGGTGGTGCCGGTAATGTACACCTGCATGGACGACCTGGGGGCTTGGCTGAGACGCGCCTGGCAGGGCACGGGGGGCAGCGGACGATGAACGGCCAGACGGCAAGAGGCCTTTCGGCCCTACTGACCGGGCTTACGGCTTTGCTCCTCATCTGCGGGACGGCGGCCGATTCTCTGGCCGGGGGGCCGCTGCGGAGCTTGACCCTCCACGAGGCGCTCGAGCTCGCCGACCGTAACAACCACGACCTGGCCAAGGCCAGGGAGTTTGGTCGCCAGGTGCAAGGCAAATACGTGGAGGAACGGGCTGCGGCCCTGCCCCATCTCTCCTTGAACGGCCAGTTGTCGCGCCAGGAGGACGACAGCCAGGCCCTGTTCTGGCCGCCCCTGTCCGGGGCCCAGGATAGCCGCTCGCTCTCCGTTGGCCTCTCCCAGGCCCTGTTCACCTGGGGTAAGCTGGGGGCCGCCATTCGGGCGGCCCAGAAGGGCTTCCTGACCGCCGACGACGAGTTGCGCCAGGCCCGGGCCGATACCCGGCAGGCGGTAAGCGTCACCTTCTACGACCTGCTGCTGGCCAAGGAGGAGGCGAATATCGCCCGCCGCAACCTAAACCTCAAGGAAACCCATCTCGATAAGGCCCGCAGGCGCCGCGACCTGGGGGTGGCCACCGACTACGATGTCCTGGCGGCGAAGGTGGCGGCGGAAAACGCCCGGCCCCAGACGATCCACGCCGAAAACCAGGTGGGCATCGCCCGCGACCGGCTCAAGGTGCTGACCGGCAGCCAGGAGGAGATCGACGCCCAGGGGACGCTCGCCGCCGACGACGACTCCCAATCCCCCCTGCCTTCCTACGAGCAGGCCCTGGCCCGCGCCTTGAAAAGGCGGCCCGACCTTGACTCGCTCATCCACCGGCAGGAGGTCGCCGACGAGTTGATCAACATCGCCAAGGCCGAGGACAAACCCCGGCTCGACCTGAACGCCGACTACGGACGCCGGCAACTGGAGGTGGCAGGCTACCGAGGCAGCGGCCCGGCCTGGGACGCCGGGGTGACCCTCTCCTTCCCCTTCTTCGACGGGATGAAGGCCCGGGGCAAGGTGGCCCAGGCTAAGAGCGACCGCCGGAGCCTCGCCATCGACGAGGCCAAGCTGAAAGACGAGATCGGGCTGGAGATCAGAACCGCCCTGGCCCAGGCCAGGGAGACAAAAGAGATCGAGACCGCCCTCGCCGGCACCGCCAAGCAGGCCGGGCAACTGCTGGGAATGGCAGAAAAGGGGCAGGAACTGGGGGTGAAGACGAGGCTCGAGGTGGAGGACGCGGAGTTGAACCTGATGCAGGCACAGACCAACCTGGCCCGGGCCCGGCGGGATCACTTGACGGCACTGGTGACCCTGAAGCGGGCAATGGGGACGCTGGACGAGTAGAGGACGGCCTAGGGGTGGCCGGCGGGCAATCCCTCGACCCCGGCGGCGGGGCCAAGGTCCTTGCTTGCCTCGCCACCGGTGCCCAGGAAACGGCCGGCGGCAAAGAGACCCTCCTGCACCGTGCCGTCAGCGGCGGTGAACGTCCCGTGGCCGTCCGGCAAGCCATCCCGCCATTCACCGGCGTAAACCGCGCCCCCGGCGAAGGCCATGGCGCCCATGCCGTTCATGGTGCCGTGCGCAAACTGGCCCTGGTAGTGACTGCCGTCCGCCAGGGTCAGTTCGCCCGGGCCGCTCTTTTCGCCGTCCCGCCAGTTGCCGCTGTAGGTCTGGCCGTCGGCGGTGATCAGGGTGCCCAAGCCGTTGATGTTGCCCCTCTCCCAGCCGCCCTCATAGCGGTCGCCGTTGGCGTAGGCCATGACCCCATGGCCCTGGAACTGGTTATCCAAGAACTCGCCCTCAAACCGGCTGCCGTCGGGATAGCTCACCGTGCCTGGCCCGTTCAACCGTCCCTTCTCCCAGTTCCCGGAATACATCTCGCCCCGGCGGTTGAACATCGCCCCCTGGCCGGTGAACTCGCCACGCACGAACTGACCGGCGTATTTGCGACCGTCGGCGGTGCTCAGGCCGCCCTCGCCGTCAAAGAACCCGTCCTGGAACTGACCGATATACTTAGCACCGTCGGGATAGACGAGGGTGCCGGCGCCGTTTTGCCGTCCGGCCCGCCACTGGCCGCCATAGACCTCGCCGCCGTGGCCGGTGAAGGTGCCCTGGCCGCTGAAGGCGTCGTCCACGAAGTCGCCCTGATACCGGTCGCCGTTGGGAAAGATCGCCACCCCGGGACCGTTTAGCCGCCCGTTGCGAAAGCGCCCCCGATAGACCCGACCGTCGCCACCGACCTTGACCCCCTCGCCGTTGGCCATGCCCGAGACAAAGACCCCGGACAGACGGTCGCCGCCCGCGCTAACCAGCTCCCCCTGACCGTTGGGCAGCCCGTTCTGGAACTGCCCGCGATAGCGGCTGCCGTCGCTAAAGGTGTAGTCCCCGTCGCCGTTGAAAAGGTCGTTGGCAAACCGCCCCCGGTAGCTCTCGCCGCCCGCGCCCCGCCAAACCCCCTGCCCACTCTTCTTCCCGGCCACAAACCCGCCCTGGTAATGCTCGCCGCTGGCGAGACGCAACTCGCCGTGGCCGTCGGCCAGGCCGTTATGGAAATTGGCCTTCAGCTGGCCGCCGTCAGCGTAGTCCCACTCCCCCTGGCCCTCCATTTTTCCCCGGACAAATTGGCCAATAAATGTGCCTTTAGCCTGATGCCACCCCCCGGATCCCTCGAACAGCCCGGCCTTAAATCCCCCCTGGTACACCTGGCCGTTGGGGGAGGAAAGCGTTCCCTGGCCAGCCATCAAGTCGTTCGCGAACTGGCCCTGGTAGCGGGAGCCGTCGGCGAAGGTCATGGTACCTAGCCCCTGTTTCCGGCCCTGGACGAACTGGCCGACATACCTACGGCCGTCGGGATAGGTGAGGGTGCCCTCCCCCTCCGGCAGCCCGCCCCGGAAGGAGCCGGAGTAGATCGAGCCATCGGCCAGCCGGCGGGCGCCGCTCATCGTCTGGCCTGGAGGCTGGCCGCAGGCAACAAGGGTTAGCAGGCAGAATAATTTCAGTAAAAATAGGGAGGAAAACTTGCGGGGCGTGAGGGCGGAACGCCTCTGAGACCAGGGCTGGCTCCGCGTCTGACTCACTTCCAGCATGAGGGGTTCCGGCGCCTCAACCCAGGGCCAGGGGCGGAGAATTTTCCGGGGATTCGGGGGCCAGGGCAGGGGCGTTCCAGACCACGCGGCCCCGGCCGGCGTGTTTCGCCTCGTAGAGGGCCAGATCGACCTGCTTGATGAAGCGGCTGATATTGTCCTGCCAGGACAGGCCGGGCAGACGGATGAACTCGCCCAGCCCGCAGCTCAAGCTGGTGTCGCCAAACTGATACTCCATGAAGGTGGAGAGGATGCGCTCGTTGATCTTGATCGACTGCTCCATGGTGGTCTGGGTGATGAGCACCGCGAACTCGTCGCCGCCGTAGCGGAAGGCCCAATCCACCCCCCGGCGGGCGTAATTACGCAGGATATGGCCCAGGGCGCTGAGCAGGTTGTCCCCGGCCTGATGGCCGTAGGTGTCGTTGTAGCCCTTAAACCGGTCCACGTCGATAAAGGAGAGGAAAATTTTGTAATCCTGGCGGACGGCGCGGTGCACCTCATCCATGATCTTGGTGTCGAAGTAGCGCCGGTTGTAGAGGTTGGTCAGGCTGTCGCAGGTGGAACGCTTCTCCAGTTCCCGCACCAGGGCCTGCTCCCGGATCACCCGGCACAACCGGGCCAACAGCTCCGAGCCGTCGAAGGGCTTGGTCATGTAGTCGATGGCCCCGGCGTTGATCACGTCTATGTAGCTGTACTCCTCGCTCAGGCCGGTGACCACGATCACCCCGATCTCGGGATGGTGGGACTTGACATACTTAAGCAGCTCCATGCCGTCCATGACCGGCATGTTGATGTCGGTGAGCACGATGGCAAAACGGTCGCTCTGGAGGCGGGCAATCGCCTGCTGGCCGTTTTCGGCGGTGGCCAGGGGGAAACCATAGGAGGCGATGATACTCTTCATCACCTCCAGGACGATGGGGTCGTCGTCCACGATCAGGATCTTGACCTCCGAATTCTTAGGCAGCGTGCACTCCCGGCAATCGCTCATCGCCTTACCTCCTGACTCTCTTCCGCCTGTTGCCGCAGGGCCTCGTAGAGGACGATACCGGCGGTCATGGCGAGGTTCAGACTGCGGATGTTACGGTTGGCCATGGGAACAGTATAGCAGCTATCCCGGTGCCTGTTCAGAAAATCTTCGGGCAGTCCCTTGGTCTCCTTGCCGAAGAGCAAAAAATCGCCGGGCCGGAAACGGGCCTGGGTGTAAGGGCGGGAGGCCTTGGTGGTCAACAGGAACAGACGCTCGCGGGACTTAGCGGCCAGGAAATCGGCCAGACTGGGCCAGTGGACGATTATCACCTGTCGCCAATAGTCGAGTCCAGCCCGCTTGAGGTAGCGGTCGGCAAGGCTGAAGCCCAGCGGATGCACCAGGTGCAGGGTAGTGTTGGTGGCGCCGCAGAGACGGGCGATACTGCCGGTGTTGGGGGGGATTTCCGGCTCCACCAGCACGATGTTAAACGAGGACTCGTCTGGCGGCATTAGCGGGGATAAGGGCGACAAGACCACGGATCCGGGCCCCGCGGAGAGTGCGGTGGCACCGGCCAGGCCTGGGATTGCCGGCCCTACAGGGTCGTGATTGAGTGTTCTTTGGTGAGGGTGAGATTGCTGACCTTAAGCACCTGGGTCTCGGGGGTGAATTCCTGCATGTCCGCCAGGGTGGCGAGGCCACGCACCTCTTGCCGGAAGCGGGCCAGATCGCGTCCAGCCAAAACGTCCTGGGTCTTGAAGGTGGTAGCGAAGGGATCCAGAAACACGGTGTGATGCTGAACCCGATAGTCGAGATGAGGCCCGGTCGCCTCCCCGGATTCACCCACGTAGCCGATGACCTCCTTCTTGGTGACCAGACTGCCCGGATGCAGCCCGGGCCGGAAGCGGGAGAGGTGGGCGTAGTAGGTCTTGTAGTCGCCGCTGTGGGCGATGATTACCTGATTGCCAAAACCCTTGTTGGGGCCGATCTCCACCACCCGGCCATCGGCGGCGGCCATGATCGGGGTGCCGATGGGGGCCGCCAGGTCCACCCCCAGGTGGGGCCTGATCTGGCCAGTAATCGGGTGACGGCGGTGGTAGGAAAACTTGGAGGTCAACTTGCCAACCGGTACCGGCGAGCGCAGAAACGAGGTGCCCACCCCCTCGCCGTTCTGGTCGTAATAGACGTCCTTGCCGCTGGCGGTGTGGAACAGATAGCCCTCCAGCACCTGGCCGTTCACCCGGCGGTACTGGGCGGCCTCGACCTTGCCGTAGCCCACCAGCACCCCGTTCTTGTAGTACTTGTCCACCACCAGGCTGAAGCGATCCCCGGGCTTGATCTCGGTGTTGAAATCGATCTTGGAGGCAAAGACATCGGCAAAGGCGTAAACCAGCCGCATATCCTCATTCTGGTCGGCAAAGGCGGCGAACAGGGAGCTCTTGATCTCGCCCGAGATCTTCACCTCCCGCCGCTCCAATTCGATGGGCGCCCGGCTCGCCTGGTAGCCGTTATCGGAGTTCTTGACGTTTAAGACGGTGAGCGGCCCGGACTGGTAGCTGAAATTCTCCAGCTCGCCGTTCCTGTCGAGCTGGAGGGTGTAGGTATCCTGGGGCTTGATCCGCTTGAAATCGAGCTGGCTCTTCAAGGCGGCGATGATCGCCAGCCGCATCTCGGTGGAGACACTCTGCCGGCGCAGGGAGACGTCGATCGACTCGCCCCGGCGGATGGTGCCGGAGATGAGGGGCGCCGAGGCTTCGCCGCCCTGGGCGTCGCCGGACTTGGCGTCCTGCTCAACAGGGATAAAATCGCGGCCCGCCTGGGGTTGCTCCGGGGAGGATTGATGCAGAAGGATGTCGGTGCGGTCGAGCAGGGCCTGCAACAGCGGCAGCCGCTCCTGACCCGCCCGGTAGAGATGCCCAATCAGGGCGCTTACAAGAAAGATGAAGGTGACGACAAAAATGCTAAACCGGAGGTGCTTGAATAACCGCATGCTGTCTCCACGCCTGTCTGCCTGGCGCCAGGGGCCAAGTTTCAGGTGGCTGGGTCGTAAAAGACCTTTTGCCCGAGAATGTCCGGGCGTAGAAGTTGGCCGCCCCCCGCATGTCGGGTTTCCCAGGCGAGAGTAACACGGCCAGTTGTCGAACCGCCCCGGCCAGGCCAGAGACGATTCCTTCCTCACTAACAGAATCCGCCGGGGAATACAAGCGGGTTTTTTTCATCCGGGCCGACGCGGTGAGGACAAATTTGACTTTTTCCCGTCAATCCTCTAGACTTTTGATTTATTCGCCAAACCCAAACCATACCCAAACGAAAGCCCCCTCCCGACCGGCGACAATGAACGTCAACCTACTCTTCATCGGCCTGATCTTCGGTTCCCTGGGCATGGGCTATATCGCCTATGGCCGCAAGCAGTCTCACCTGCCGGCCATCCTGGCCGGGGTCGGGCTCTGCGCCTTTCCCTACTTCGTCAACAGCGTCTGGATGTCGATCGTTATCGGCCTAGCCCTGACCATTCTACCCTTCCTGCTCAGGTAGTGATCCAACCAAACTAAATCCCCCTAACCCTCCTGGCCCGCTCAGAAAATAGCTTGACAATCTGCGAAATTAGGGGTGAAATTTTAAACAGATGTCGTGGCCCCGGACGCCGTTACTCCTCCTCCCAGGAGCGCCAACATGGATCAACCAGAAACCGACCCGGCCAGCGCCCACCACCAGTCCTCCTTTTCCCTGTTGGGCGCCTTCAAGTGCCCGACCGGCTCACCTCTGGGCCGCTTCCTGCAACGCTGCCTGGACACCAGCATCACCGGCAAGCTGATCGGCATCCTGGTCGTCTCCCTGCTCGGCTTCGCCCTCTTGATCGCCTTCAACCGCAGCACCCTCCACAGCATCGACGAGCAAAATCACGTCATTAAAGACATCGCCATCCCCCGCTACAAGATCAGCCAGTACATCCTGCGCTCCATCAACGGCTTTAAGATCTCGCTCATCCAACTCCTGGATAAGCCGGAATTAAAGGAGGGCGACCCCCAGCTCCTGGCCAACGAGCAGCGGCTAAGCGACATGGACTCGATGCTCAACGCCCTGCAGCACGGCGGCCCGGTCCAGGACATGGCCAAGGTGGCCAAGCGCACCCTGGACACCTTCACCGTCCAGGCCACCGACGACCCCAAGGCCACCGCCATGTTCGCCGCCCTGAAGGGCAAGGAGTCGGCCCTGGCCAAGGCCTATCAGTCTCTGACCCAATGTCTGCTCACCACCACCTGCGCCGACGACGACAAGGACGACCTGATCGCAAATCTCAACGACTCGCTGGACGACCTCTACGCCCAGGTGGTGAATCTAGCGGCGGACAGCAGCCAGCAGCAAGCCCAACAGTCACGGGAGCTGGTGCAAACCATCGCCACCTCCAACCAGCGTTCGCTGCTGATCGGCCTGGTCATCGCCATGGTGCTGACCATCGCCACCCTGCTCTACATCCTCATCATCGCCACGCCCCTGCGCAGCATCCTGGAAAAAATCACCTTCATCGCCCAGGGCGAGGGCGACCGGGCCCAGCGCATCGAGGTGAAGAGCAACGACGAGGTGGGCCAGCTCGCCCAACAGTTGAACACCATGGTGGACAACATCTTCAGCTTAAATACCTTCAAGTCCATCATCGAGGAGGAGGAATCCACCACCGAGGTCAACCTGCGCCTGGCCAAACTGCTGCGCGACCGTTTCCGGCTGAACCACCTCTACGTTTACGAGATAACCGGCTCCAAGAACAACATGTCGGTGGCCTACGCCTCGGACATGTCGCACGTGTGCAGTGCCGAGATCTTCGACGACTCGAACTTCTGCCGGGCCAAGCGCACCGGGCACCCCATCTCCTCGATCGAGTTCCCGGAGATCTGCAAGGTCTTTCCCCACAAGGACCTCTTTGAACACCACTGCATCCCGATGATCGCCAACGGCAAGGTGGTGGGGGTGGTGCAGTTCCTGGAGGACGTTAAGCGCACCCCGGAGGAGCAGCGGGAGTTCGACGCCCAAGTCAAGCGGGCCGGGCGCTACATCGCCGAGGCGACACCGGTGATCGAGGCCAAGCGCTTCGCCTCGGCCCTGCACGAGACCACCATGCGCGACCCGATGACCGACCTCTACAACCGGCGCTTCTTGGAGACCTACTCCAACACCCTGGTGGCCAGCACCATCCGCCGGGAGACCAAGATCGGCATCCTGATGTGCGACATGGACTTCTTCAAGGTGGTGAACGACACCTACGGCCACGAGACCGGCGACGTGGTGCTGGTAAAGACGGCCGAGGTGCTCAAGAGCTGCGTCCGGGCCTCGGACATGGTGATCCGCTACGGCGGCGAGGAGTTCATCGTCCTGCTCATCGACGTGAAGAGCGACAAAGACATCCTGCCGCTGGCCGAGAAGATCCGGGCCACCATGGAGATGACGGTCATCAACATCCCCACCGGCACCCTGAAGAAGACGATCAGCGTCGGGGCCAGCGTCTTCCCCCAGGACACCGACGGCTTCTGGGAGGCGATCAAATTCGCCGACGTCGCCCTCTACCGGGCCAAGGAGGAGGGCCGCAACCGGGTGGTCCGCTTCACTCAAGACATGTGGGGCCAGGAAAAATACTGACGGCCCGAAAAGTGCCACTTGAACCTCGCCCTTCGCCCCCCGGAACCCTGATTTTTTTCGTGGCGCAAACGCGCCGGGAGAATTATACTGCCCGGCCATGAAACCAGCCCAACACTCCTCCAACACCAAATACATCTTCATCACCGGCGGCGTCCTCTCCTCCCTGGGCAAGGGCCTGGCGGCAGCGTCCATCGGCGCCTTGCTCGAAAGCCGAGGGCTCAAGATCACCTTCCAGAAGCTCGATCCCTACATCAACGTCGATCCCGGCACCATGAACCCCTTCCAGCACGGCGAGGTCTACGTCACCGACGACGGGGCGGAGACCGACCTCGATCTCGGCCACTACGAGCGCTTCTCGTCGGCGGTGCTGGGCCAGGGCAACAACTACACCTCGGGCCGTATCTACCACTCGGTGATCACCAAGGAACGGCGAGGCGAATACCAGGGCGGCACCGTCCAGGTCATCCCCCACATCACCGACGAGATCAAGGCCGCCATCCTGCAACTGGACGGCTCAGTGGACGTGGCCATCGTCGAGATCGGCGGCACCATCGGCGACATCGAGGGCCAGCCCTTCCTGGAGGCCATCCGCCAGTTCCGCATCGATCATGGCCGGGAAAACGCCCTGTTCATCCACGTCACCTGGGTGCCGTACATCAAGACCGCCGGCGAGGTCAAGACCAAGCCCACCCAGCATAGCGTCAAGGAACTCCGGGCCATCGGCATCCAGCCCGACATCCTTCTCTGCCGCACCGAGACCCAGCTTTCCAAGGAGATCAAGGCCAAGATCGCCCTGTTCTGCAACGTGGACGCGGGCGACGTCATCACCGCCCAGGACGTGGACAGCATCTACGAGGTGCCGCTCTGCTTCCACCGCGAGGGCCTCGACGAGAAGATCCTCAAACACTTAAACATCTGGACCGGGGCGCCGCGGCTGGCAAACTGGGAACGGTTGATCGAGAAGATCAAGAATCCGGGCCGGCAGGTGCACATCGGCATCATCGGCAAGTACGTCGATCTCACCGAGTCCTACAAGAGCCTGCACGAGGCCCTGGTGCACGGAGGGGTGGCCAACGACGCCCGGGTCAACCTGCGCTACGTCAGCGCCGAAGACCTGGAGCAGCAGGAGCCCGAGGCCCTCTTGGGCGGCTTGGACGGCATCCTGGTGCCGGGCGGGTTCGGCAAACGGGGGGTGGAGGGCAAGATCCGGGCCATCACCTACGCCCGCACCCGCAAGGTGCCTTTCTTCGGTATCTGCCTGGGGATGCAGCTCGCAGTCATCGAGTTCGCCCGCCAGCTCGCCGGGATGGACGACGCCACCAGCCACGAGTTCACCAACGAGACCAGCCACCCGGTGATCTACCTGATGAAGGAGTGGTACGACTACCGCACCGAGACGGTGCAGGTGCGCGACGAACGCTCCGACATGGGCGGTACCCTGCGCCTGGGGGCCTACCCCTGCCAGCTCAAGCAGGGCACCTTCGCCAGGGCGGCCTACGGAACGGAGGCCATCAGCGAACGTCATCGCCACCGCTACGAGTTCAACAACGAGTTCCGGGCGCAACTGGAGGAAAACGGCCTGATCGTCAGCGGCACCTCGCCCGACGACCACCTGGTGGAGATCGTCGAGATCGGCGGCCATCCCTGGTTTCTGGGCTGCCAGTTCCACCCCGAGTTCAAGTCCTCGCCCATGCATCCCCACCCCCTGTTCACCGCCTTCATCAAGGCGGCCCTGGGCCACCGCTAGGCCATGCCCGCCGCCGAGGTCATCATCAACGACACCGTCAAGGTCGGCCCTGGCCGGCCTTTTTTGTTGATCGCCGGGCCCTGCGTCCTGGAATCAGAGTCCATGGCAATTGCGGTGGCTAAGACCGTGGCCGGCATCTGCGCCCGGCTGGGGGTCGCCTACGTCTTCAAGGCCTCCTTCGACAAGGCCAACCGCACCTCGCTGGCCGCCTTCCGGGGGCCGGGGCTAAGCGAGGGCATGAGAATCCTCTCGAAAATCAAGGCAATGGGCATTCCGGTGGTCTCGGACGTGCACGAGGCCGGACAAGTGGCGTTGGTGCAAGACACCCTGGATCTGATCCAGATCCCGGCCTTCCTCTGCCGTCAGACCGATCTCCTGGTGGCGGCGGCTAAGAGCGGCAAGGCCATCGCCCTGAAGAAGGGCCAATTTCTGTCGCCCTGGGACATGGAGTACGCGGTGAGAAAGGTCAAGGACTCGGGTAACGACAAGCTCCTGCTCCTGGAACGGGGCTCGAGTTTCGGCTACAATAACCTGGTGGTGGATATGCGCGCCCTGCCGGTGATGCGATCCTTAGGCTGCCCGGTGATCTACGACGCCACCCACAGCGTTCAGTTGCCAGGCGGGGCGGGCGGGGCATCCGGCGGCCAGCGCCAGTTCATCCCCCCGCTGGCCAGGGCGGCCACCGCCTGCGGCATCGACGGGCTATTCATGGAGGTGCACCCCCACCCCGACCAGGCCCTGTGCGACGGCCCCAACTCCCTGCCCCTCGAGCAGGTCGAGCCTCTGCTCAACCAGCTGCTCGCCATCCACGCCCTGGTGCAGACATGAACGACGCCTGCCCGCCGGGAGACCCGGCCCGACCCTACCCCGGCGACTGCGAGCTCACCGAATTTCTGCGCGCCCGGGCCGCGGCCCGGCACGGCGGCAAAAACGGGCCTTTGAGCCGCCAGGCCTGCCTCAACCGGGCAAGAGAGATCAAGCTGTTGCTGCTCGACGTGGACGGGGTGCTGACCAACGGCTCCATCACCTACACCCAGACCGGGGACGAGATCAAGAGTTTCCACTGCCGGGACGGCTTCGGCCTGAGACTCCTGCAAAAGACCGGAGTCGAGGTGGGGCTGATCACCGCCCGTCAGTCGGAGGCGGTGCGCCGCCGGGCCTACGACCTAGGGTTAAGCCATGTCTTTCAAGGCGTCCGCAACAAAATGGAGGTGGTGTCCTCCCTGCTCGCCGAGCTGAAGATCGAGCTGACCGAGGTGGCCTACATGGGCGACGACTGGCTCGATCTGCCGGTGCTCGAACGGGTGGGGCTGGCGGCGGTGGTGGCCGACGCCATGCCCGAACTCATCCCCCTGGCGCATTTCGTGGCCAAGAATCCCGGCGGCCAGGGGGCGGTACGCGAGCTGTGCGACCTAATCGTCGAGGCCAAGGGCCGCCGCCAGGAGCTCATGGCCGAATACCTGGCCCGGCAATGAACTTAAACCGCCTCGCCTGGAAATTACCCCTGTTTTTCATAGCCACCATCCCGCTCTGGCAGGCGGGGTTGGGCCGCTTCCTGCGGCTGGGCCCCGGCCCGCTAACCGTGGTTAGGCAGCAAGGCTCGAGCTTCGAGATCGCGGGGCTGACCTTCGCCCAGAGTCAAGACGGCAAGGCCGAAGTCACCGTCCGGGCGCGGGGCCTGTCTGGCGGCCAGGATGGCGACTACACCCTGAACGAGGCCCAGGCCGACCGACTGGGCCCCCATCCGCTCCACTTAAGCGGCGGCCAGGCGGTCTACGATCCCCGAACCGGCATCCTGACGGTCACGGACGCGGTGACCATCGACACCCAGGACCTAAAGATCAACACCGAGGCGCTGCGCTACCTGTTGCGTTTCGACACCATCAAGAGCGCGGCCCCGGTGGCGATAACCGGCCAGGGAATGCGGCTCACCGGCACCAGCTTTCGTTACAACACCCAAACCGGCTACCTGAGGGTGGGGGCGCGGGTCAAATTTCTCTACACCCCGCTGCCCACCACTTAACAAACCATGCCTATCATCCCGCCCTCGCCCCTGCAACGCAACCAACGGCTGCTGGCCGTGATCGGCGTCTTTCTGGCGGCGATATTCCTCCTGGTGTACCTGGTGCCCTACGGCGGCCGCCAGTATCTCGCCCTGCGCGGCCAGCTAACCCACACCCAGGCCGAAATCGCGCAGCTAAAAAACCAGAACCAGGAGTTGAAGGACGAGGTCGAGCACCTAAGGAACGACCCCAGCTACATCGAGAAAATCGCCCGCCAAAAGCTGGGGATGCTGAAGAAAAACGAGGTCGTCTTCGAGGCGCCGGAGAAGAAAAAACGCCAACCATGAGGAGGGGGATCGGCATCATCGGCACCGGCAAACACGGCAGCCGCTATGCCGAGCACCTCGTCCGCGACCTGGCGGATCGCGCCGAGCTGACCGCCGTCTGCCGGCGCTCACCAGCCATCGGCAAGGAACAGGCCGACCGCTGGCAGGCCGCCTACCACCAAGACTGGCGACAGCTCGTCGCCGACCCGCGAGTGGAGGCGGTGATCAGCGTCACCACCCCCAACCTGAACCCAGAGATCGCCGCCTGCTGCCTCAATCACCAAAAACCCCTGCTCATCGAAAAACCGCTGGCCGTAAGCATGGCCGCCGCCCAGACCATGGTGGCGGGTTTTCAGGACGCCGGCCTGCCGCTGACCGTAGCCCATACCCTGCGCTACAACCAGGTCATCCTCGGTCTGCGACGGGCATTCCCCCGGATCGGCGAGCTACGTTGCCTATCCGCCACCCATCAGCTTGAACCGTCCACCCTCGACTGGCTGACCCGCCCGGAACTGGCGGGCGGCGGGGTCATCTTCCACACTGCGGTGCACGTCTTCGACGCCCTGCGCTTCATCACCGGCCAGGAGATCATTCGCATCCAGGCCACGGCCCGGCGGGTTCATAACCCCAACCTGGAGGACCTGCTCACCGCCCAATTCGAGTTAAGCGGCGGGGCGCTGGGCACGCTGCTGGCGGGCAAGGTGGGGGCGGCCCGGGCGGGCCGTTACGAGTTCATGGGGGAGGCGGGGCAGTTGCAAGGCGACCAGGTGCATGGTCAACTGGAATTGGTGCAAGGGGCTGAGGTCACCACCCTTAAGCGCGGACAGCCAGGGCCGACCATCCTTCCCCTGCTCCGGGACTGGCTGGGTTATCTGGCGGGCCTGGGGGAGAACCCCCTCCCAGGCCAGGAGGGCTGGGCAGCGGTCAGGGTCTGCGCGGCCTGCGACCAGGCGGCGAGAGAGGGGGGCTGGGTCGCCTGCCTATGAGACGGAGGCGATGTCGTGGATCGTCCAGGCCCCGAAGAAGGACTCCACCTCCTTAACCGACACCGGGCGGCTGACGAAATAGCCCTGCACGAAGTCGCAGCTTAGGCGGGAGAGGTAGTTTAAGTGGTCGCTGGTCTCCACCCCCTCGGCCACCACCTCCAGATTCAGGTTGTGGGCCAGGGTGACGATGGCCCGGACGATCATGGCATCGTCCTCGCTGTTGGTCAGGTCGCTGACAAAGGAGCGATCGACCTTGAGCACGTCGACCGGGAAGCGCTTTAGGTAGTTAAGCGAGGAGTAACCAGTGCCGAAGTCGTCTATGGACAGCCGGCAGCCCAACTGGCTGAGCTTATCCATCCGCTCGATGCTGCCATCGACGTTGTCCATCAGCATCGACTCGGTGATCTCAAGCTCGATAAGCTCCGGATTGACCCCGGTGTCGGCCAGGGCCCGGGCCACCGTGTCCAGCAACCAGGCGTCCTTGAACTGCCCGGCGGAGAGGTTGACCGCCACCCGGACCGGCTGGCCCGCCTCCTCCCAGAGCTTGCACTGCCGGCAGGCGGCCCGCAAGACCCACTCCCCGATGGGCACGATCAGCCCGGTGTCCTCGGCTAGCGGAATGAACTTCATGGGCGAGATCACCCCGAACTCGGGATGCTGCCAGCGGATCAGGGCCTCCACCCCGGTGACCTTGCCAGTAGCCAAGGTCACCTGCGGCTGATAGAGAAGGGCGAACTCCTCCCGCTCCACCGCCCTTCTGAGGCTGGTCTCCAGGGCGAAGCGGGCAAAGGCCTTGGTGTTCAGCTCGGCGGTGTAGAACTGGTAGCTGTTACGTTCCAGTTCCTTGGCCGAGGACAGGGCCGAATCGGCGCACTTCATCAGCTCGTCCACCGTGTCGCCGTCGTGGGGAAAGGCCGAAAGCCCCACCCGGCAGCTCAGGAAGATCTCGCGCTGGTCGATGACCACCGCCTGGATCAAGGACTCGATGATCCTCCGGGCGACGATGGCGGCGTCGGCCATGTCCCTAAGCCCCTCCAAGATGATCCCGAACTCGTCGGCCCCGAAGCGGGCGGTGATCTCGTTTTCGGTTACGCAGCCAGTGAGATCCGAGCGGCGAAGCGAGTCCTGCACCCGCTTGGAAACCAGGTTCAGCACCCGGTCACCCACCTCGCGGCCAAAGGTGGTTTGGATGTTGCGGAAGCTGTCGATATCCAGGAAGAGCACCGCCAGCGACAGGCCGTTGCGCCGGCAGTTGTTCATCGCCTTGGCCAGGTGTTCCTTGAACAGAAAACGGTTGGGCAGGCCGGTCAACCGGTCGTAATAGACCAGAAACTTGATCTTCTGCTCGGTGATCTTGGCCTGGGTGATGTCCTGGCAGGTGAAGAGGATCTTGAGCGGCACCCCGTCACCTCCCAAGAGCACCTTACCGTCCTGGCGGAAGGTCAGCTCGATGCCGTCGCTGCTCACCAGCCGGTGCTCAAAGGCGATGTTGGACTTGCGCTCCAGACCCTCCAGGATGGCCTCGGCCACCGCCGGGCGGTCGTCGGGGAAGATGAGGTTTAAGAAGTCGTCGTATGATCCGGGGGCGTTTTCGTGGGTTATCCCCACCAGGCGGCTCATCTCCTCGCCCCAGGCCAGGCTGTTGTCGGTCAGCCGCCACTCCCAGTTGGTGAGGTGGGCCACCTCCCGGGCCGCGGCCAGCATGACCTCCCGGACGCTCAAGTCGGAAATCGCCTGGTTGGCCCGGATGATATAGCGGATCTTATAGCTTAAAAGCAGGGGGTTGATGGGCTTGACCACGAAGTCGGTGGCCCCGCAGTTGAAGGCGTGGTTGATGGACTCGTAGTCGTCCTGGCCGGTGATCATAATGATCGGCACCCGCTCTCCGCCCGGCATCTGGCGGATGCGGGCGCAGACCTCAAAGCCGTCCATGTCCGGCATGATGACGTCGAGCAGGATGGCGTCCGGCATCAGGGTCTGGAAATCGTTCAAGGCGTCCAGACCGCTGGGCGACTCGGCGGTGAAAAACCCCGCCTTGGACATCCCCATGCTCAGCACCTGCCGCAGGATCTTGTCGTCGTCAACAATTTGCACCAGATAGGAATGGTCATCGGACATAGCGTTTGATCCTTGAGGGAGGGAAGAAGGACGCAAGCAAAACCAGGAAAAGGCCACACCGCGCCTTGGCCTATCTTACGCGGCAAGACGGGCCAATGGCAAGCACTAAAAAAATCTCTGGCCATCCGCAATTCATTCCTATAAACTTTTCCTTGAGTTGGGATAAGGCCCCCTGGCCTGGCACCCTTTCCCCGCCACCCACCAAGGAGAAACCTTCCCCGCCCGCCCTCACAAGTCAAACAAGAGACGCCACGATGACAACCCGCCCCTTAACACCCCTGCTGGCCACGCTCCTCGCCGCCCTCCTGCTTTTACCCGCCGCCATCAGCCAGGCCGAGGGCAAGGGCAAGCTGGTCTTCCCTCCCGACAAGAGCATCGTCAACCAACTGGAGTTGCGGCTGGTGGGGGTCAGCCCCGAGGCGGGGGCCACGGTCGGCATCAAGGTCAAGGCCGCCGGAGGTGGACAGGAGGCCAGCGCCCAGGTAATCAACGGCGCCTTCAGCCAGACGGTGAAACTATCGCCAGGGGCAAACACCATCACCGTCTCCGGGGGCGGGGTGGAGACCAGCCGGACGGTCTTTCTGTACACCAAAGAAACGCCCCCGCCCGCCAACCAGGGCCTTTCGCCCTTCTACCTGCATCCCCCCCAGGGCGACATCACCGCCCAGTGCGACAAGTGCCACCAGCTCGACCCCAAGGCCCCCGACTACACCAACTTCACCCAGAAGGGCCCCTGCATCTCTAAGGGCTGCCACGACAACTTCGGCGACAAGAAGTACAAACACGGCCCCTTCGCCAAGGGCCTGTGCCTTGACTGCCACAACCCCCACGGCTCGCCCAACAAGGACATGACCAAGAAGGCCCGCGCCGCCCTCTGCTTCACCTGCCACAGCGACGACGCCGGCATGGCCAGCTCCGACAAGGTGGTGCACTTCCCGGTCAAGCAGGGCGACTGCCTCCTCTGCCACGAACAGCACCAGTCGGACCAACCCTTCCACCTCAAGGGCAAGTCGGTGGTCGAGCTGTGCGGCCGTTGCCACGAAAAGACCCTGATCAAGTTCACCTACATGCACGCCCCCTTCAAGGAGGGGGACTGCATCGCCTGCCACTCGCCCCACGTCTCGAAGTTCAAGCGGCTGTTGAACGAGCAGGGCTCGGCCCTGTGCCTGAACTGCCACAAGGAACGCGAAGAGGAGTTCAAGCGCCTCTACGTGCACGAGCCGGTGAAGAAGGACTGCACAATCTGCCACGACGCCCACGGCTCCGAGGCCCCGGATCACCTGCGCACCCCGCTGGACAAGAGCGGCCGGTATATCAAATACGCCCAGCCGGTCAAGGAGCTGTGCCTCTCCTGCCACCGCAAGCTGAACCCGGACATCGCCAACGAGATCGAACACGCCAAGGTACAGCACAAGCCGGTGGCGGAGGGCAAGTGCACCATCTGCCACACCCCCCATTCCACCAACTTCAAGAAGCAGCTCCGCACCTCTCTTGAGGACGCCTGCTTCGGTTGCCACAAAAAGCTCGCCCAGCAGATCAAGAGCAGCAAGTACCTGCACGGCCCGGTGCGCACCGACGACTGCGCCCAGTGCCACCTGGTGCACGGCTCGGAACTGCCCAAGCTCCTGCGGGCCAACTTCAGCCTAAACTACACCGAGGACTTCTCGCTCCAGAAGTACGCCCTGTGCTTCAACTGCCACAACAGCAAGGTGATCACCGACCCCAACAGCCTGGAGACCGGCTTCCGCAACGGCAATGAAAACCTGCACTACAAGCACGTCAACCGCAAGGATGGCCGCACCTGCATGACCTGCCACGACATCCACGCCTCCAACCAGCCCAAGCATATCCGCACCACCATCCCCATGGGCAAGAACTACACCATAAACTTACAGTACACCAAGACCGCCACCGGCGGCGGTTGCGTGGTGGGCTGTCATAACCCCAGAAATTACGACCGTGAACATCCGGTCAACTATCAACAACCGGCCAATTGACCTTAAAGCTTAGGACAAGGAAAATCCATGAACCGCCCCGACTCCAAAAAACGTCTAGCCCTTACCCTGTCAGTCATTCTCACCGGCCTGGCCCTGTCTTTCTCGATGTTCAATCCCGCCGCCAGCCGCGCCGCCGGGCCGCCACCAGCCGGGGCTAGCCTGCCACCGCTGCCCGCCGACAACGGTGGCCAGGAGGCGGCCTCGCTGCGCAACTTCAAGTTCGGCGACAAGCTGCCGCCCTTCACCTTGAAGACCATCGACGGCCAGGGGCCCAAGACCTTCACCCCGGGGGCAGACGGCAAACCATCGCTGATCATCTTTTTCTCGGTGCGGCCAGAGTTCAGGGAGAAACGCTCCCTGGCCCTGCTCTCGGCCATGGCGGCGATGGCCGACCAGTACAAGAACAAGGTGGAGATCGTGGGGGTCTTCAGCGACAGCCAGGGCGGCCAGGTCGTCCGGGACTACGTCAAGCCCTTTGGCAACAAGCTGGTGGTCTATGACGACCCGGCCCTGGAGGTCAACAACCAGTACGGCGCCTTCATGATGCCGCTGGCCATCATGTGCACCAAGACCGGCACCCTGCACGAGGTCATCCCCTACACCTACAACATCCGGGAGCTAATCGACGGCAACTTCAAGCTCCTCTTGGGTGAGTTTACCAAAGAACAGCTCCAGGCGGCC
>JAJXUT010000003.1:42478-52114 GCA_021782655.1 Deltaproteobacteria bacterium
AGAAGGAGTACATCCGCCGGGTGAACTACGGCAAGATCATGCAGGGCAAACACATGTACGCCCAGGCAGTCCGGGAGTTCAACACCGCAATCAAGATCAACCCCAAAAACCAGGAGGCCTACGTTGAGCTGGGATTTGCCGAGATTGCGCTTAAGGACTGGGACAAGGCAGAGGAGGCCTTCACCAATGCCAAGGCCATCAACAAGGACTCCGACGACGCGCTAGCCGGGCTGGGCTTGGCCTATTACGGCAAGGGCAACATCGACAAGGCCCTGACGTAAATGGAGAACGCCCTGTTCTCCCCTTAACCGAGGCTGGAGGTGATCATCGCGCTCGCCGACATCTACGAGAAGCGGGGCGACAACGCCAAGTCCAACCGGTTGAACAAGCTGGCGGTCGCCAAGCTCATGGCCATGTACGATCAACGCTGGAAGTAATCCGCGTGAGATGGAAAACGGCTAGGAGCAAAAGCCGCCTGCTGGCCATAACCGGGCTGATGGGGATCGTGTTGTGGGCAGGGGCGGGCCAGGCCAAGGAGGGCAAGGTTCCGGTCATCTTGTCGCTGGTGCCCTACTACCACTGGATAGCGGAGACCAAGACCCCGCTCGACCAGTTCACCTTCCTGGTCAACGGGATCAGGATGACCGGGAAGACGGGCGCGGCGGAGAAGTATCAAAACTCCCTGCACGTCCACTTTCATCTTACCCGGATCAAACACACCATGATCGAGATCAAAGAGGGGGAGCATACCGTCTTCAAGGCCGACGTCTTCTACGCCCCGAGCTTTGTGCCCAACAAATTTATCCCGGAGGCGGCGGTGATCCAGCCCTTCCACACCGTGGACAACGAAAGGCCCTGCCTGGGCTGCCACCGCCTGACCGTCACCCCCGAGGACTCCTCGCCCGCTGACATAACCAAGGAGGTCTGCTACCCCTGCCATCACTTGGATTACGAGGGTAAAAAGTACCCGCACGCCCCGGCGGCCCTGAGCTGGAGCTGCCCCCAGTGCCATATCTCCGAGCCGGTCAAGCAGAACTACAAGGACAAACACCCCCTGCGTTTCACCATTAAGGTGGGCTCCGACGCCCAGCCGGTCTGCTACGACTGCCACGTGGCCTTAAAGCGCCGCAACCTGGGCTACGCCTACATCCACGGCCCAGTGGACATGGGGGCCTGCACCATCTGCCACAACCCCCACGCCGCCGATCGGCCCCATCTCCTGCAAGACGACATCACCACCCTGTGCGTCAACTGCCACGGCCTGCACGCCATGATGAAGAAAAAGGTGGTGCACCCGATCATCAAGAAGGCGGGCTGCACCGCCTGCCACGACTCCCACGGCAGCCCCAACCCCAAGCAACTGATCAAGCCCCTCTACGAGCTGTGCATAAGCTGCCACAAAAAGCTCGCCAAACGGAGAAACAATCACCCGGTGGCCGGCCACCCCACCTACATCAAGGCTGCGGTGGCGGGCGCAAAGGACAAGATCAACTGCGTGAGCTGCCACAACCCCCACGCCTCCGACTACCCGGAGATGCTGCCCGCGGGCGAGTTGATGCAGGTCTGCACCCACTGCCACCCCACCAAGGGGCGATAACCGATGATGAAAGCCCTCCGCCCCTTAATCGCCAGTCTGGTAGCCTGTCTGGCCATGGCCACTCAGAGCGCTGGCCACGAGTTGATCAACTTCAAGGACAACACCAAGCTGCCGCCCTTCGTGTTGCCGGAGCTTATCAACGGCAAGGAAACGCATTTCGAAACCGCCTCCGGCAGGCCGGCGGTGCTGATGTTCTTCTCCCTCTCCCCGGCCTTCCGCGAGGAACGGTCGCTAAAGCTGGCGGCGGCGCTCGACAAGTTGCAGGGGGAGTTCAAGGGCCGGGTCAACTTCGCGGCCCTGCTCGCCAACGATCAAAGCGCCGAGGCAACCAAGCAGGACATCGTCAGCCAAAAAATCACCATCCCGGTACTGGACGACGGCAAACATCAAGTATATGACCGTTACGGCGTCTTCATGACGCCGCTCGCCATCCTGATCGGCAAGGACGGCTCCTTGCAGGCGGTGGTGCCCTACACCTCAAACATCGACGGCATCCTGGCCAACAACCTGAAATTTTTGCTGGGCGAGATCAGCAAGGAGCAGTTGCAGGAGGCCTTGAAGCCGCCCCAGAACGTGGTGCTGAGCCCGCAGCAGAAGGAGTATATCCGCAGGGTGAACTACGGACGGGTGATGCTGGAACGGAAAATGCTGGCCGCAGCCCAACGGGAGTTCATGACCGCCGCCAAAATCATGCCCAACGCCATCGAGGCCCAGATCGGCCTGGGCCGGGTGTTTTTCGCCTCCGGCCAGACCGAGCAGGCGGAAGAGGCCTTCCAGCGGGCGCTTAAGATCAACAAGGACTCAGACGAGGCCCTGGCCGGGCTGGGCCTCGCGCTCTTCAAGAGCAAGGCCTACGACAAGGCCGTCCCCATCCTGGAAAACGCCCTATTAAGCCCCGAGCCCAACCTGGACGTCATCCTCGACCTGGCCGATTACTATGAAAAAAATGGCAACATAACCAAGTCGATCCGGCTAAACAAGCTGGCGATCGCCAAGCTCATGAAACACCTGGAGGGCCCCATCACCCCTACACCCGCCGACGGCCAGCCACCACCAACCCCGCCGCCAACCGCCGCCCCCTAGCCGCCAAACCCCAACCTTCGAGCCTCGGCACAGGCCGGCCCATCCCCCAAATCGCAGGCGGCGCGAAAATCGGCCGCCGCCTTCCCCGTCTTCCCCAGAGAGAGATAACAGCGCCCCCGGTTGGCACGGTAACTGCCGCTGTCGGGCCGCAGGGCGATGGCCTGGCTGAAGTCAGAAAGCGCCAGTTCCAGCCGGCCCTGACGCACGTAGAGCAAGGCCCGGTTATTGTAGGCCTGATAAAGCTTTGGCGCCAGGGCGATAGCCCGGCTGTAGTCGGACATGGCGCTGGTGAATCGTCCCAAACGGTCGCAGGCCACCGCCCGGGCCATGAGCACCTCGGCATCGTCAGGCCGCAGGTCAAGTGCCCGGCGGTAATCAGCAATCGCCCCCTGGTAATCGCCTTTGCGCCCCAAGACCAACCCCCGGTTGCGGTAGGCCTCGGCATAGCCGGGCAGCAGACGGATGGCCCAGTCGTAATCGGCCAGCGCCGCCTGGAGGTCACCGGCCTCGGCGTGGGCCTCGCCCCGGTTGAAATAGGCCACCGGCACCCGGCCCGGCTCCCGGTCGATGACATAATTCCACAGGGTCAAGCTGTTCCGCCAGCGGCCCGTCTGACGCACCGTTGCCCAGGCCAGGGTCAGGATGACCGCCACCCCGGCGAGCCCGGCCAGCAGCCGAACAATGGCCCGGCGACCAGGCCTGCCCCCCAGCCGCCGGTCGAGCCAGGCGCAGCCCAGGCCAACCCCCAAGAAGGGGCCCATACTTGGCAGATAGGCATAGCGGTCGGCCATCGCCTGGAACCCCGCCTGGACGATACCGAGCACCGGGGCCAGGGTCAGGAGATAATAACCCCAAAGGGCTAGCCAGACCGGCCGCCGCCGGGCCCACGCCAGAAAGTAGCAGGTGATCGCGGCCACCGCCGCCACCGGCAGCAGGTAACGCCATCCAAGTAAGGTTATCGTTTGGGGATAGGGATAGAAGGGCACCAGGTTGACCGGCAGGAGCAACTTACCAAGATAGACAATCAGCGACTGGCAGGCTAGGAGCAGACGGTGGCCGAGCGGCACCCGGTAGTTCAAGGCCAGGCTTTCCCGCTGGGCGGCCAAGGTGACCAGGACGCCGCCGCCGCCCAGGAGGAAAAAGGGCCACTTCTCCCGCAGGGCGACCAGGACGGCGGGCCAGCCCGACAATCGACGCCGGGGGTAATAGTCCAGGAGCAGAAGCACCAACGGCAGGCTGACCGCCATCGGCTTGCTGGCCAGGGCCAAAACGAAGAGGAAGAGAGAAAGACGGCGATAACGGCGGCGGACGGGGGAGAAAGCCTCCTCACCCTCGACGGGCGCGGCGGCCAGGTAGGCGAGAAGACTTAAGAGAAAAAACAGGGCGCAGAGCAGGTCCTTGCGCTCCGAAATCCAGACCACCGACTCGACGTGCAATGGGTGGACGGCAAACAGGACGCCGGTCACCCCGGCGGCTACAAGCGTAAAACGATTTGTCGTCGGCCCGGCAGCGTGGTTCGCGTCCGGCTGGCCGGCGGCGGCCACGGCCAGCAGCCGGCAGGCAAGCAGCACCGTCAGTAGGCTGTTTATCCCGTGCAGCAGGATGCTGGTTAAGTGATGCCCCGCCGAATTAAGCCCCCAGAGGGCGTAGTCCCCGGCATGGGACAGCCAGGTCAGGGGGTGCCAGTTGCCGGCGTGAAAATCAACCAGGGCCCAGCGCAGCAGCGGCAGGCCCAGGTGGCGAATGGCCTGGTTGTGGTACACATAGTAGGGGTCGTCCCAGTTGACGAAGGAGTCGTGCAGGGCGGGCAGATAGACCAAGACCGCCAGCAGCCCGACCCCGAGGGCCAGCCGGCGGCAACGGCGGGCCTTGTCCGGCTCAGAAGGAGCCACCCAGACTGAAGTCCCAGTTGCTCTGCACCTCGTAGGATTTGGGGTCAAGGTTATAACCCCACTCCAGGCGCAGCGGCCCCATGGGCGACATCCAGCGGAAGCCGGTGCCGACGCTCTTCTTGATGTCGCCGAAATCCCAGTCGGAGTGCTCGTCGTACACGTTGCCGCAGTCGAAGAAGACCAGACCCTTGAGCCCGGCGTCCTTGAGCAGGGGGTAGATCCACTCAACGTTCTGATACCACATCTTAGCGCCGCCGATGGTCTCGCCGGTGGCCGGGTCGCGAGGGCTGATGTTGGAGGTCTTGAAGCCACGGATGGAGTTCATGCCGCCCAGATAGTACTTTTCGAACACCGGCAGCTTGCCCGAGACGTTGGCAAAGGCGTAACCCGCCGCCAGTTTATAGTGAAAGGTGGTGGTCAGCGGCATCTTGAAGTACCAACTGGTGGCCCCCTCAAGCTTGGTGAAATCGGCGTCGCCGCCCAGGGGGCCGCCGGCGTACTTGACGTTCACCGAGTTGAGCGAGCCGCTGCTGGGGTCGCTGATCTTGTCCCGCGAGTCGCGGGCCAGGCCTACCCCCACCGCGCTGGTGATCCTGATGTCCATCGAGTCCTTGATCACCTGGGGGGCGGAGGTAAGCACGTCGGTCAGGTTGGTGTTCTCCAGGCTGTAGCCGCCCGAGAGCATCCACTTGTCCCAGAGCGGATGGGCCAGGCGCACCCCGCCGCCCTTGGAGTTCTTGGTGAAGTTGTCGTACTGCCGCATCCAGTCGTAGAGGTCGAAGCCGAAGAGTAGGTCGGTATCCGCCAGATGGGGCTCGGTGAAGTTAAAGGCGTACTGGCGGCTGATGCCGCTGATATTGGCCTTGAGCGACACCCGCTGGCCCTTGCCCAGGAAGTTGTTCTGGCTGATCTCGGACATGAACATCAGGCTGTCCACCGAGCTGTAGCCGGCGCCGATGCTGAAGTTGCCGGTGGCCTTCTCCTTGACCTTGACGTCTAAGTCCATCAGGTCCTCATCAAGAGTGGGCACCGGGGTGATGTCCACCGAATCGAAGTACTCCAGGCGGTTGAGCCGCTCCTGGCTCTTCTTGATGCCCACCGAATCGAACAGCCCGCCCTCCTTGACCTGCATCTCCCGGCGGATGACCTTATCCCGGGTGCGGGTGTTGCCCTTGATGACAATGCGGTTGATGTGCACCAGGTCCTTCTTCTTGATGTCGAGGACGATGTTGACCCGCTTGTTGGCCTCGTCCTTGCTGGTTAAGGGCATCACCTCGGCAAAGGCGTAGCCCCGCTCCGAGTAGGTATCGGTGAGCTTTAACACGTCGTCGCGCAGCACCTTGCGGCTGAAGTACGGCTCGTGGATGATCGTACACTTGGCGAGCAGGGCGTTCTTGTCCTCCAGGAGGTCGCCAGTCACCTCCACGGTGCCCACCCGGTAGCGGTCGCCTTCGGAGATGTTGAAGTTGATGTAGAGCCAATCGCCCTTCTGGGTCACCTCCGGCTCCCCAACCTTGGCCTCGACAAAGCCGTGGTTGTTGTAGTAGGCCACGATCTTGTCGGCGTCCTGGGCCAGGAGGTCGCGCTTCAGGATGCCGCTGTCGGTGATCCAGGACAACCAACCCTTGGTGGAGGTCTGGATCAGCTTGCGCAGCTCCTTGGTCGTGAAGGCGTGGTTGCCGGTCATGGTGATTTCTTTAATATAGACCTTCTTGCCTTCCTTGATGTTGAAGGTCACCTCCGCCTTGCCGGTCTTGGCGATCACCACCTGGGAATCGACTGCGGTGTTGTAGTAACCCTCATCCTTGTAGAGCTGCTTGATGGCCTCGGTGGACTTCTGGACGTCCTGGGTGCTGATGATGTTGTTCACCGTCACCTTCACCACCTCGCGGATCTTGTCCTCCTTGATGGCGTCCTCGCCCTTGATGAAGATCTGCCCCACCACCGGCTTCTCGGTGACCTCGAAGGTCAGGGCCCGGCCCTCTGCGGTCTCGGTCGTCTTGGCCACCACGTTATCGAAGTAGCCCATCTTGTAGATGTCCTTAATCGCCTGGCTGACCTTGGCGGTATCGTACTGGTCGCCGCTCTTCAAGAAATCGATCTTGTGGATGATGGCCCCGGTCTCGATCTTCTTGTTGCCGCTGACCCCAAGGCTGGCAATCCTGGTGAAACGGTTGGTGAAGCCCTGGACGTTCTTGGTGAGATGCGTAAAGACGGCGGCCAGATCACTGGCCTTGCCCTCCTCGTAGTAGTACTTGGGCTGGCCTGAGGACAGGATATCGACCAGGGTGGTGTCAACCGACACCGCCTCCCCGGTCTTGGTCAGGCTGCCGGCCAACAGGTAGTCCGAACCCTCGGGCAACAGCTTGCCCAGGGCCGAGACCGGCGGCGGCCAGGCGCCCTTATAGTCCACCACCCCCTGGGCCTGGGAGCGGGGAATCACCTTAAAGCCCAGTTCCGAGGCGGCCTTATACAGGGCCTGATCCACCTCCAGGGTGAGGGCGGCGGCGTCACCCTGGCCGGCGTTGATCTTCAGCGGCAAGACCACGGTGACGGTGCCCTTCGCCGGGGTCTGCTCCTCGCAGGAGACGGCCAGCGGACGGCAGAGGACGAGGCCGGCCACGGCGATCAGCAGCAGCCAGGCCTTGAGCTTGAGGACGGGAGAGGAGGAGATCCGGGCAGGAATGGGCATGGGTCTTGACCTTTGGTCTTGATGACGGCGTTAGGTATTCCGATGCTGGTCGGCAGGGCGCGGGGCAGGGCTTTGCCCCTTCAAAATGTCGTTTTGTACCGTATTTACGGGTCGATTTCAATCCCTATTGCGCCGGGGTAGCGAGGTGACGGCCAGCTCAGCCCAGCCGGCCGTCGCGCAGGGTGAGGCAGCGGCCCATCCGCCGGGCCAGGTCTTGGTTGTGGGTCACCATGACCGTGGACATGCCAAAAAGCACGTTCATCTCCGCCATCAGCTCGAAGACCATCAGCCCGGCCTGCGGGTCGAGGTTGCCGGTGGGCTCGTCGGCTAGGAGGATGGCGGGCCGCATGATCAGCGCCCGGGCCAGGGAGACCCGCTGCTGCTCGCCGCCGGACAGTTCGCCCACCTTGTGCCGGCCCCGGTTGGCGAGCCCCATCTTGGCCAGCAACTCCTCGGCCCGCTCCCTAAGCTGCCTACGGTCGTGACCAGCGATGATCCCCGGCATGACCACGTTCTCCAAGGCGTCGAACTCCGGCAGCAGGTGGTGGAACTGAAACATGAAGCCGATCGACTGGTTGCGGAAGCGGCTCAGATCGTCGTCGCTCCGGGCCAGGATGTCCTCGCCCGCAAACCTCAACTCCCCGGCGTCCGGGCGCTCCAGGGTGCCCAGGATGTTGAGCAGGGTGGTCTTACCCGAGCCCGAGGCCCCGACCACGGCGATCATCTCCCCCCGCTCGATCTGAAGGTCAAGGCCCTTTAGGATCTCGATCCGGGTGGTGGTGACAAAGGACTTAACGATGCCCCGGGCGGTCAGGATGGGTTGGGAATCACTCATAACGTAGGGCAGTGGCCGGGTCGATCTTGGCCGCCTGCCAGGACGGGTAGAGGGTGGCGAGCAGGGTGATAAGCACCGCGCAGCTCGAGATGAGGAGCACGTCTCTAGGCACCACCTCCACCGGCAAGGTGGAAAGGGGATAGACGTCCGGCAGCTTGATGAACTTGTAGCGCCGCAAGAGGTCGCAGACGAACAGCCCGCCGGCGATACCGGAGGCGGTGCCGGAAAGCCCGATGATCAGGCCCTCGTAGATGAAGATCTTCATGATCTGGCGGGCGGTGGCACCCATCGACTTCAAGATGGCGATATCCTTGTTTTTCTCAATCACCACCATGATCAGGGTGCTGACGATGTTGAAGGCCGCCACCACCACCACCAGGGTAATGATGATGAACATCGACTTCTTCTCCAGCTCCAGGGCCGAGAACAGGCTCTTGTTCTGGCTGATCCAGTCCCTAGCCACCACCCCCGGCCCCAGGAGTTGCTCGATCTTCCGGGCCAGGGCGTGGGCCGCGAAGATGTCCCGCAGCCTGATCTCCACCCCCTGCGCCGCGCCGTTTAACTCCAGAAAGTCCTGGGCCGTGGGCATGGAGACGTAGGCCAGGCCGGAGTCGTACTCGTACATGTCGGTCTTGAAGATGCCAATCACCTCGCAGGTCTTGATCCGGGGCAGAATGCCGATGGGGGATAGCTCCCCGCCGGTGGACATCAGCCGCACCCGGCTGCCCTTAAAGACCCTAAGTTGTTTGGCCAGCTCAACCCCAAGAATAATGCCAGGAAGTCCTGAGGGGCCAAGTGGGCGCTTCAAGTCGGCGATCCGGCAGCCCTTGATGTGGCTATCGAGGGCGAGCACCCGGTCGGCGCTGTCGGGATCGAGCCCGCGCAGGATGGCGCCGGTGCCGGCGGCGCCGTTGGTGATCATGGTCTGGGCGATGACGTAGGGGGTGGTGGCCACCACGCCGGGAATGTGCGCCTCGATCTCCCGCCGCACTGCCTGGTAGTCAGGCATCGCCCCTTCCACCCGCTGCACCACGATGTGGGAGTTAATACCCAAAATCTTGTCCCGCAGCTGATCGGAAAAACCGGTCATCACCGAGAGGACGATGATTAAGGCCATCACCCCGATGGCCACCCCGGCCACCGAGATCACCGAGATCAGGGAGATGAAGTTCTGCTTCCGCTTGGCCCTAAGGTAACGGAGGCTCACGAACCATTCAAAGCGCATGGCGGCTTAAGCCTGGCCCTCGGGCCGCATGTGAGGGAAGAGGATGACGTCCCTAATGGAGGGGCTGTCGGTTAAGAGCATCACCAGCCGGTCGATGCCGATGCCCTGGCCGGCGGCGGGCGGCATCCCGTACTCCAGGGCCCGCAGGAAATCGGTGTCCAGCTCGGGGGAGATCTCCTCGTCGTCGCCCCGGTTGGCGATTTGTTTCTCCATCCGCTGGCGCTGGTCCAAGGGGTCGTTTAACTCGCTGAAGGCGTTGGCCATCTCCCGGCCGGTGATGAACAGCTCGAAGCGATCGGTGACCGAAGGGTC
>JAJXUT010000080.1 GCA_021782655.1 Deltaproteobacteria bacterium
AACACCTCGACCCGCACCAGCTCCTGGTGCTTGAAGTCGTCGGGATGGGCGTCGTAGTAGGCCTTGGCCTCGGCCTCGTTCACCTTGACTTGGCCCAGCATTCGGCTCTCCAGCTCCCGGGCCAGGAGGTTCTGGCGGTAGAACTGGTACTCCCACTTCAGGGGCGGCTGTCGCTCGTAGTGCCGATCCAATGCCTCCCAGGACACCACGCTGTTGGCGATCATGGTATTTGCTAGCGCCTCCTTGATGGCCATCTGGGCCTGGGGGCCGACGGGCGGCTTAGGGCTGATCTCGGCCCCTCGGCGGTACTGGGCTAGGAAATAGGCCGTCGTCACCTTGCTCCGCTTGGAGGAGATCACCACCTGCCCTTGGTCGTTGGCCTGAGGATTGGCCAGATCGATCTTGGCCAGCGCCTGGCGGTCGATCGCCACCTGGTATTTTTTGCGCAGGTGGTCAACCAGTTTCCTGGTCAGCTCGTCCTCGCGGCGTTTTTCCAGGTCGAGCCGGATGCCGTCCTTGACCTTTTGGTAGTCGGAGGGGTCTGCGCCCTCGACCTCGGCGAGGAACAAGATACCGGTTTTTTCGCCCAGGGGCAAGGGGCCAACCAGGTTTCCGGGCTGGGCCCGTTCGAGCAAGGGCCGCCACTCGTCCCGGGTGCGGAAGGGCCTGAGCCACTGGGGATGGCGGAGGGTGAAGGCCGGGTGGCCCTGACCGTCGGCCAGCTCCTTGAGCCGGGTCTGGTCGATGGGTTCCTGGCCGTGGGCGTCCATGAAGGCCTGGGCCTGATCCTGGCCCGCGAACTCCAGCGGGATCACCAGCCGCCGGGGCAGGTAGCGGCGTTCGTAACTGGCCTTGATCTCGTCCTCGCTGACCGTGGCCTGGGCCGCGATCTCCTGGCGCTTTAAGGCCATGAGCGCCCTCACCTCCATAAATACCCGCAATTTGTGCTGGTAATTAGGCAGGGTGTTAAGCTCCATGCGCTCACCCTCCCTGGCCAGGAGCAGCCAGTCGAGGTAGGGCTCGACGCCGGCGGGGCGCTGGGAGGGGTCGTCCCGCCAGTTCTCCCACCAGTGTTGAAAATCGGCGGGGAAATACGCCTGCCCGTCGATCACCAGCAGCGGTTTCGATTCCGCCGCCGTAAGCGGCGAAGCCGGAGTAAACGCGGCCCAGGCCAGGATTAACAGGCAGAGGCGGCTTAGGAGGCGCATGGGGTCAGGCCGTGGGCCTGCCAGAGGTCGAGGATCTCGTCCGCGACCAGGGCGGCTAGGGAGGTCATGGTGTTCACCAGTCCAAAGTGCATGATTTTTCGATAATCCTCCCCGCTTCGGCGGTGGTAGGTGGTCAGCATGGGTTTGTCGGCGCCCGCCGGGGTCAGGGTCAGGTTGACCGCCAGCACCGGCTTGGTCTCCTTGGCGCCCCGGTTCTCCCGCATGGTGACGATCTCGCCCGAGATCAGGGCGTCGGCCTTCAAACGGTCGGCGAGCACCAGGGTCTGCTCGTGGCTGGGGGCGCTCCGGGGGTTGATCCGCAACTGGCGGTAGATGGCCCGGATGTCGCCTTCCTGGATGACGGTGAAGCCTGGGCGCTGGTTTAATTCCGCCATGAAGATCCGGTAGAAGATGGTGCCACCCTGGATAAAATCGGTGTGGTTGAGCAAGGGCAGCACCGCGATCCGGCACATCGGCTTCTCGGGGGCGGCGGTCAACTGGGTGAACACCGGCCCCGAGGCGGCCAGACACCCCGGCAGGGCGAGCAGCAGCAAGGCCCAGAGCAGGGAGGAGAGGGGGCGGCCCGGAGAGAGCAGGGCTAGAAATCGCTTTGCCATCCGCCCTGGGCCTTGGAGGTGGCCTTGCCCGTCCCTCCCCCGGTTTTGGTTTTGGTCAGGGCCCGGAGATCGGCGACCTTGCGGCGGGACTCGTCGCCCAAGGCGTCGCGCACCACCAGCAGGCAGCCGATGCCGTCCGGTGAGCGGGCCGGGTCGAGGCTGGGGAGGGCAAAGCGGGCCGGCAGTCCCTGGCCCTCGAAGGTGCCCAGACTTACGTTGTCCGCCGACCACAGCTCCAGCCGCCAGTAGGTGATCCGCATCCCGTCCCTGGGGGTGAGCTGCACCTTAAGCGGCTGGTTGGGTTGGCCGGCCAGGGTCAGGTCCGCCTCCGGCCGGGCGGGCAGGAGCAGCACCTCCCGCTGGGCCTCGCCCAGGTTGCCGGCCAGGTCCCAGACCTTGAGCCGCACCAGGTAGCGCCCGGGATCGGCCCGGGCCCCGCGTTGGTTCTGGCCCCGCCAGATCAGCTCGGTAGGCGGCTGGCCGGTGCCTTGATCCCGCGCCACTATCAGGTCGCCAGGCCCCGTCACCATGAACTCCCACTGGCCGATGGGCTCGGGCCGGTCGAGGCATACGGGCAGGGCCAGCTCCGAGCGGAAGGCGGCCAGGCCTTGAACCTTCGGCCCTGCCGTGCCCTTGAAGCGCACCGAGGGCGGGACGCTATCGACCACGTAGGAGCCGACGTAGGTCTCGTCCTGCCGCCCCGACGGCCACTCCAGGATCAGGCTGACTGGATATTCGGCGTCCTGGGGGGCGCCGCTCCAGATGCCGTTGATGATCCGGCCGTCGGGGACGTTCATCGCCACCTTGAGGGGCCGGCCGTTCTTGTCGTCCGAGCCGACCCAGGAGACCTGGTAATAAACCCCATCGTCGGTGGTGGCCATGTGGATGCGGCTGCCGACCCGGATGAACACCCGGGCCTGTTTTAGGTCTTGCTTGACCTTAAAGTGGATGGTGCACTTGACCTCTTGGCCGGGTCGGACCCGTTTGGGGGTGAAGAAAACTGAATCCACCTCCAGGCCGCCCCCCGCCTCCGGGCCGGTCTGGACCTTAGCCAATTGGGCCGCCAGCCGGTCGTCGGGCGGCCAACTGGCAAAAAGCTCTCGCTCCACATCGCCCTGCAGGTCGCCCATGCCGGCAGGGGCGTGGATCCCCAGCAGCCGCTGGCCGTCGAGCAGGCTCAAGCCCTTGTCGCTCGCCCAGATGGTCTGGGCGTCGGCGGTGCGGATTAGCGAGACCGTGAGGCCCAGGGCCCCCGCCTGGTCGTCTTTTTGGCACACGGAGCCGAGCAAAATCAGGTCCGCCTTAAGCTCGGCCTTGGCCGCCGTGATGTCCTCGCTGGGCAGCGCCCCCAGCATTCGGAGGCGATGTTTGTTCATAAAGCCGTCCAGTTCCTGGGCGGAGATCACCGATAGCCCCCGGCGGGCCATCTCCTCCCGGAGGAACTCGGTCATTGATTGGCTTAGGCTGTTGAAGGCGGAACTTAAGTCATCGACCGGGAACACCGCCACGGTAATGGCCCCGGCGGGAAGCGCGGCCGTCAGGTTTAAGAGCAGGGCCAAGGAGGCCAGGATGAGTGCTAAACGACGCCTAGACATGGTTGATGATCTTGCCAAAAGGTAGCCGCTGGCTAAGCCAAAGGGCCGAAATGCAAACCGCCCCGCAATTCTGTCCAATCCTCGCTGGTGTTGGCCGGGGACGCGGCAGATCGGTTTTTTTGCGACGCCATTGGTGATGATTTCGCAATAAGGCAACTGATGGCTAAGCAAAAGGGCCGAGATACAAGGCGCGGGGTGTGTTTGGCGAGTGAGGCCATACCTATGGTATGCCGAACGAGCCAAACCGCCACGCAACGCGGTAGATCGGTCTTTTTGCGACGCCATCGATGGTTCATTCCGGCCAATCGCTGGTGCCGCCCGCCGCCGGGGCTGGGGCGGCGGGGGCCGGATTGCCAGCCGGGGCCGGTGGGGAGGCCGGGGCGGACGACGAAGACGAGGCGTTCCCTGGCGGTGGACTGGCTGGGGTGGCGCCCGTTTCCGGGGCCGGGGCCATGTCACTTGCCGGGCCTGAGGCGGCAGGCGGCGGAATGGTCGCCGCTGGAGCCGTTTCCGGGGCCGAATTGTCGGGAGCCGCCGGGGCGGGTGCCAAATCTGAAGCCGGGCCCGCCGCCGGGGCCGCCGTTGGCGGTGGGCTCGGGGCCGTCCCCCCGGGGCCGGGATTGGCGGCGGGCGAGGCGCTCCCGGAACCCGCATCCGCCGGGGCCATGCCTTCGGTGCCGGGCAGGGGTTGGGCCGCCGCCGGGGCCGAAGGCGGCGGGGGCTCCTGCTGATCCAGGGATTCAGTCTGGCCCAGGGGCGGGGGCTGCTGCTCCTGGGCCGCCGGTGCCGGGGCTGGGGCTGGCGCCGCCTGAGGGGCGGGGCTGGGCGGCTCGGGCTTCACTGCCTGGGGGACGACCGCCGGCATAGTGGCCGCCCCGCCGCCGGGCAGTTTAACCTTGTGGGCTGGGGCGGACAGGGTGGTCAGGAGTTGATCGGTTAGGTGGATGGCGAGCTTGAACTCGTCGCCCGAACCGATGCCTAAAAGCCTTCGGCCCAGCGAGTCGCCGTTCTGGCTGCCGCTCGCCTGCCAGAAGATCACCCCCGAGGCGCCGTCCACCAGGCGTAGGGTGAGGGAGAGTTGCGGGTAGGAGATGCCGCCGCGCTGGGCGTCGCCGGCTTGCTCCACGGTGCCCATGAGAAAGGCCTGGACGTTTAGCTTCTGGGCCAGGCGCTTCATGGCTGCGGCGTCCATGGGGCCCTTGCTCAAGTCCACCGCCTCGTCGCGCAGGGCGCTGTCCGTGAGTCCCTTGTCCACCACGTCGAACAGGCCCCGGGCCAAAATCTGGGTGATGACCACCCCCCGCAGACGCTCGGCGGCCAGCGGGTCCTTGCTGTCATTCTCAAAGGGCGGCACCGCCACCTTGGTGACGTAGCCCATGTCCACGTCGTCGCGCAAGAACGACTTCAAGTTGGCGCCCCCGCCGCAACCGGCGAGGGTGAAGGCGGCACACAGCAGGAAGAGTATTCTTGCGATCCTCATTTTTTCCTCTGTGTTTTATCGTATCTTGTCATCTATGTCAGCTCAGAATCCCGTCAGCCGGGTGTGCAGGCGGCTGCTGATGTTCCATTCGTCGCGCTTGCCGCCGTACATGAAGGCCCCGCTGGTCAGCATGGACAGGTACTGGTTGATGGTCCAGCGCCAGTCGAGCGAGGTGATGTTGCCGGAGGCCGGGGAGATGTTCAGCCGCTGGTTTAGGGCGAGTTGCATGTTGTCGGTCAGGGCCACGTCCAGGCCGCCGTAGAGGTTGGAGGCATCGTAGGCGGAAGAGGAGGCGCTGTTGCTCCAGGAGTTGTAGAGCCCGCCCCGCACCGACATCAGGTCGGTGAGCCGCCAGTTGAGCCGGGCGTCTGAGGCGTAGTCGCCGCCTGCGGCCGCGGACGAGGAGCTGTATAGTCCCGACCAGTCGGCGGTCAGGCCCGGTTTGAGCCGGGAGGTGAGCAGGATCTGGCCGGTGGTGGTGTCCACCCCGGGGGTGGTGCCCTGGCCGTCCCGCTGGTCAAGCGCCAGGTTGAGCCGGGCGCTCAAGTCGGTGTAGAGGGCGGCGATGAGTTGTAAGGCGTAGGTGGTGCCGGTCGAGGTGGACAGTCCCCCGGATGTGTACCAGGAACGGGTCACCCCCAGCACCGAATCCAGGGTGGGCAGGAGGGGGAAGCCGACGCTCGCCCCGTAGGAACGCACCTCGTCCGTCGGCAGCCCCACCCGATCCCTGGTGTTTAAGTTGCCGTTTAGCCGCACCGTCCACAGGGCGGCGGGGTTCCAGACTAGCCCGGAGTTGACGGCGGTGTTGGTCAGGTCGGGGCTCAAGGTGTAGTTGCTCTGCTGGTAGGAGACGTTGGAGGTCAACTGGAGGTCGGAACGCAGCTTGAGGTTTAGGTTGGCGTCGGTCTGGTAGGTGGTCTGGTCGTCCTTGGTCAGGGCCTGGGTGCCGGTGGCGCTCACCGCCCGATAGGCCTCGATCTCGGTCAGGTTGACGGTGCTCAGGGCCGGGGCGGTGCGCGCCACCAGTTTCAGGTAGTCGTGGCTCAGGCCGGGGAGCACGAACTCGAAGCGCTTCCAGGCCGGGTTGTAGTAAGCGGTCAGGGGCTGGGAGAGGGTCCAGTTTAGGTTGTCGTCGCTCCAGTACAGGTCCCAGGTGAAGGCGCCGCTGTCGCTTGCGGTCAGGGGGTTGCCGCTCGTATCCACGGCGTAGAGGTAGAGCCGGTCAATCTGCTGGAAGTTGATCCGCACCCCGATGTTCACCGGCGGGGTGGGGTTGTTGACCACCGCCACCGCCGTGGCGTCCCGGTTGCCGTCGGTGAGGAGGCCGTTGGCGGGCAGGGCGAAGGGGATGGCCGGCTGGGTTTGGGCGCTGTAGCTGGAGATGCCGTTGGCCCGCGCCAGGGCGACGCCGTTTTGTACCTGGCTTACGCTTTCGTTGGTGGTGTAGGCGTACTGCTGGGAGACGGAGGCCGTGCCCCGGCCCTGCCAGAAGGCGGCGTCGGTGGAGATCCGGGCCTGGTGGTTTTTCGACTTGTACTCGTCGCCGGTGACCGCGTCCTGGGTGTCGTTTTGGCGATAGCTGTAGAACACCCGGGCCAGGGCCAGGTTCCAGTCCACGCTGCCGCCGGCGCCGGTGCCCTCCTGGTCTTGCAGGTGCGGTTCCTGGGCGTCGTTCTGCCAGTTTTTGCTGAAATTGGCGGTAAGGGCCGGCAAAAAGGGCCGTTTCTGCCAGGTGGAGTTCCAGTTGGCGACCAGGGTGCGGTTGCTGCTGTTGCCCCGGCCCGGGGCGTCGTAGGACTGCTCGTCGTCGGTGGCGGCGAGATTTAGCCAGAAGAGGTAGTTGTTTAGCGACCAGGAAAGCGAGGGGATGGCGTCCTGGCGGGTCAGGCCGGGTTCTATGCGCCGGTCGTAGCGCAGGTCGGCGTCGAGGCCCATTAGTTCGGTGAGATTCGCGTGCTGGCTGAAGTCGGCGCTGTAGTCCTGAATCAGACGGCCCGCCTGACCGCTGCCCCCCTGGTACTCCCAGTCCCCGGTCAGGGATAGGGGCTCGGCCCGCAGGTCAGTGGCCATGGCCATCAATCCCAGGCAGCAGAGGATACGGGCCCGGCAAGGCCCTGTCCGAGGTGTTTGCCATCCGCTCACGGTCCCTTAAGAAATAGCTGGCAACGGTGCCGGTCAATTCTTGGTGGTGTGGCAGGCGAAACAGCCGTTGGTGTTGCCAGGGCTGCCGCCGGCGATCATGGTGGTCATGTCCCAGCGCAGGGCCTCGGGATAGGGGCTGGCGTGGGCCCGGTGGCAGGAGACGCACATGACGATCCGGCCCACGGCGGGATCAACCAGGTTGGCGCTGGCAGTGGGGGCGACATAGGTGCCCACCGGCACGTTTGGGGTATAGACGTAGCCGCTCTCCTCAACGCTGGCGGCATTCGACATCTCGAAATCCACCGGGTGCCGGGTCCAGGGGCTGCCCAGGGCGTCGGTGGGGTTGGGCTTCAAGCCCTCGCTTGCGGCCTGGCCGGTGTGGAAGATGCCGTGGCATTCGGCGCACAGGTAGCTGATGGTGTGGTTGTTGGACAGGTCGTTGTTGACGTTCCGCTGGGCCCCGAAATAGACGTTGTGGTGGCTGGCGGCGGTGGTGGGTTGGAGCTCGTAGTCGTCCGCCTCGTAGCCCTGGATGTTTTTCAGGAAACGGTAGGAGGTGCCCAGTACCCCGGCGGTGGCGTTGGCCACCCCGGTGGTGTTGGTGTGGTGGGCCTTCTGTATCCCGGTGGCGTCATGGTTGCCGTGGCAGCCGTAGGTGCCGGCGCAGGACAGGGGATGGGTGGCGTCGATGGTGCCCACCTGGTCGTTGGCGGCAAAGCCGGTGGCCTTCCAACCAGGGGGGGCGGTGAGCTTGCTATCCGCAGCGCCCAGTTCGATGGGGTTGTGGCCGTAGCGCTCGCTCTGAGCGCCAGACTGGGCGCTGGAATTAGAAAACCAGAAGTTGCCGCCGGCCAGGGAGGTGTTGCCCGCGCCCCCATAGACGGGGAGAACGGTGTCCAGCACGTAGGGGATGGTGCCGGTCACCGACCCCAGGCCGACGGCGTTGGTGCCGGTGTGGCAGCCTAGGCAACCGGTCTTCAACAGGAAATCTTGAGGGGTGGATGGCACCCCGAGTTGACTGGCGTGCATCACGTGGCAGTTGGAGCACACCCCCATCGGGGCGGCCCAAACCTCGGAATTTGCCCCCCAGAGCACCAACGCCATGACCCCGAGCCGCGCCACCGCCGTTATCCGCCAAAATTTGTTCATGTCTCTTGCCTCCATGGTGTCAGTGCTGTGCTGGTAAGGATTTTCATGATTTTTATCCGTTATTACGGCACGTTGTCAGCGGGAATCCCGGCAGGTGCGCAAGCGGTTGCTTTTAAGGCGCGACCCCAAGGCGATTGGCAACCATAACCCCTCATGGTCATACGTTGCGCCGCCAGCGGGCGTGCACGATGCCGAATTTTCTGATCTTGTGGTTCAAGACCCGGGGGCTGACCCCCAGGAGCCGGGCGGCGTCTTTCTGGATCCACAGGGTCTTCTCCAGGGCGACTAGGATGGTCTCCCGTTCGTTGTTTAGCAGACTGAGCCCGTTGACATGCTCCGAGGACGGATCCGCGTCCGGGGCGGGCGGGGCCTCGGCCAGGGCTGGGCGGCGTTCGGCGGGGAGCAGGAAGTTTTCAGCGGTGATCAGCGGCCCCTCCTCCAGCAGCAGTGCCCGTTCGATGGTGTTGGCGAGCTGGCGGATATTGCCCGGCCAGGAGTAACGGCTGATGGCCTCCAGCACCTCGGGGGCGAAGTCCTCTTTCCGGGTGCGCATGGAACGCCCAATCTTCTCCAGCAAGAAATGCGCCAGCGGGGCCAAACACTCGTGCCGGTCGCGCAGGGGCGGCACCCGGATGGGCAGGACATTGATGCGGTAGAACAGATCCTCCCGGAAGGCACCGGTCGCCGCCAGGGCCTCCAGGTCCTTGTGGGTGGCGGCGATGATCCGCACATCGACGTGGATGGTGCGGTTGCCGCCCACCCGCTCGAAGGCCTTCTGCTCGATCACCCGGAGCAGCTTGGCCTGGAGCCCCATGCCCATCTCGCCGATCTCGTCCAGGAAAATACTGCCGCCGTTGGCCTGCTCGAAGCGGCCGATGCGCAGCTTGTCCGCCCCGGTGAACGAGCCCTTCTCGTGGCCGAAGAGCTCGGACTCGAGCAGGGTCTCCTGGATGTTGGCGCAGTTGATGGTGACGAGCGGCTTGGCCCGGCGGCGGCTGTTGTAATGCACCGCCCCGGCCAGCAGGCTCTTGCCGGTGCCGGTCTCGCCGGTCATCAGTACCGTGGAGTCGGTGGCGGCGAACTTGCGGATGGTGTCCATGACCCGGCGCATGGACTTGCTTAGGGCCACGATTTTGCCCAGGTCGTAGATCACGTCCTGCTCGTGGCGCAGGTAGTTGATCTCGTTTTTTAAGCTGACGTTCTCAATTGCCTTGTCGAGGCAAGTCTGGATGGCGAGGGCGGTGTAGGGCTTGACCAGGAAGTCGGCCCCGCCCCGTTTGATGGCCGAGACCACCAGCTCCGCCTTTTCGGTGCGGCTGGTGAGGATTACCGGGGTGAAGGGGAGGCGGCGGCGCAGGGAGTCGAGGGCCGAAAGCAGGTTGGGATCGCCGTCTCCCAGGTCGAGGAGCACGATGTCAAAATGCACCAGGGCGATTTTGTTGGCCAGGTCGCGGCCGGCGGTGCAGTAGCTGATCTGGTAGGCCCCGGACAGGGCCTCGGCCAGAAAGTTGCGCCACTGTTCATCGCCTTCGATAACGAGCAGAGACCTCATTCGCCACCCCCTGATTTAGCCTGCCACAGCTTGGGATCCCGGTCCGGCAACGGGGGGGCCTTGACCTCGAAGACCTGGGCCCGCTGGTTGAAGAGATCGGCCACGATCACCTGGCCCTGGTGTCCCACCACCACGTCCACCGGATAGTTGAACCAGCCCGGCCCCCAGCCCCGGCCCCCAAACTCGAAAAGGAACTCGCCGGAGAGGTTGAACATTAGCACGGTATGGCGCATATAATCAACTACATAAATACATTTTTTCTTTTCGTCGATGGCCAGGGCCCGTGGCCGGCTCAGCTTGCCGTCCGAGCCGCCCTTGGTGCCGAAGGAAAACAGGAAATGTTCATGGTCATCAAAGACATATACCTTCGAGGTGTCCTCGCTCAAGAAGAACAGGTCGCCCCGCGCATCGACCGCCAGGTTGCGGATGATCGCCCCGGTAAATTTTTCGCTCGTTAAGGCGCAAGGTTGGGTCCGGGCATCGGCCTGGTCGGGGGCCGGGGTTGGTTGGCCGGGGTGGTACTCCCAATGCTTATCGATCCCCACCTCGAACCACTCGATGAAGTGACCGTCGCGGCCCAATACCAGCACCCGGCTGGTCTCCAGGCCGGCGATGTACAGCTTGCCGTCCGGGGTTGCCGCCACCCGCTGGGGAGAGAAGTCCTTAAGTTCGGGCACCACCGAGGCCAGGATGATCTCCCTGACCGGCAGGAAGGCCTGGTTCAAGACCGTAACCCGGGCCGGCTTGCTCGAGGTGGCGCTTTGCAGGAGGTAGAGGTTGCCCTCCGCGTCCACGCAGCCGCCGGTGGGGGTCTCGATCCCCCGGCCCGCGCCCAGGGAATCCTGGGGGAAATAGTCGGAGCCGTAGTTGATGAAGCGGCTGGGGCCGTTGTTGTCCAGCAGGTAGAGTTCGTCGGAGGTGGGGTCGAAGAACAGGGCCGAGGGCATCTTCAGGGGATCGCCCCGGTCGTCGCTGGTGAGGACGGTCATCACCTGGGCGTGGAATTTGGGCGCTTCGGCCTGGGGTTTGACGGGCGGATTGGCCGGGGCGGCCTGGACGGCGGGGGAAAGACAAAGGAAGATGGTCAGCCAGAGGCAGGCGCGCCGGGCGTAAGGATGGGTTGTTGCGGCCTGGCTTTTACTGAGAAGCATTACCCCCCCGGAAACAGGTCGTTGATTATCCAGGCCACCGCCGCTGGCAGGTCTGGCGATACCTGGTGCGGCCTGACCGTCTGGCCCGGCCCGAGATACGCCCAGTCGCCCCGGCCATAGCCGGTCAGCACTAGGACGCCGCGGGCTCCGCAGGCGGCGGCGGCCTTGAGATCCGACCAGCGGTCGCCCACCACGTAGGAGCGGGCGAGATCGAGGCCGTGCTCACTTGCCGCCCGCAGGAAGAGCCCCGGTTTCGGCTTGCGGCAGGGGCAGTCGAGCCGGAAGCGCGCCTCCTTGGCCTCCGGGTGGTGGGGGCAGACGTAGATGCCGTCCAGCCGGGCGCCGTCCTCGGCCAGGCGCCGGCGCAGCTCCCGGTGCACCTCGTCAAGCAGCGACTCGGGGAAATACCCCCGGGCCAGCCCCGACTGGTTGGTCACCACGAATACCGGTACCTGGCGTTCGTTGAGCGCCCTGATCGCCGTCCCTACCCCCGGCAGGAGCTTAAAGCGGCTTAGGTGGTTGATGTAGCCCATCTGTTCGTTGATGGTGCCGTCCCGATCCAAGAATACCGCTCTGTTATCCATAGCTACCTGATTCGTCAATAAAAGTCTTCAAAAAAAATACTACTTGTGTCACTTGGGAGCCGCACATAAAACAATTTGGACAATGTTGCCCTGACCCTTACGGCCCCTTGTGCCCGGCACCGTAACCCAAGCCGCCGGTTTTCGCCAGCCGCTTGGCGCCGCACCCGGTTTTTTGGCGTCGGGCGGCCTTGACCCTTGAAATAGGCCGGCGGCCGTGGTAAAAGGACATGTTTTTAATTTCACAC
>JAJXUT010000004.1 GCA_021782655.1 Deltaproteobacteria bacterium
CTTCTCCCGGGAACATCGCGACCTAAACGTCACCCGCATCGGCTTTGTGGCCAGCGAGATCACCAAGAACGGTGGCATCGCCATCTGTGCCCCCATCGCCCCCTACGAGGAATCGCGCCGGGCCAACCGGGAGCTGATTGGCCGCTACGGCGGCTATATCGAGGTTTACGTCTCGACCCCGCTTACGGTCTGCGAGCAGCGCGATCGTAAGGGCCTTTACGCCAAGGCCCGGGCCGGCAAGATCAAGGGGGTGACCGGGATCACCGACCCCTACGTGCCACCCTCCCACCCCGAGCTGACCATCGACACCAGCGACACCACCCCGGCGGAGGGCGCCCAGGAGATCCTGCTCTACCTGGCGGAGCAGGGCTACCTGCCCTGACCCATGTATCACCGGCTGTTCGCCGCCCTCGCGCCCCTTCTTGCCCGTGCCATCGCCGATCAGACCTTTCCGGGGGCGGCGGTGGGGGTGAGCCGACGTCAGGGCGCCATCCGGCAAGACTGCCTCTTTTGCTTTGGCCGCCAGCGGTTCGGCCCCAGCCGGGCCGTTGATTTCCGCACCTGCTACGACCTTGCCTCGCTCACCAAGCCGCTGGCCACTACCCTGTGTATCTTTAGTCTAATTAAGGCTGGCTCTCTTAGTCTGACCACGCAAGCAAATGAGATCCTTAAAGATCATCGGTTGGATAACCTAAACGGGGTCACTATCCTTGATTTGTTAAATCACCATTCCGGTCTCGCCCCTTATCACGAATTCTTCCACGAGCTGTCAACCATACACGATCAGCATTTAAGAGACGAATTGCTGGCTAGCATCTCCAGACTGTCTGTTGATAAGCCTGAAGATCGTCGGCAGAGATACAGCGACATCGGCTTCATCCTGCTGGGGATGATCTGCGAACAGGTTTCGGGATTGCCGCTGGACCTTTATGCGCAAAAATACCTTTCTTTGCCACTCGACTTGCAGGATCGGATCTTTTTCAACCGTAGGGGGAGACATCGGGAGGCGGACTACGCCCCTACCGAGGAGCGCGGCTTAAGCGGGGAGTCGCTGACCGGCCAGGTGCACGACGAGAACGCCGCCCTCCTGGGGGGGGTGGCCGGGCACGCCGGTCTGTTCGGCGATATCGGCGGGGTGCTGGAACTGGTGGTCTTTATTCTGGAGGCGGTTAGTCGCGGGCGGAGCCATCCCTATCTGGCCGCCGCCGACCTCCGGCGGGCAGTGGCCCGGCGGGAGGCGGACGGCACCTGGGGGCTGGGCTTTGATACCCGCTCCGCCACCGGTTCCAGCAGCGGGGAATACTTCTCGGCGGCCAGTTTCGGGCATCTGGGTTTTACCGGCACCTCCTTCTGGGTCGATCCCGAGCGGGAACTGGCGGTGGTGCTGCTCAGCAACCGGGTGCATCCCCGGCGGGACAACGTGAAGATCAAGGAGTTCCGGCCCCGGTTCCACGACGTGGTGATGAGGGCCGTGCTGGGGTGATGAGGCGGGGTGCCTCTCTCCCTTGCGGCGGCGGTCAATCCCGGCCCAGCTCCTTGGTCCAGGTGTCGCGCAGGCCCACCGTGCGGTTGAAGACTGGCTTGCCGTTGTTTGAACTTGCCGGGTCGGCGTAGAAGTATCCCTGACGCTCGAACTGGTAATTCTGGCCCTCGGCATCCTGGCCCAGCAAGGGTTCAAGCCGGCAATCCTTAAGCACGGTCAGGGAGTGGGGGTTGAGATTTTTTTTAAAATCCAACGACTTATCCGCCTCCGGGTCCTCGGAGAGGAACAGCCGGTCGTAGAGCCGGACCTCGGTCTGCACCCCGTGCCGGGCCGAGACCCAGTGCAGGGTGCCCTTGACCTTGCGCCCGTCCGGGGCCGTCCCGCCCCGGCTTTTCGGGTCGTAGGCGCAGCGCAGGGCGATGATCTCGCCGCTTTTCGGGTCGCGTTCCACCGCCTTACAGGTGATGAGGTAGGCGAAACGCAGCCGGACCTCCCGGCCTGGCGCCAGGCGGAAGAACTTGGGGGGCGGCTCTTCCAGGAAGTCGTCGCGTTCGATGTAGATCTCCTTGCAGAACGGCACCTTGCGCGTCCCTAATTCCGGGCGTTTGGGGTGGTTGTCCGCGGTCAGCTCCTCCACCAGGTCGTCCGGGTAGTTGTCGATAATCACCTTGAGCGGCTTAAGCACCGCCATCCGCCGGGGGGCGTTCTCATCCAAGTCCGCCCGGACGCAGTTCTCCAGCACCCCCATATCGATCCGGCTGTCTTTTTTGCTCAACCCGATCAACTCGCAGAAGTTGCGGATCGAGGCCGGGGTGTAGCCCCGCCGTCTCAGCCCGGAGATGGTCAGCATCCGGGGGTCGTCCCAGCCGTCCACCAGCCGTTCGTTCACCAGTTGCAGGAGCTTGCGCTTGCTCATCACCGTGTAGGTCAGGTTGAGGCGGGCGAACTCGATCTGCTGGGGATGATAAGGCGTGGCCAGGGTGTCCAGGAACCAGTCGTAGAGGGGCCGGTGATCCTCGAACTCCAGGGTGCAGAGGGAGTGGGTGATGCGCTCGATGGCGTCCGACAGGCAGTGGGCGAAGTCGTACATCGGGTAGAGGCACCACTTGTCGCCGGTGCGGTGGTGGCTGGTCTTGCGGATCCGGTAGATGGCCGGGTCGCGCATATTCAGGTTGGGGGAGGCCATGTCGATCTTGGCCCGCAGGATATGGGTGCCGTCCGCGAACTCCCCGGCCCGCATCCGGGCGAAGAGGTCTAGGTTCTCCGCCACCGGGCGATGGCGGTAGGGGCTGTCTTGGCCCGGCTCGGTGAGGGTGCCGCGATAGGCCCGGATTTCCTCGGCGGTGAGGCTGCACACGTAGGCCTTGCCCATCTTGATCAGCTCGATGGCGTAGGCGTGGAACTGCTCGAAGTAGTCCGAGGCGTAGAACAGCTTGTCGCCCCAGTCGAAGCCCAGCCAGCGCACGTCGCGCATGATCGACTCGGCGTATTCCACCTCCTCCTTGGTGGGGTTGGTGTCGTCGAAGCGCAGGTGGCAGACCCCGCCGGGGTTTTCCCGGGCCACCCCGAAGTTCAGGCAGATCGACTTGGCGTGGCCGATGTGCAGGTAGCCGTTGGGCTCAGGCGGGAACCGGGTGACCAGGCGGCCGTCGTTCTTACCGGCGGCCAGGTCTTCGGCGATCCGGGCGCGGATGAAGTCGGTAACCGATAGTGAGCCCTTTGCTGAACTTTTAATGTTACAACTTCCAGTTAGATCGATTTTGGTATTGGTCATAGGTTGTAATCCATATAATGAATCCCCCTTCACGTAGAACGTATTTTCGCTGCAAGTAATGCTCCGTGCCTAAAAGGCCCGGCTTTTGTCACCCACGCATCCACCTGCATGGTATTGTTATCATGGCTGGAGTTCACTGTATTTGGTTGACCACTTGGCCGTCCCAACAATACGCGCAATGCTTGTAAGTTGCATATCCTCTCTGCTTCATTGCTGCTTCAGCAGATGAGATATCTTGGTAATCTTCGTAGCAACTAATTTTTTCTAACTGACATTTGTTGGGTTGTGGTTCAGTTGGGATAATCAAATGTACTCGAATGTGTCCGTCAGAGGCAACCCTTCCTTGTTTCCAATTTACTCTTATCATTGATAACGTCATCCTTTCTCGACTGCGAGCAGAACAATTAATCGAACAACTCACCTGCCCTCCGCAGCCGGGCCACCACCCGCTGCTGGCCGATGGCGGTGAGTACCTCGAACATGCTGGGCCCGGCCAGGCGGCCGGTGACCACCGTCCGGACACCGTTGATCACCACCCCCGGCTTGACCTTTAACTCCTCGGCCAGCTCCCGCATCACCGCCTCGGTGGCCTCGGGGGTGAAGTCGGACAGGGCCGCCAGGCGGTCGGCCAGTTGCGGCAGCCACTCCTTCAGCTCCGGGAATTTGAGCAGGTTCTTCCTGACCGCCGCCTCCTCGAATTCGAAGTCGTCGGCGAAATAGGCCCGGCCCAGGGTGGCGAAGTCGGCGATGGTATGAAAGCGGCTCCGCACCAGGTCGAGGGTGGCGAGAAACCAGGCCCGTTCGGCCCCGGCGTAGCCCTCGCGCCACAGGCCCTTGGCCTTGAAGTCCGCCTCCACCAGGCCCGCCACCTCCTCGATGGGCAGGGTGCGCAGGTAGTGCTCGTTGATGCTGATCGCCTTGGGGTCGGTGAAGAACTTGGGGTCGTCCTTCTTGTAGTTGAAGATGGAGTTTGAGCGGTTGATCCGCTCCAGGGTGAAGGCCTCGATCAGCTCCTCGCGGGAGAAGATCTCCCGGTCGTCGCCGGGCGACCAGCCCAGGAGCACCAGGAAGTTGGCCAGGGCCCAGGGGATGAAGCCCCGCTGCTGGTAAAACTGCACCGCCACGATCTCGCCGTGGCTGCGCTTGGAGATCTTGGCCTTGTTCAAGTCCAGGGTGAGCGGCATGTGGGCGAAGACCGGCACCGGCGCCCCCAGCGCCCGGTAGAGCAGGATCTGCTTGGCGGTGTTGCCGAGATGATCCTGGCCCCGGATGACGTGGCTGATCCGGTCGCGGATGTCGTCCACCACGTTGGAGAGCAGGTAGAGGGGTTGGCCGTTGGAGCGGACGATGACGAAGTCCTCGATGTCGTGTAGCGACCGGGCCACCACCCCCAGCACCCGGTCCTCGAAGCTCACCTCGCCGCCCGCCTCGCGCTCGACCTTGAAGCGCACCACATAGGGCAGGCCCCGCGCCTCCCGCTCCGCGACCTCGGCAGCGCCTAAGCGGCGGCAGGCCCCGTCGTAGCCGTACTCCCGCTTGGCCTCCTGGGCCAGGTCGCGCTTCTGATCCAGTTCCTCCTTGGTGCAGAAACACTTGTAGGCGTGGCCGCTCCTGATGAGCTGATGGGCGCGGGCCACATGCTCGGCGGCGAATTCGGTCTGGAAATAGGGGCCCTCGTCCCAGGTGATTCCCAGCCACTCCAGGCCCTCGATGATCCCGTCGATCGAGGCCTGGGTGGAGCGCTCGGCGTCGGTGTCCTCGATGCGCAGGACGAGCTTGCCGTTGTGCTTCTTGGCGAACAGCCAGTTGTAGAGGGCGGTGCGGGCCCCGCCGATATGCAGGTAGCCGGTGGGGCTGGGGGGGAAGCGGACTCGGACTTCGGTCATGGTGGTCTCCTAAAAGAAATCTTGCCTCGGGCCGGGCGGCTAAAGGCCCGTACCGGGGTTGTCGCTATGATGGCGTCGCAAAAATCCGATCTACGATCTACCGTCGTTCACCGGGCGGTGGGCAAGGCAGCAAGTTTTAACTTGTCCTTGAGTCCATCCGACATAACGATGTGTCCTTTACAGTCTATAAAGAGGACGTCGAATCCCTCTTCTTTTGCCACTGCCAATCCTTTTCCCGGGCCAAGTATGAACAACTTGGAGAAGCCATCCGTGGTGGTATTGTCATTGGCTATTATTGTGGCGCTTCCGCACTGCTTTGCAGGGTAGCCCGTCTTGGGGTCCAGAAGATGATGATAGCGGACGCCATCCTTTATGAAGTATTGCATATAATCGCCTGAGGTTGAGAAGGCCTTGTCGGATAATTCGACGGTTGCGATGACCTTGTCATCCTTGCCTTTCTGCCTGGGATTCTGTATCCCGATTGTCCACAACGTGCCATCCGGTTTTTTGCCCAATGCTCTAATTTCCCCGCCCACGGATATCACCCCGGACTTGATGCTATGTTGACGGAGCACCTGCACAATTTTATCCACGGCGTACCCTTTGATAATGCCGCCCAGATCTATTTGCGCTCCTTTCAGCTTGATAAAAACTGTCGAGTTCTTCTCGTCTATGATGATATTTTTATAACCAACTAGACGTTGTTTTTCTTCGATCTGTTCCTTGCTAGGGATGACTATGTGCTTTATATCCCAAAGCTTAACCAAGGGGCCGACAGTGACATCAAATGCTCCATCGGTCATCTCTGATATGTTAACTGCTTTTGTTAATATATTTATAGTGTCACTTGACACCTTGACGGGCTTTTCGCCGGCCATCCTGTTGATCATTGATATTTCGCTGTTGTCTGAATAAAAATTAAGAATAGTTGCCAGTCGATCAAGTTCATCGAAAGATGCATCTATAGCCTTTTTCGCCTGATCCTCACGGTCAGAGACAACAGTAATGCTGACTATCGTATAGAAAGCTGTGCGTGTTTCTTTAAAAATCCGCTGTTTTTCAGGAGAACATGAATTGATAAAGGCAACAACAAAAAATATACATGCCACACACAGTGTGTTTTTGGGCCTAGAAAAATCCATCTGCCTCATCATTGCAACTCATCACAGGGTAAACTTATCCCTCGGTTGTCTCCTGAAAAGATCTTGCCTCGGGCCGGGCGGCTAAAGGCCTGCGCCGGGGTCATAGCTATAGCTCGTTTTGTGGCAATTATCCAGACGAAAAGGCCTCATGCTCACAGCCCCAGCTCCCTGACCAGCCGGGGGTCTCGGCTCCAGTTCTTCACCACCTTGACCCAGATTTTTAGCAGTACCCGGGCATCCAGCATGGTCTCGATGTCCAGCCGGGCCGCGGTGCCGATCTCCTTGAGCTTGGCCCCCTTTTTGCCGATCACAATCGCCTTCTGGGAGGCCTTCTCCACCACGATGGTGGCGTCGATGGTCGTCAGCCGCTCGGCTTCCGCAAAACGGTCGATAACCACGGCGGTGGAGTAGGGCACCTCCTGACCGGTGAGCAGAAAGACCTTTTCCCGGATGATCTCGGCGGCGAGCGAGCGCACTGTGGCGTCGGTGGGGATGTCGTCCGGGAAATAGCGCGGGCCCTCGGGCAGCAGGCTGGTGATCTCGTCAAGCAGGGCCGGGAGGCCGTCTCCCGAACGGGCCGAGAGGGGGACGACGGCGGTGAACTCGCGCAGGTTCTGGCAGGCGGCGATCAGGGGCAGGAGCTTATCCCGGCGCAGGAGGTCGATCTTGTTTAAGCCCAGCAGCACCGGGGTCTTGATCCCGGCGAGATACTCGGCCAGCTCGCCGCCGGGCTTGGGCGGGGGGGCAGTGGCGTCGAGCAGGAAGAGCACCAGGTCTGCCTCGGCCAGGGTCTCCAGGGCGACCCGCCGCATCTCGGCGTTCAAGGCGATGGTGCCGCCGTGCAGGCCGGGGGTGTCCAGGAGCACGAGCTGATAGCCCGGCCCGTTGAGCACCCCCAGCACCCGGTTGCGGGTGGTCTGCGGCTTGGGGCTGACGATGGAGATCTTCTGGCCCAGCAAGGTGTTCAACAGGGTGGATTTGCCGGCGTTGGGCGGCCCGGCCACCGCCACCAGCCCCGATCGCAGGGATTCTTGTGGCTCTTGATTCATGATGATTTTGTCCCGCCGGACGGCAATGGCCCGGCAATTTATTTGTTTGTGCCCGTCAGCTCTTCTCTTTGAATTAACCGGCCACATCGGGTATAAGTCAGACTCGTCCCGCCCCCTTGGCGTGACGGCGGCCAGAGGTCAGGATACCAGTTCCGCGCCAAAAGGGGAAGCCTCTCCTCCTTGAGCAAAGGGGGGCGAGATGCCAGGCGCGGGGTGGGTTGGGCGAGTACGGCCTACATAAACGGCATGCCGAACGAGCAAAATCGCCCCGCAATGCTGTCCCCTCCCCGTGGGTGTTGGACCTGCGGCGCATTAGATCGGTCTTTTGGCGACGCCATCATCTTTACCCGGAACTCTAACGACGCACATATGCAGGGTAGAATCGTCGAATACGTCGAACACGGCAAGTTCATCTGCGCCGCAGTCATGGAGGAGGCGGGCGGGCGTCTGCGGCTCCTGAATCAAAACGGCCGGGAGGTGCGCTTAAACCCCAACCGGGTGGTGCATCAGGGCGGCCAGGGCCTAGACGCGGGGGCGAATCACGACCTGCTGCTCAAGACCCTGCAAGACACCGACGCCTTCCGCCGCCGGCTGCCCCTGCCGGTGTCGCTGGCGGAGATCTGGCAATTGGTGGCCCCGGAGCCTGGCGTTGGTTTTAGCCCCCAATTCCTGGCCGAGCTCTGCTTTGGCGGCCCGGCCAGCGACGATCAGGTGGCGGCCCTGCTGCGGGCGGTGTTCGCCGACCCCCTCTACTTCAAGTTCCGCGACAACCTGATCCAGGCCCATGCCCCGGAGGTGGTGGCCCAGCTTCTGGCCAAGCGGGAGGAGGCCCGTCAGCGGGAGGAGGCCCTGCGCCTGGGGGCCGAGGCCCTGGCCGCCCTCTGGCGGGACGAGACCCCGGCGGTCTGGCCCGAGCTTGACTGCCTGAAGATTATCGCCGAGCACTACCTTTACGGCAACGAGGCCGAGCACTGGGAACTGGCCCGGGAGCTGCTCAAGGCGGCGGGGTTCACCCGGCCCCATGACGCCTTTCATCTCCTGGTCAAGGCCGGGCGCTGGCGGGCGGACGAGAATATCCCCCTGCGGCGTTATCGGGTGCCGGTCGCCTTTGACGACGACTGCCTGGCCCAGGCGCGGGAGATCATCGCGGCCGCCGGGGCGCCGTCCGCCGCAGGCCGGCTCGATCTCCGCGACCTGCCGGTGCTGACCATCGACGGGGCCTCGACCCGGGACTTCGACGACGCCCTGCACCTCGCCGAGGACGGCTCGAACTTCGAGGTCGGTATCCACATCAGCGACACGGCCCATTACCTCGCCCCCGGCAGTCCGTTGTTCAAGGAGGCGGAGCGCCGGGCCACCTCGATTTATTTCCCGGACGCCACGGTGCCCATGCTGCCCAGTGAGCTGTCCGAGGGGGCGCTCAGCCTGCTTAAGGATCAAGACCGGCTGGCGATCAGCTTCCTGGTCACCCTCTCCCCGGAGGGCGAGGTGTTGAGGAGCCGCATCGTCCGCAGCCTCATCCGGGTCAAGCGCCAGTTGTCCTACCCGGAGGCCGAGGCCCTGGCGGCGGGCGACCGGCAGCTTTCGGCCCTGACGTCCTTAAGCCAGCAGCTCTTTCGGCGCCGGGTTCAGGCCGGGGCCTTGAGCCTCCCCATCCCCGATCTGGTGTTTCAATTCCAGGAGGGCCGGGTCAGCGGCGTCTCCCTGCTGGAGGTGGACACCCCCATGCGGCTGCTGGTCTCGGAGTTCATGGTGCTGGCCAATACCCTGGCCGCGAGTTTTTTGGCCGACCGGCAGGAGCCGGGCCTCTACCGCACCCAGGCCCCGGCCCGCAAGCGCCTCTCGTCGCAGCCTGAGCACGATTTGTATATCAATTTCAAGCAGCGCCGCTTCCTGGCCCGGGGCCAGCTCCTGACCAGCCCCAAGCGCCATGACGGGGTGGGGGCGGAGCAGTACACCACCGTCACCTCCCCCATCCGTAGGTTGCTAGACCTGGTGATCCAGCACCAGATCGGCGCCATCCTGGCTGGCCGCGGCGCCCGTTTCGACGAACGGGAGCTGCACGAGTTCGCCAGCCTGATCACCGCCGCCCAGGCCAGGGTCAACCTGGTGCGTCAGCTCCGCCATCGCTATTGGCTATTCACCTATCTGGCGGGGATGATCGGCGAATACCTGCCGGCGGTGGTGCTGGACACCAGGAACAACAAGGTGCAGGTGGTGCTGCGCGACCTCCTGTTCGAGGCGGAACTGCCCGTCAGCCAGGCGATCAGGCCCGAGCCCGGCGATACGGTGCGGGTGCGGGTGGCCAAGTCGAGCCCCCTGGATGACAGCCTGACCCTGGAATGGTGAGCCTGCCTCCCACCGACCAACCGCGTTTCGACCTCAGGCTGCTCTCCATGCTGATCGGGGTGGTGCTGTCCACGGTGGACTCCAGTGCCCTGAACCTGGCCCTGCCCTCCCTGGCGGCCCACTTCGGGGTTACCGCCGCCGCCATTCAGGGGGCCTCCTCGCTCTACCTAATCGGCTCGGCCTTGGCCCTGCTGCCCATCGCCGGGCTGGCCGGACGAATCGGCACGGTGCGCATCTACCGGCTGTCCCTGGCCGGCTTCGCCGTCCTCTCCCAGTTTCTCGCCTACTCGCCCAACCTGCATACCCTGTTGGCCCTGCGTTTCCTCCAGGGCATCGCCGGGGCCGGGATCGTGGGGCTGGTGCCGGGGATGACCGCTGCCACCTTCCGCGAGCACCGGGGCTGGGCCCTGGGGGTGGTGTCCGGCTCGGTGGCGGCGGGGGCGCTGATGGGGCCGCCCCTGGGCGGCTTTCTGGTGCAGTGGTTCGGCTGGCAGGCGATCTTCTACATCAATCTGCCCTTCGGCGCCCTGGCCCTCTTGCTCTCGGGGCGTCTGAGCGAGCTGCCCGGCGTCGGGCTCTGGCAGGGGCTGAAGAGGGCGGGCCGGACGCCCCGCTTCCTGCTCGCCCTCTTCTCCACCACCTGCTTCTTCACCCAATCCTTCGGGGTCAACCTGATCTGGCCCTTCTTCCTGGAGGCGGGAGGGATGACGCCGGGTGCGGTCGGGGTGCGGATGCTCATCCCCTCGGCCATGCTCATGGTCGCTGGGCCGATCTGCGGGCGGCTCTCCGATCGCCGGGGCTACGACCGGGTAAGTTGGCTGGGCTGCCTGGTGCTGGCCGCCGCCTCCTGGGGCCAGGGTCTGACCGGTCTGGTGGTGGTGGGTCTGGTGGGCATCGGCCTGGGTCGGGCCCTGTTCCTGGCCGCCAACAACGTCGCCGTCCTCTCCCAGGCCCCGGAGGGCACGGCGGCGGTCGCCTCCTGCCTGCTCTCCATCGCCAGGGTCAGCGGCCAGGCCCTGGGCAGCATCCTGGCCGGTTTCCTGTGGGCGCTTTTGGCCGGAGGGGGCAGCCGCCGGGCCTTTATGATCATCAACCTGGTGCTGGGCGGGGTGGCGATCGTTGCCGGGCTCTTGATCGCGGGACGCAAGCGGCTGAGAACGCGGGTGCCCTGCCCAAGTCTTTAACCTGCCATCATGCGTGAGTGGTTAAGAAAAATCCTCCCTGGCCGGCGGCTGGCGGTGGTGGTGCTCTTCGTCGAGTACGACCGGGGCTTGGCCGGGGGCGCGGAGCACGCCTTCGCCACCCTGCGCCGTTACCTCTCGCGGGTCTCGGGCTGCCGGATGAGCTTCATCCGTATCGACAACCGGCGGCCGGGGGGCGTGGAGAGCCGCCGGGGCCGGGTGATCAAGATCGGCGGCGACAACCGCTACCGGGAGTTCTCCGGCTGGCAGCGGGGGGTGGAGGCCATTGCCCGGTTCAAGCTACCCTGCGAGGTGGTGCTGTTTGTAAACGACATGTTTCTCGCCCCCGGCGAGTCGTTTCTCAATGATTACGCACGATTGGAGCTGTTTGAGACCGCGCTCGACCAGGGGCTGGTGATCGGCCGGATCGACGCGGCGGGCGAGCGGCTTTCCGCCTGCGGGCACGACCTGTCGCGTTGGGTGTGCAGCAACTGCTTCCTGGCCCCCAAGGCGGCGGTGGATCGGATCGGCAACCTGGTGACGCTGGGGGAGGAGATCGACGACTTCCTGCCCCGGGAGTTTCCCGGCGGCCCGCCCTTCTTTAAGGACTCCGCCCCCATCAACGAGGCCTACCGGCGGTGGCTGCTAACCTGGCTGACCAGCCGCTGGCACAGCCGCTTCCGTCTTGACGCCGGCACCTGGGAGACCTTCCGGGCCAAGGTGCGCAACATCCTCAACGAATCCTTGCTCACCGCCCGTTTCGCCCAGGCAGGCTTTGCGGCCCAGAGCTACGGGGACAAGAAATACTATTGAATTGCCAGTTTCCCACGGTATCCCGGCCATGAAATTCGGACTCATCCTCGCCACCGACCTGTCAAATCCCAATGTTAACAACCTGCCGCCCATCGGGCTGGGCTGCATCGCGGCCTCGATAAAACGGCATCTGCCCGAGGTCGAGGTGGTTATGCGGGAGAGCCCCGACGACCTCATCGACGAGCGGCCGGACGTAATCGGCATCAGCGCCACCACCGAGTACTATTACCTGGCCATCCGCTGGGCGGCCCGCTTCAAGGAGGAACTAGGCGTGCCGGTGATCGCGGGTGGCATCCACATCTCGCTGCTGCCCGAATCCCTGACCCCGGACTTCGATGTGGCGGTGATCGGCGAGGGCGACATCACCATCGTCGAGCTCTTGCAGTCGATTATCGCCTGCCGGGGGATAGACTTTAAGGAACTTCGCGACCTCCCCGGCCTCTTCTTTCGCGAGGATGGCCAAGCCTGCCTGACCCGGCCCCGCCCCCTGGTGCAAGACCTGGACAGCCTGCCGGAGATCGAGTGGAAGGGGCTGCCTTTTTACCGGGAGAGTCAGGGGCATATCGTCTCCGCCCGCGGCTGTCCCTACAAGTGCGCCTTCTGCGCCTCGGAGAAGTTCGCCCGGCAGCACCGCTACTACTCGGCGGAACGGATCGTGCGCGAGATCGAATACTTCGTGGTCGAAAAGGGTCTGCGCGGGATCACCTTCTTCGACGACTTGCTGATCGCCAACAAGGGTAGGCTTACCTCCCTGATCGAAAGGCTCAAGGAGCGTGGCCTGCTGGGGGTGTGCCGCTTCCACTGCCAGGTGCGGGCCAATCTGGTGACCGAGGAGATCTGCGGGCTGATGAATACCTTGAACATCTTCAACACCGGCATCGGCGTCGAATCCTTCAGCGACCGGGTATTGCGGTACTACAACAAGACCGGGATCACCGGCGAGACCAACCAGCGGGCCATCGACCTCCTTAATCAGGCCGGCATCATGGTCAACCCCTCCATTATCTTCGGCGCCCCGGTCGAGACCCGCGAAGACATGCTGACCACCCTGCGGGCCGTCTATCGTAATTGTGCCGACCGCAAGTTGAGAAGCCCGGCCTGGACCTTGCTGCGGCCCTATCCGGGCACCGCCATCTGGGATTACGCTGAGCGTCGGGGCCTGGTGAGCCGGGACATGGATTGGCGGTTGTTCGCCGACTGGGGAACGTTCGACATGTACCTCTGCGAACAGGTGCCCAAGGACGAGTGCCAGGCCCTGATCCATGAGTGGCAGGCCAAGATTTCCCTCCTGCGCCTCGATACCTTGTCTGCGGGCGCCAGCTATGGCAACTTCATCTTTCAAGATCGCCGCGACCTCTACGAGCACGCCCCCGCCGCCCAGGCGGTGGTTAGGAAACGACGGCAAGAGGGCCAACCGGAAGAGCAGGGAGACGCTCTCCTGGCCAGCCTCCGAAGCGTTCCCGAATCAGAGGCACTCCTGCTCAGCGGCTGGCACGAACGGGAGACGGACGGCACCCAGTGGATCGGCAAGAAGGCCCATGCCTTGTTGCCGGTGAAGCAAGGCGCCAGCCTCAAGTTGCAGGCTTATATCCCGCCCCAGGTCTTCGCTGAAAACTACGGGGGGGCCATTAATCTCACCCTCCGGGACGAGGATGCGGTCCTCTTTAGCGGCCCGTGCGCTCAAGGCGATTTCCCCGACGGCCTGATCACGCTGGATATCGTCATCCCCGATGGTCGAGAGATGCTGCTCTTAACCATCGAGAGCGACCAGAGCTTCATCCCCGCCGCCACTGGCCGGGGCAGCCAGGATGGCCGGGAGCTGGCGGTGGTTATTCGGGAGTTGCGGACAAATTGACTATGAGAAATCAGCCGGTTACCGCCCATTTTTTCCCGCTTGCTTTTCCTTTTTTTCGTGCTATATATCGATATGGCGTAATATCGGACAAATCTGGCATTTATGCCGTATTTTTTTACTCAAACAGAGGATAAAAAAAATGAACAAATCGTGGAAAATGTCCAAAAGTCTGTGTCTGGCCGCTGGCCTGGCCGCCGTCTTGTCGATGGGCACCGCCCGGGCCTCGGTCATCGACGCCCCCCACAACGATACCCACGGCGTGGCCTGTGGCTCCTGCCACGCCTACTCCCTGTGGTGGCAGTACTCGCCCACTAGCCCCACCTCGTCCGCCTACGGCACGGTGACTGACGGGGTCTGCAACTCGTGCCACGGGCCGGGCGGCGCCCAGTTCCAGAAGATCTCTCACTCCTCGGTCTCGATGAGCACCGCCCACAACGCCGCTCTCGGCGACTGGAGCACCAAGTGCGTCGATTGCCACAATCCCCACCTCCAGCAGCAACTTAGCTGGCTGCCCGCCACCGCCACCTTCGGCGACGGCACTCGGGCGGGTGGACTCTATCTGGCGGAGGGCACCATCTCCGGGATCACCGACAACGGCAACGGCACCACCACCATCACCTACACCAACGCCGACGCTGCCTCGCCCTGGAACGACACCAGCCGCTGGTCGGCCAAGGAGGGCACCGTTGGCCGGGGCCTGATCCTCACCCTGGGCTACGCCACCGGCGAGCGCACCTATGAGATCACCGCCGCCACTGCCAGCACCCCCATCCCCAGCACCGTGCCCGGCACTGGGGCCGGCTCGATTACGGTGCAGAACGGCACCGAGACCGTGCCGACTACCTATAACGGCACCAACTTCGGCATCATCTACGGCCAGCTCATCAAGTCGAGCATCAACACCCCGAACAGCGGCGCCAAGAGCGTCCAGTTCTTCGATCCGCAAAACGGCGGCTACGTCTCCAGCGCCGCCACCCCCACCGGCATCTGCCAGGTCTGCCACACCAAGACCACCTACTGGCGCAACGACGGTACCCTGCAAATCCACAACGTGGGCAGCGTCTGCACCTCCTGCCATAACATCGCCGACGGCTTCCGGCCGGTGTTCCCGAATCACAACACCTTCATCGCCGTGCTTACCTCCTGTGGCACCTGTCACACCCAGGCCCAGGTGGTGGAGGGGATTCACAACATGCAGTGCAGCTACTGCCACGCCCCCAGCGGCCCGCCGGCCCTAAATGCCTCCAATCCGGCCACCCCCTTCCGGGTCACCCCCACCGTCTGGCCCTCGCCGGCGGGTCAGGCCACCCCCAACCCGGGCGATTGCGGCCAGTGCCACGGCTCCGACTATTTCCTGTACCACAAGATCGTCAACCAGACCACCGGCGCTGCCGACCATACCAACATCGTCAACAAGACCTTGCCCAACTGCGTCAACGCCTGTCATTTCCACAACAAGACCGATCCCATCGCCGACATCCATCTTAACAAATGCACCGACTGCCACAACATGACCCCCAACGCCGACGGCACCATCGGCGCCAATATCAGCCTGGCGGCCCAGTACGGCCCCGGCGACTGTATGCATTGCCACACCGACATCGCCGCCAGCCCGCTTAACCACCTGAACGCCCTGGATCACAGCACCAAGGTCATGCGCGCCCCGACCTGCACCAACGTGGTGGGCTGCCACCCTGGCGACCTCCTCTACCAGGTGCATCCGCGGATGTGCGTCACCTGTCACGAGCCCACCTACTTCGGGCTCCAGACCATCTTGCCAACCTCCAAGGCGATCGCCATCGTCCAGGGCGACTGCTCCGCCTGCCACAGCGAGACCGCCAACGTGGTCAACGGGGTGCATCAGTAACAGGGGCTAAAGGCGGGCCTGCCCCGCCCTAGCCGATTAAGGGAAGGCCTCGCCGGCGATGTTTGCCGCCGGGGCCTTCCTATTTTGTGGGGTAAGCCCGCGAGACCAGAAAACACCGGAGAAACGCCATGCTGAATTTCGCCGTCAACCGTCAGACCTGCACCCACTGCGGTCATTGCGCCGCCGACTGCCCGGCCCGGATCATCCGTCTCGATGAGGACGGCTTCCCGGCTATCGCCGCCGACCAGGAGCCGGCCTGCTATCGCTGCCAGCACTGCCTGGCCATCTGTCCCCCTGGGGCGATTTCCATCCTGGGCCGCCAGCCCGAAGACAGCCTGCCGCTCGCCCGCCGTTTCCCCGATCCCTTGGCGATGGAGACCCTGATCAAGGGTCGGCGGGCGGTGCGTCGCTACCGGGAGGAAAACCTGGCCCCGGAGCTGATCGCCAAGCTGCTCGAGGTCGCGGGCCACGCCCCCTCGGGCCGCAACGCCCGGCAGGTGCGCTTCACCCTGGTGGACGACCGGGCCCGGCTCTCCGGACTGCGCGACGAGCTGATAACCCTCCTGCGGCGTCGGATCGAGGCCGGTCTGCCGGAGCGGCTTGGCTTCTTCGCTGGGCTGGTGAAGCTGTGGGACGAGGAGGGTATCGACTTCCTGTTCCGGGGCGCGCCCCACCTGCTTATCACCTCCTCCCCCGGCGAGGTGGCGACCCCGATTCCCGACTGCCTGATTGCCCTGTCCTACTTCGAGCTGTACGCCCAGAGCCAGGGTCTGGGCACGGTCTGGGGCGGCCTGGCCACCTGGGTCATCAGTGACCTGGTCCCCGAGATCCGCCCCCGCCTGGGGATACCCGCAGATCATGTCATCGGCTACGCCATGGCCTTTGGCAGACCGGCGGTGAAGTACGCCCGTACCGTCCAGCACGGCCAGCCCCTGGTGCACGTGGTACGCTAGGCCTAAACGTTTAGCCAGGGGAGCAATATGCCAACCGCCGAAACGGTCGTCGAGAGGTTCAACGCCGCCAAGACCTTGCCCCATGTCGCCATCCGGGTGGCCCAGATGGTCAACGACGAGCGCAGCACCATGCGGGATTTCGAGCAGGTGATCCAGATGGACCCGGTGCTGGTCTCACGTTTGCTCAAGCTGGTCAACAGCCCCTATTTCGCCCTGCCGGGCAGGGTGGATTCGATTGCCAAGGCGGTGGTCTTCGCCGGGATGAAGAATCTCCGCAACCTGGTGGCGGTGGAGGCCTTGCGCGACCTGTTTGGCGGCGGCGGAGAGGCGGGATTCTCGCGCCAGCGGCTGTGGCTGCACTGCGCTACGGTCGCCATCCTGGCGGACATGATCGGCAAGCGGATCTTCGGCGACGCCCGGGAGGACTTCTTTCTGGCCGGGATCATGCACGACATCGGCCTGATCGCCGAGGATCAGGTGGCAGGCCTCGAACTGCGCCAGGCCTGCCAGCGCTATCTGCAAGGCGGAAAAACCTTGGTGGAATGCGAGCGGGAGTGCCTGGGAACCGATCACGCCGAGGTCGGTTTTAAGCTGGCCAAGGAGTGGAAGATGCCCGCCGAGGTGGCCAGCGCCATCCGTTTCCACCACGCCTTGGACCGCAGCCCCGAGCCGGGCTCTCTGACCGGGGTGGTGCAGTTGGCCGAGTACATCGCCGGCAAGATGAAGTTCGCGGTGCTGCCGGAGCGGGTGGAGCCCCTGCCCGGCCATCTGGTGGGGCACGTCAAGTCGATGATGGACGGCTATAAGGTCATTGTCCGCGACCTGCCGGCGGAGATGGAAAAGGCCAAGAGCCTCTATACGACCGGAGGGTGAGCGATATTGGACTTTGATGTTGACCAGATTTTCGCGGAACTGGAGGAGGATGGTTCCCGCGAGGTGCGTTTGCTCGCCGAGCTGGCCCGGATCCTGCCGGGGGTCGGATTTGAGCTGCGGGCTGCGGACGGGCGGGTGTTTTCACCCCCCGGCCAGGGGGCGGGAGCGGCGGCGGAGGGGGCGGCCCGGCTGACGGTCGCCGGGCTGGGGGCGGTCTTGACCTGCCGGTTGCCGGCCCCCTGGCGGGACCGGGCCGCCGAGCCCCTGCTGCTCACGGCGCTCGGGGCCGTGGTCGATCTGGCCCTGACCCGGACGCGGGCCGACGACCTTAAGATCGAAAACGAGCAGCTCTTAAGGCAGATCGAGGTGCTCAAGACCCAGCACTTCGAGATGGTGGAGAATAACCACCGCCAGTACCTGGTGATCCAGGAAAAAGACCGGGATTATGCCAAAAATCTAGAGATGGAGATCGCCCAGCGCACCGTGGAACTGCGCCAGGCCAACCAGAAGTTGCAGGATGCGAGCCGGCTGAAGAGCGAGTTTTTAGCCAACATGAGCCACGAACTGCGCACCCCGATGAACGCCATCATCGGCTTTTCGGAATTGCTCTGCGAATCGACCCTGCCCCCGGAGCAGGCCGACTATGCCCGCACCATCAAGCAGTCCGGCGACGGGCTCTTGAGCCTGATCAACGACATCCTGGATTTTTCCAAGATCGAGGCGGGCCGGCTCGACATCCTCCGGGAGCCATTCTCCCTGGCCGACCTGGTTTGCAACGTCGAGGCCATGTTTCAGAAGACGGCCCGGGACAAGGGAGTCGCCTTCCGCTGCCAACTCGCCTCCGGCCTGCCGGCGGAGGTGGTGGGCGACGGTCACCGGATCAAGCAGGTGCTGATCAACCTGGCCGGCAACGCCATGAAGTTTACCCCGGCGGGCGAGGTGGCGATTGAGGTTGACACCTTGGCCGGCGATCGCCTCCGTTTCCTGGTGCGGGACACCGGGATCGGCATCCCTTCCGACAAGCAGGCGGCCATCTTCGAGAAGTTCACCCAGGCCGACGGCTCGATCACCAGGAACTACGGCGGCACCGGTCTGGGGCTCGCGATCACCTGCCAACTGGTGGGCCTGATGGGCGGCAACGTCACCATGGCCAGCGAGGTGGGGCAGGGCAGCGTCTTTGGCTTTACCCTACCCCTGCCGCCGGCGGCCCCCCGGACGGCCAAGGCCGAGACGGCGGCGGAGGCCACCTCCTCGGTGAGGCTCGGCCTCAGGGTGCTGCTGGTGGAGGACAACCCGGTGAACCAGAAGCTGGCCACGGTGCTGCTCAAACGGGAGGGCTGCGAGGTGACCTTGGCCGAGGACGGCGTCAAGGCCCTGGAGGCCCTGGCCGGGCAGGGATTCGACCTGATCCTGATGGACTTGCAGATGCCGAATTTGGATGGCCTGGAGGCCACCCGCCGCATCCGGGCCTTGGAGGCGGGGCCGGGCCGGGCGGATTACCAGGGGCTGGCGGGGCGGCGGGGGCCGGTCATCATTGTCGGCCTAAGCGCTCACGCCCGACCCGAGGACGCCCTGGAGGCTCGGGGGGCGGGTATGGATGATTTCCTGGTCAAGCCCATCGTTCGGGACAAGCTGACGGCGGTGCTGGCCAGGGCGCGGAAGGAGAAGGAGGCCTAGGCCGGGCTGACCAGGCCTGCAAGCTCCCGATCCTCCGGCATCCGGGCCCGCAGCGCCCCGTGCCAGGCGAGCCGGGCGGCGCGGCTGGTCTCCGAGACGATGGCGAGCTCAATCTCCAGCCGGTCGCGGGGGGTGAGGCTGCCCAGGCGGTCGGGCCACTCCACCACCGACAGACCGTCGCCGTAGAGGTAGTCCTCAAACCCCAGCTCGATTATCTCGGACTCCGTTGTTAAGCGGTAGAGGTCCAGGTGGTAGAGGGGCAGGCGGCCCGGATACTCGTGCAGCAGGGCGAAGGTGGGGCTGGTGATGTAGCAGTGGCCGGGGACCTCAAGGCCTAAGCCAATGGCCTGGGTGAGGGTGGTCTTGCCCGCCCCCAGGCCGCCGTTCAGGGTGATGATCTCTCCGGCCTGGGCCCGTTCGCCCAGCCAGATTCCCAGGCGCTCGGTGGCGGCGAGCCCATTCAAGGTCAAGACCTGAACGGCGGGCGGGCCGGGCATGGGCTATTTGGGGGGCGCGGGTTGCTGCTTGTGGCAGAACAGGCAGCGATACTTGGGTGGGTGCTTGGGCGGCAGCGGCACCTGGCCCTTGGGGTTGTGGCAGTCTTCGCAGAACTTCTCCGCCGCCTTTTTGTCCATCTCCTGGAATTTCAGGTGGATGTCGTCTCGTGGCAGCTTCTTGGTGGTCTCCGCCGGGGCGTTCCAGAGAAAGAGCAGGATCGCCGCCGAGCCCAGCAGAAAGAGTCCGTTGTACAGCCAGGTCTTGTCCTTGTCTGGTTTCATCTCTCACCTGTCCGATTCGTTTGTGCCCCTGTTTTTACCCTGATAATTCTTTAGCTCAGTACATCTCCAGGGCCTCAAAGCCGATGATCTTGGCTCGAATGGCCAAGACTAGCATTTCCAGGCTGATTTGGCAAATCAGTTTGTGGGTGGCTAAGAGTTTTTGCAGGCGGTGGTGCAGCCGTTGCCGCCGGATGAGCCGCGTAAGGCGCACGGGCTGAAAGGCCGGGTCGAGGATGGCGCTGGCCGCCGCCTCGCCGGAGACGATGGCCGGATAGATGCCCTCGCCGGTGAAGCCGGAGGCCAGTCCGGCGGCGTCGCCGGTCAGGAACAGGGGCCGGAAGTCCCAGCCCTGGTAGTCGAAATTGATCAGCGCCGCCCGGGCCCGCGTCTGGCCGAGGCCGATTCCCAGGCCCTGGGCCCAGCGGTGCAGGCGGGCGGCGAGTTCAAGGGCGCCAAGCTCGGCCCGGTCGGCGTAGGCACCGATGGAGGTAGTCTCCCGGTGGGGGAAGATCCAGGCGTAGCCGTTGCCGAAGAGGCCGGGGTCTAGGTGCCACTCCATGTCCGGCCAGCGCCCCGGCACTTGGTAGTTGATTCCCACCCCCAGCCGCCGGCTGGCAAGGCCCAGGCGGCGGCGCACCAGGGAGGCGGCGCCGTCCGCCCCCACCAGGTGGCGGTAGCCCAGGCGCTCGCCGTTCGCGCCCTCCACCCAGCCGTCGCCGACGGCGGTGACCGGGCTGTCCGTCCGCACCTCCACCCCGGCCCCCAGGGCCTGTTGGAGTTGCCAGCCGCCTAGCCGTTGCCGGTTGATGGTGGTGATCACCGGCTGTTCGAAGCGCACCCGGGCCTGCTGCCAGGGGGTGCGGATCACCTGAAGCGGGAACTCGGCCTCCCTCAGCTCCGGCGGCAGGCCCAGCTCCTCCAGGGCGTGGTGGGGGATGCCGCCGGCGCAGACCTTCGGCCCGACCTGGGGGCGGCGCTCCAGTACCAGCACCTGGCGCCCGTGGCGGGCGAGCCGGGTGGCGCAGGCCAGGCCGCCGGGCCCGGCGCCGATGATGATCGTCTCGAAGGTGCGCATGGTGGCGGATCATAGAGGCAGGGGCGGCGGGCTGTCAAGGGCGGGGAGAGTTTCCCCTGTCATTTTTTGCCCGACGTGGTAGAATCGCCCCCGTTCGCCGGCAAGGCGAAGGCGAGGAGATAGCAAGGAGGGGAGGCCATGGCGCACGAGGCAAAGGACAGAAGGGTAAAGAAGGCGGGAACGAGCAACAGCCTGGCTGGTACTTTAGTAGCCTGGTTTGTTGCCGCGGCGGTGCTGGCCGGGCTGGGGGTGCTGGCCAGTCGGCTCTTTGAGTGGCAGCAGCCGGTCATCAAGTTGAGCGCTGCGGCCAGCGTCCTGGGGAGCAAGACCGAACTGGTGGCGACGGTGAGCGACCAGGGCAGCGGGGTCAAGGAGGTGCAGGCCGTGATCCGCCAGGGTAAGAAGGAGGTGGTGCTGTTAGACCGCCAGTATCCCCGGGCCAGTTTCTTCAGCGGCGGGCCTAAGACGGTGCAGGCGCCGATTAAGATCGACACTGCGGCCTTGGGCCTAAGCGACGGTCCGGCCGAGTTCATGGTCGCGGCCCGGGATTACTCCCTTTGGCAGTGGGCCCGGGGCAACCAGGCCATCGACCTGCGCGCCGTGACCTTAGACACCAAGCCGCCCCGGCTGCGGGTGATCGATCTGCCCACGGTCATCAAACAGGGCGGGGCCGGGATCGTCATCTACGGGGCCAACGAGCCCCTCGTCCACCACGGGGTGACCATCGACGGCGTCTTCCACCCCGGCTACCCGGTGCCGGGCCGCAAGGGTGAGGTCTTCGGGGCGATGATCGCCATCCCCTACAACACCGACGCGCCCAAGTCGGTGGCCATCACCGCCCAGGATCAGGCGGGCAACGCCGCCACCCTGCCCATCTCCCTGCGGGTGCGGGCAGTTCCCAAGCGCATCGGCACCATCAACTTAAGCGACCATTTCCTGGCGGTCAAGATGCCGGAGTTCGCCCAGCACTACCCGGAGGTGAAGGGCACTCCCATCGAACAGTACCTGGTGGTCAACCGGGAGGTGCGGGAAAAAAACGACGTCCAGATCCGCAAGGTGTGCGCCACCCCCGACGCCGAGCGTCACTGGCAGGGCCGCTTTCTGCGCCTGGAGCGGGGGGCGCCGATGGCCGGCTTTGCCGATTACCGAACCTATTTTTACCAGGGCCAGGAGGTCGATCATCAGGTGCACCTGGGGGTTGACCTGGCCTCGGTGCAAAATGCCAAGGTGCAGGCGGCCAACAACGGCCGGGTGGCCTTCGCCGATTATCTGGGCATCTACGGCAACGCCATCATCATCGACCACGGCCAGGGGGTGTTCAGCCTTTACGCGCACCTAAGCGAGATCAAGGTCAAGCCCGGCGACGAGGTCAAGACCGGGGACGAAATCGGGCTCACCGGCACCACCGGCATGGCGGGCGGCGATCACCTGCATTTCGCCATGCTGATCAACGGCGTCTTCGTCACCCCGGTGGAGTGGTGGGACGAGCACTGGATCAGGGACAATATCGATCGCTTCCTCACCGACGGCAAGGAGTAGCCTTCGCCCATGCCCCGGATCGCCGTTTTAGATCAGGTTCTGGCCAACCAGATCGCCGCCGGCGAGGTGGTGGAGCGGCCCGCCTCGGTGGTCAAGGAGCTGGTGGAGAACGCCTTGGACGCCGGGGCCGGCCAGATCACGGTGCAGGTGGAAGGCGCTGGCAGCCGGATGATCCGGGTAATCGACGACGGCTGCGGCATGGATCGAGACGACGCCTTGCTCTGTCTCTCGCGTCATGCCACCAGCAAGCTGAGCTGCGCCGACGACCTGTCGCGGCTCGCCACCCTGGGTTTTCGGGGCGAGGCCATTCCTAGCATCGCCTCCGTCTCCCGGCTGACCATCACCACCCGGACCAGGGAGGCGGACTTGGGCTATCGGGTGGAGGTGCGGGCCGGGGAGGTGGTCAAGGCGCACGAGATGGGCTGCGCCCCCGGCACGGCGCTGGAGGTGGCCGACTTGTTCGCCAACCTTCCGGCCCGCCGCAAGTTCCTGAAATCCGCCGCCACCGAACTGGCCCATATCGACGAGGTGCTTAGGGCCTTGGCCCTGGCCAACTGCCAGGTCGGCTTCCGCTATCAGGCCTCGGGCCGTGAGGTCTTCGACCTGCCGGCCTGCCCGGGGGAGGAGGGGCGCCGGGTGGGGCAGGTCTTGGGCGAGGCGGAGCTGATCCCGGTGGGCGACACCCTGGCCGCGGCCCGCACCGACATCCAGGTGCGCGGCTTTCTGCTGCCCCCGGAGCGGGCCGCCGGCCGGGCCGGGCGGTTGTGGATCCTGGTCAACGGCCGTTACGTCAAGGACCGGATGATCAGCCACGCGGTGGGTGAGGGGATGGACGGCTTCCTGATGCGGGGCGGACGGCCGGCGGGGGTGATTAGGGTGAATCTGCCGGCCGGGGAGGTGGATGTCAACGTTCATCCTACCAAGCAGGAGGTGCGGTTCCGGGAGGGAAACCTGGTGCACAACAAGGTGGTGGCCGCGGTCTGGCGGGGCATGGAGGCGCGCCAGGAGCGGCTGCGGGGGGAGGTATTCGGCCCGGCCCGCGCTGTTGCCGATCCCGGCGGGCGCGATCCCTGGCCCGCACCGCTGTCCGCCGCTGGCGGCGAGCTAAGGGAACCAGACCCCGCCCCCCCGGCCATGACCCCGGTCTCGCTGTTTGCCGAGGCGAGGCGTCCGGCGTTCACGGTCCCGTCAGGGGCGGGCGAGCCTGCTGAGGTCGGGGACAAGTCCGGTAACTGCGAGCCGGAGGGGGAGTCCTGGCGCTATCTCGGCCAGTTGTTTGACGCCTACCTCCTCTGTCAGACCGAGGACGGCCTGGTGGCCATCGACCAGCACGCGGCCCAGGAGCGGCTGATCTTCGAGGACTTGCAGGCCCGCTGCCGGGCCGGGGCCATGCCGGGCCAGGGCTTGCTTTCGCCGGAGTTGATCGAGCTGCTGCCCGCCGAGGCCCAGGTGGTGGAGGGGCAGCGGGAGGAGTTGGCCCGTCTGGGCTTTGCCCTGCAAGGCTTTGGCGGCGACACCTTGCTGATCCAGGCGGTGCCGGCGGTGCTGGGGCATCTGCCGGCCAGCGAGGCCCTGCGCGGGGTGTTGGCCAGCTATCTGGACGATCCTGGCCCGGGGCCCGAGGCCCGGCGGCGGGAGGATATTTTGGCCGGCATGGCCTGCAAGGCGGCGATCAAGGCCGGACGCCGGCTTGCCGAACCCGAGGCGGCAAGCCTGCTGGAGCGGATGCGGCGGGCGGGGATCTTCTCGCACTGTCCGCATGGCCGTCCGGTTTGCAAGTGTTTTTCCCGGCAGGAGATCGAGCGCTGGTTTAAGCGGACTTGAGCCGCCGGGCCAGCTGTTGACGGAGGCGCCATCATGACCAAGAAGACCATCTACATCACCGGGGCCAGCTCCGGGTTCGGGGCGGCCTGCGCCCGGCGCTTCGCTAGGGAGGGCTGGCGGCTGGTACTGACCGGGCGGCGGCGGGGGCATCTGGAGCGGCTGCGCGACGAGCTTAAAGCGGACTGCCAGCTCCTGGTGCAGGATGTCCGCGACCGGGAGCGGATAGCGGCCGATCTCGCCGCCTTGCCCGAGGGATTCCGGGAGATTGAGGTGCTGGTCAACAACGCTGGCCTGGCCCTGGGGATGGGCCCGGCCCCGGAGGCGGACCTCGATCAGTGGGAAACCATGATCGACACCAACATCAAGGGCCTGGTGTACTGCACCCGCCTGATCCTGCCGGGCATGGTGGCCAGGGGCCGGGGGCATATCGTCAATATCGGTTCGGTGGCGGGCAACTGGCCCTATCCGGGCGGCAACGTCTATGGGTCCAGCAAGGCCTTTGTCAAACAGTTCTCCTTAAACCTGCGGGCCGATCTCCTGGGCACCGGGGTGCGGGTCTCCAACGTCGAGCCCGGCCTGGCCGAGACCGAGTTCTCGCTGGTGCGCTTCGGCGGCGACCGGGACAAGGCCGATGCGGTCTATGATCGCACCCAGCCCCTGACCGGCGAGGACATCGCCGACATCGTCTTCTGGCTGGTCAGCCAGCCGCCGCACGTCAACATCAACCGGGTGGAGGTCATGCCCGTTTGCCAGAGCTGCGGGCCCTTCGCCATCCACCGGCGGGCTTAAGATAGCCAGGCGGCGGCCCGTCTTGCGCTTTTGGGGCCTGGCGGGTAAAATGCCGGAGCAAGGACGCCACCCTCTTGTTCCCTTAAATTCAAGGAATCGCCATGCCCAGCCCCGTTGTCTCCCAAACCGACTTCCCCGGCCTAAAACTCCTCCACCGCGGCAAGGTCCGTGACCTCTACGACCTGGGCGACTGCCTGCTGATGGTGGCCACCGACCGCATCTCGGCCTTCGACGTGGTGATGGCCGATCCCATCCCCAGCAAGGGCGAGATCCTGACCCGGCTCTCGCTCTTCTGGTTCGATTACCTAAAGGACATCGTCCCCAACCACCTGCTCACCGCCGAGGTCGATAGCTTTCCGGAGGCCTGCGCCCCCTACCGGGAGCAGCTCGCGGGCCGCAGTATGCTGGTTAAGAAGGCCACCCCCCTGACCGTGGAGTGCATCGTCCGCGGCTATCTCTCCGGCTCCTTCTGGAAGGCCTACGGCCAGGGGCCGGTGGTCTGCGGTTTTGCCCTGCCCGCCGGGCTTGCTGAATCGGCGAAACTGCCCCGGCCCCTGTTCACCCCCTCCACCAAGGCGGCCCTGGGGACGCACGACGAGAATATTTCGCTTTCGCGGATGCGGGAGCTGATCGGCGGCCCGGAGAGCGAGCGGATCGCCGACATCTGCGTGCGTTTGTACGAGAAGGCGGCGGATTACGCCTTAAGCCGGGGGATCATCATCGCCGACACCAAGTTCGAGCTGGGCTGGTTTGAGGGTGAGCTGATCCTGATCGACGAGGTGCTGACCCCGGACTCCTCCCGCTTCTGGCCGGTGGACGGCTACGAGGTGGGCCGGGGCCAGGCCAGCTTCGACAAGCAGTTCCTGCGCGACTACCTGCTCTCCCTCGACTGGCCGCAGACCCCGCCGCCCCCGCCCCTGCCGCCTGAGATCGTGGCCAAGACCAGGGACCGGTACCTAGAGGCACTGGCGAGCCTTGCCGGCCAGCGGCTGGGGTAAGGCGCGGGCGGCTACAGCCCCAGGGACTTGAGCCGTTCGATCAGTTCCTGCTGTTCGGGGGTGAGTTGGGCGGGTACCTGGCTGACGAAGCGCACCAGGAGGTCGCCCCGGTGCCCGTGCGGGCCGCTGGGTAGTCCGTGGCCCTTGAGCCTAAGCTTGGACTGGGGTTGAATGCCGGGCGGCACCTTGACGTTCAAGGTCTTGCCTTCCAGGGTGGGCACGGCGATGGTGCCGCCCAGGGCGGCGGCGGAGAAGGTGATGGGCTGCTCGTGGATTAGGTCGTTGCCCTCCCTGGCGAAATCCGGGTGCGGCTGGACGTTGATCAGCAGGTAGAGATCGCCGGGCGGCCCGCCCAGGGGGGAGGGGCCGCCCCGGCCCGGGATGCGCAGTTTTTTGCCCGACTCGATGCCCGCCGGGATCTTTACCGATACCCGGTCGCCGGCCGGGCCCCGGCCCAGGGCAATGGTCTTTTCGCCGCCGTGCAGCACCTCAGGCAGGGTGATGGCAAGCTCCAGGGTGGCGTCCTCGCCCTTGACCGCCTGGGCGCCGCCCCGGCCCCCGAAATTCTGGGTGTGGAAGGTCTGGCCGCCGTGACCCTGGCTGAACAAGGTCTCGAAGGAGGAGTTACCCCGCGCGCGGCCGCCGCCGCCCTGGGAAAATCCTCCGATATTGATTCCGAATTCCCGGAAGATCGAGCCTAGGTCGGCACCCCGGAAGATGTCCTCCTGGGAGTAGCGCTGCTGGAAGGTCTCGGAGCCGAAGGTGTCGTACTGCTTGCGTTTTTCGGGGTCAGAGAGCACCGCGTAGGCCTCGTTGGCCTGCTTGAACTTCTCCTCCGCCTTCTTGTCGCCCTTGGTGCGGTCGGGGTGATACTTCAAGGCCTGTTTGCGGTAGGCCTTCTTGATGTCGTTGGGGCTGGCCGTCTTTTCGACGCCTAGTATCTTGTAATAGTCCATGTGGGTGTGGGTGCTGGCGGTTGGGCCGCGTCCTGACCGGTGTTCCGGTGGGTGGTGGGGATGCTTGGCACGCCGGTAATATAAGGAGCGGGGCCGGCTTTGGCAAGCGCAAAACCAGCCGGGGCCGGAGGAGGTGGGGATGGGTGCCGAGATCGTGATCATGGCGGCGATGGCCGAGAACCGGGTGATCGGCTGGCGGCAGACCATCCCCTGGCATGTCCAGGGCGAGCAGCGCCGCTTCCGGGAGACCACCTGGGGGCACCCCCTAATCATGGGCCGCAAGACCTTCGCCTCCATTGGCCGGCCCCTGCCAGGACGGCGGAACATCATCCTCTCCCGCGATCCGTTCTTTCGGGCGGTCGGCTGCGAGGTGGCGGCCGGCCTGTCCCCGGCCCTGTCCCTTTGCCTGGAGGCCGAGAGGGTGTTCGTGATTGGCGGGGAGCAGGTCTTCGTTCAGGCCCTGCCGCTGGCCGATACCGTGATCCTGAGCCGCATCCCGCTGGTGGTCCAGGGCGACGCCTTCTTTCCCCTTCTGGGCCCGGAGTTTGTCCTGGCGGAAAGCGAGCCGGTCACCTCCCCCGCGTCCTACACCATCGAGGTCTATCGCCGCCGGGCCTAGAGGCGCCGCCGGTTTCATTCATCCCCAACGAGGAGAGGACTATGCCAAACAGCGTCTATCAGATGGTGGAATTCGTAGGTACCAGCAAGGTTTCCTGGGAGGACGCGGCCAAGAACGCCATCGACATCGCCCGCAAGAAGTACAGCGATCTCCGGGTGGCGACCATCAAGGAGCTGGACATGACCATCGAGGGGGAGATGATCTCCACCTTCCGGGCCAAGGTCTGCATCTCCTTCCGCTTCCACACCTGATGCCGGCCTTTGACAACCGGGGCCTGCCGCCCCTGCCCATGTTTCAGCCCGCACCCGCGGACGACGACGCCCCCTGCTGCGGGCCGCGGCCTAGCCCGCCCAGCTCGCCGGACGAGCGGCCCGGCTACCGGCTATGTCCGTTCGTCCGGCGCTTTATCCCTACCCCAGCCGGGCCGGTGCCCGAGGTGGCGACCCGGCTGGGGGTCTCGGACTGGCTGGGCTGGCTGTGCGTCCGGCTGGGGATTGGCCGGGATCGCTACCGGGTCGCCCCTGGCCTGTACGCGGTGGGGAGTCCGGGCTCTGAGTCGCCGGTCTTGGTCACCGCCAACTATAAGCTTAGCTTCGACCTGCTGCGCCGGGAGCTTGGGGGGCTCGACGCCTGGCTGGTGGTCTTGGAAACCCGGGGAGTCAACGTCTGGTGCGCGGCGGGCAAGAAGACCTTTGCCACCGCCGAGGTCGTGCGGCGGGTGGGGCTGGTGCGGCTGGCCGAGGTGGTGAGCCACCGGGAGCTGATCCTGCCCCAGTTGGGCGCGCCGGGGGTGGCGGGTCAGGCGCTTAAGGCCGCCTGCGGCTTCTCGGCCGTCTGGGGGCCGGTCAGGGCCCGAGATCTGAAAGGTTTTCTGGCCGCTGGCCGACAGGCGACCCCGGAGATGCGGCAGGTGAGCTTCACCCTGGCCGAGCGGGCGGTCTTGATCCCGGTCGAGCTCTCCCTGATCCTCAAGCCCTCCCTGTGGGTGCTGGTGGCCGTGGCCGTGGTCTCGGCCCTGGAGCCGCATTTCTCCTGGCCGCTGTTCGTCCGGCGGGCGCTCGACCTGGCTCTGGCCTACGGGGCGGGGATGGTCAGCGGGTCGGTGGCGGTGCCGCTCTTGCTCCCCTGGCTGCCGGGCCGCTCGTTTTACTTGAAGGGTCTGCTGGCCGGGGCGGTGGCCGGTCTGGGGGTGGCCTTGGTCCGGCGGTCTGGACTTGGGGATGGTCTGGCCATGACCCTGTTGGCGCTGGCGGTCGGCTCGTATGCGGCCATGAACTTTACCGGCGCGACCCCCTTTACCTCGCCTACCGGGGTGGAAAAGGAGATGCGGCGTGGCATCCCGGTGCAGGTCTTGGCCCTGCTGCTGGCCGTCGGCCTCTGGATTGGTCAGGCGTTTTGGAGGATAAAATGAAGGATTTCCGGTACCTGCCTGGGGTCTCCACCCTGCGGCTTAACGAGGAGGCCTGCGTGGGCTGCGGTCAGTGTCTTCAGGTCTGCCCCCACCGGGTTTTTGCCCGTGGCCCTGACCGGCGGGCGATGGTCGTTGATCTGGACGGCTGCATGGAGTGCGGGGCCTGCGCCTTGAACTGCCCGGCCCAGGCCCTCTCCGTGAGTCCGGGGGTGGGTTGTGCCGCCTATGTGATTCAGCGTTGGCTCAAGGGCAAGGACGCGGTGATCGAGTGCTGCTAGCGAGCAGGAAAGACAGCCCCTCTCCCTGCCAGCCTTGCCAATGCCGAAATTTGCTTGAAATACTCCCCTTGTGTAATTACAATGTATCCACTTAAGGGTCTATTCTGACATAAGAGGAGGGGTGTATGCGTACAAGTATCGTTCGTATTGGAAATTCACAGGGGATCAGAATCCCGAAGATTATCATTGAACAGTGCCACTTAGGGCCAGATGTTGAGCTTGAAGTTGAGGGCGAAAAGTTAATTATTCGCTCCGCATCATTCCCTCGCCAAGGCTGGGGGGAAAAGTTCAAGTGTATGGCTGCGGCGGGAGATGACGCTCTCCTCGATGGTGGGCTGGTTAGCCAATCCTCATGGGATGAGGAAGAGTGGCAATGGTAGTCAAACGCTTTGAGGTTTACTTGGTCAGTCTTGATCCCACGGTTGGGCGTGAAATTTGTAAGACTCGGCCATGTCTCGTAATTTCACCAGACGAAATGAACCGTTATGTTGCTACGGCTATCGTTGCGCCCATGACAACCAAAGGCAGGGAGTACCCTACCCGGGTAACCTGTTTTTTCAATGGCAAGGAGGGTCAGGTGGTTTTTGACCAAATCAGAACCGTTGACAAGTCTCGATTGGCCCACAAACTCGGGGAAATTGACCCACCAACAAAGGCCAAGGTATTGTCGGTCATTGCTGAAATGTTCGCACCGTAATGCCGCGTTGTCCGGTTGGGGAATTGCATCTTCCGCCCGAACATTAAAAATCCCCCCTGGCCCCCCTTTTTCAAAGGGGGGGAGGTTGACCAGAGACTGCCTCCTCTTTTGAAAAAGGGGGGAGGGGGGCCAGAGAACTGCTTCCCCCTTTGAAAAAGGGGGATTGAGGGGGATTTTCTGAACTACAGCACCACAAATTGCATGATGCAATTTCCTAACCGGACAACGCTGACCTCGCTTAAAGATCGAGGAAGGTCGAGTCGCGGTTTAGCTGCTCGTGGCCGGTCTCGGTGATCACCGCCATGTTTTCGAGCCGGATGCCGCCCCAGCCCTTGAGATAGACGCCGGGCTCCACCGTCACCACCATCCCCGCCCTAAGCAGCTTGCGGTTTCTGGGGCTGAGCGAGGGGGCCTCGTGCACCGCCAGCCCCACTCCGTGCCCCAGGCCGTGGCCGAAGTCCGGGCCGTGGCCCGCCTCGTTTATCACCCGCCTGGCCGCCAAGTCCACCTCCCGCCCCGAGACCCCGGCCCTCAGCGCCGCCAGCCCCGCCAGTTGCGCCCGCCGCACCAGCCGAAACAGGGAGACGGTGCGTTCGTCGGGCGCGCCCAGGACGATGGTGCGGGTCATGTCCGAGCAGTAGCCGTCCAGCACCAGGCCCATGTCGATGATCACCGGCTCGCCCGTGGCCAGGGGCCGGTGGCTGGGGGTGGCGTGGGGCAGGGCGGCGTTGGGGCCTCCGGCGACGATGGTGTCGAAACTGGGCCGTTCGGCGCCCTTAAGCCGCATGGCGTTTTCCAGGGCCAGGGCGATTTCGATCTCGCTCTGGCCGGGCCGGATGCTGGGATAGACCGCCTGAAAGACCGCCTCGTTTAAGGCCACCGAGCGCCGGATGGCGGCTAACTCTCGGGCTTGCTTGATTTGGCGCCGGCGCTCGATCTCGCCGTCCAGGGCGACTAGCCGGACGCCCAGTGGCTGGCAGAGCCGCTGCAATGCCAGGTGCTGGGAATATAGGCAGTAGCGGGGCTCGAAGGCCAGGCTACGGGCCTTGAACTTGGGCAGCAGGGTCTGGAGCAGGGCGGGCAGGCCGTGGCGGTAGAGGAGGATGTCGTAGCCCGTAGCCTCCCGTTCCGCCTGAAGCTGGTAGCGGAAGTCGGTGAGCAGCAGGGGCCGGCCCCGGCGGGGGATGAGCAGCGCCCCCGAGGACTCGCTGATCCCGTGATCCAGGGCCGTGAAGCCGCTTAAAAAACGGCGGTTCTCGGGCTGGCCGACCAGGAAGAGGTCGAGGCCGCGGCGGGCGAGCAGCAGTTGAAGTTGGGAGAGGGAGTCGTGCACGGCGGCCCCAGGATACCTTTCGTCCCGAGCCAGGGCAAGCTATTTGGGGGGGCGGCGGGGCGAAAAAAAAAGGGGGCGGCGGCCCGAAGACCGTCGCCCCCCTTGGTTTGAGGTTTTGGAAAATTAGCCTTCCGCCAGGGCTTAGCCTTGCAGCAGGCTCAACACCGACTTGCCGGAGGCGTTGGACTGTGCCATGGCAAAGGAGCCGGCCTGGACCAGGATCTGCATCCGGGAGAAGTTGGAGGAGGCCTCGGCGAAGTCGGTGTCCCGGATGTTTGATTCCGCCGAGGTCACGTTGACCTGGGTGACCGAGATGTTGGAGATGGTCGAGGTCAACTGGTTCTGCACCGAACCTAAGCCAGAACGCACCTTGTCCAGGTCCTTCAAGGCCGAGTCGGCCACCGAGATGGCGATCTGCGCCCCGGCCTGGGTGGTGACGTCCACGTCGGAGAGCCGATAAGCGCCGGTCTTGGTGCTGGTGCCCTCCGCCGAGCTGTCGGTGGCGTGGGTGTTAGGGGTTAAGGTGCTGCCTGCCGCCAGGGTGGAGCCGGTGTGCAGGGTCATCATGTTGGCCAGGGTGGTCGTCCCGGAGGTGGTGATGTCTGCGGTCAGGGCGCTGCCGGCCTTGTAGGTGGTGCCGTTGGAGGCCACCACGTCGTTGGTCAGATAGGTGCCGGCCTTGAGGATGCTGCCGGAAGCAAGGGTGGACCCGGTCTCCAGGCGCATGCCGATGGTGCTGTCCACGACCTCGTTGTTGGCCGTGGTGACGGTGCCGCCAATGCTTGAGCCCTCTGCCAGGACAAATCCGTTGGCCAGGGTCGAGTTGGCGCCCAAGGTCATATTGCCACCGGCGACAGTGATGGCCGCATTGTTGTTCCAGGCGTTGGACAGGGAAGTGCCAGTCGCCAAGGTGGCGGTGGTGGCTAGGTTTGATCCGGAGCCCAAGGTCATGCTGCCACTGGTGGCAAAGCCCGTACCGACGGTCACACCGTAGGACTGGTTCAGGCTGGTGCCGCCTGCCAGCGTAACGGCGCCGGCAGTGCCAGAGGCGAGGGTGGAGCTGCTGGCCAGGGTCATGTTGCCAGATAGGGTCATGGCCGATGCAAGATCAACCTCGGTGTAAAGTTGCGAGCCATTCTTAAGCGTGGCACCGGCCGCGCCAGAGGATATAGTGGTGCCGGCGGCCAGGGTGCCAGCGCCGTTGGTAAAGGTCATCGTGCCGCTCACGGTAGCAGCTCCAGTCAAGACGGTATACAATCCGGAAGTAGTGGAACTAATGGCGGCAGTAAAGTTTGCCGCATTGTAATCGGCAGTGAGGAATGAGGTCCCGGTCGCCAGCGACGAGCCGCTGCCCAGTGATGTCCCCGTCGTGACGGTGCTCGAGGCGGTTAAGGCACTCAAGGTGCCGGAGACCACCACATCGCCCGCCAGCACGGTACCGCTACCGATCTTGGTGCCGGATTGCAGGGTGGAGCCGCTGCCCACCGTGCCGGTGACCCCGGTTATGTTGCCACTAACCGTCAAGGTCGCGGCGCCGACCCCGTAACCTAGGGTGGTGCCGGAGCCGATGGTGCTGCCGCTGCTCAAGTTGGAGCCGGAACCTATGGAGCTGCCGCCGGTGGTATAGACGTTGCCCGAAATGGCGGTGGTACCCGCTATGCTCAGGGTGGAGTTGGCGCCGATGGTGGAGCCAGCGACAACGGTCGAACCCGAGGCCAGGGTGGAGGCGACACTGGTGGTGGTGGCGCCCTGGGTCTGCAGGAGGTTGTCCAGCAGGGCCACCGCCTGGCCGCCGTCCCGGTTGTTCAACACGATTTCGCCCGTGCCCTGCTGGGTCAGGTTGATCTGGCCCAGGGTGGACATAGAGGCGGTGCCACCCAGAACAGCGGTGGTGTTGCTGCCTTGGGTCACCTGTATGGCCCGGCCGTCGCTGGAGGTCAGGGTCAGCTTGCCATCGTTGCCTACCGAGGCCACCACCCCGTGCTGGGAGGTTTTCTGGTTGATGGCCGCGACCAAGGCGCCGTTGGCGTCGTTGTCCTGCACCGCCACCGCGCCGATCGTCACCCCGTTGATGGCAAAGGTGGAGTCGGTGGTGCCGGCGGCAACGCTGGCGGTGGTGGTACTCTGCACCACCGCCTGGGCCGAGACGCCCAGGACGTCGCTAAGTTTGTTGATGGAGTCCGCCACCGCCGCCAAGCTATGATCACGGGTGTTGTCGTAGGCGATATTCACCGAGTTCAAGGAGTAGGTCTGATTCTTCAGGTTGCTGTACAACGCCAACTCCGCGTTGCCGGTGCCGCCAAAGGTCAGGGAGGAGGTGGAAATATGGCCGACCTTGGCGGATTCGGTGGAGTCGATGGATACCGCCACCGTCTCTCCGGAGTAGGCGCCGATCTGGAAACTCTTGTTGGTGAAGTTGCCGGACAAGAGTTTCTGGCCGTTGAAGGCGGTGGTCTTGGCGATGTTGTCCAACTCCTGCATCAGCTTGGTGATATCGGACTGGATGGCGTTACGGGAGTCGGTAGTCTGCCCGTCCTGGGCCGCCTGAATAGCCTTGGTCTTGATGGTGTTGACGATATTGATGGATTCCGCCAGGGCGCCGTCGGCGGTCTGCACCATGGAGATGCCGTCGTTGGCGTTCTTGATCGCCTGCCCCAAACCCAGGGCCTGAGATTTCAGCGAGTCGGCAATGGCCATGCCGGAGGCGTCATCGGCGGCCTTGTTGATCCGCAGGCCGGACGACAGTTGCTCCAGCACCGAGGAAAGGCTGGAGTCGTTCTTGATCATGTTGTTGTGGGCGGTCAACGCCGCCACGTTGGTGTTAATGCGTAAGGTCATGGTGGTTCCTCCGTGAGGTTGTGAGCGAGGGATTCCGTTCCCCCAGTTGGATGATTAAGCTTAAGCCTGCCAAGTTAACGATGGTCGAGCTGTGAGGCGCTATGCCGGCGACGTTGTCTGCTCACCTCCTTTGCTGGCCGCTCGCCTTCATATTGAGGATTAATTCCAGATGGTTCCTGGCCTCTCTAGTCAAAGGTCGTATCGGCAGCCGCAGGGATAACTTGAAAGATATTCTCAAGCCCGGCGGCGTTGCGGGGCGCTTTGGCCCGTTCGACATGCCGGAGGTATGGCCCACTCGACCCAAACGCCCCGCTCCTTGCATATCAGCCCTTTTGCTTAGCCATCGGCTACCTTTTTGCGAGATCATCAACTGTTATGCCTTGCGTTTTGGTATGGGCATTGCTTAAGGTGAACAAAATCAGGCAGTATTTGCCGTCCCATTACGAGATGATTATTCACGGGCAGGAGAGGGAATGAACGACAACCGTCCAGACTTTTTCGAACGAAATTGCGCCCTGCTGAAAAACCGGCATCCCCAGGCGTGGCAGGCGGTTGCGAAGAGGCTGACCGAGACGGAGGGCGAAGTCGTTTGGGCCGCCAACGGCAAACCTAACCTTTGGTTCACCGACCAAAACCAAAACTGCGTCGCCCTCCATATCCCGGAAGACCCCGAAACCGAGGCCCGTCATTTCATTGACATGGTGCCGGAACAGTTCGAGGGAACCGTGACCCTTGCCGGCATGGGGCTTGGTTACGCGCCGCTGGCCATTATTCAGAACCGGCCACGGATCCGGCACCTGGCGGTGTTCGAGCCCAGTGTAGGCATCTTCTTGCAGGCCTTGCGCGTCATGGACTTGGCCGCGCTGCTCAACGACCAACGCCTCATCCTGGGCATTGGCGAGGAGGTAAATGTCGCGGCGGTTATGGAGCCAGCCCACAAGGCCTTGCAGCTAGAGGCCATCCAGAACCTGCAACATCTGCCCTCGTTTGCGCTCAATTTTGCCAGATACAACCGCATAAACCAAGCGGTTAGTGAGCATTGCGGCTCGTTCAACATCGAAGGCAACACCCTAAACTTCATGGGCCGCGATTTTTTGGAGAATCGGCTACGGCACCTGAGCTCCATGCACCACAACCGGTTTTTGGAGGAGCTGGCGGGGCAGATGAAGAATGTCCCGGCCATCCTGGTCTCCGCCGGGCCGTCGCTGGACAAAAATGTCCACCTCCTGGCCCAGGCGAAGGGCCGGGCCCTGATCCTGGCCGCCGACTCGGCCCTGCCGGCCCTGGCCGCCAGGGGCATCATGCCGGACTTCGTTGGCACTATCGACCCGCTGGAGTTGATCTTCGAGAAGGTGGCGGGATGCGCTGCCCAGGTGCATGACGTCTCACTGCTCTGCATGTCCTGGGCGAGCAGCAAGATGGCCAAGATCTTTCCGGCGGAGCAGATCTTCTGGGGTTTCGGCAGTAAACCCATCGAGGCATGGATGGCGTCGCTCTTCGGTAACCGGCTGTTGACCGCCGGGGCGGGATCGGTAGCGCATCTGAATCTTCTTTCCTCCCTGATCATGGAGTGTTCACCGGTCGTATTCATTGGACAGGATCTTTCCTTCTCCCCCGAAAAAAGCCATTCCGCCAACACGGTGCTGCAAACCAACGATCTGGTCAACGACCTGCTGAACAATAAAGACGATATTGTTTGGCTTGATGGAATCAATGGCGGCAAGGTTATTTCAAATCGCGGAATGCACGCCCATAAGTTATTCTTTGAAAAGATAATCAAGGATCACAAATGGAAATATATCAATGCCACCGAAGGTGGATGCCATATTGAGGGCACTGAGGTAATGCCGCTTGCCGAGGTTTTATCCACCTATTGCAGTCATGATGTGCCCCTGGAAGATATCATCGGCAAGCTAAAACATACCGGACACGAATCGTCGGTTGGCCATCTATTGCAGGAGTTAGACAAGATCATCTGCGACGGAAAATCCTTGCTGAATAAAATTGACCTTGCCGACCAACTGTCCGGGGAAATACTTTCCTGGCTGGGAGGTGAGGGGCACGGCAAGAAACGTCCCCCCAGTTCGTTTGCCACCTTGCCCAAATTCATCCAGAAAAAGATCTCCCACCTTGACAAAATCAACGACCAGTTGGACGCCGGGCACAGCGTCTGGCCGCTCATGCAAGAGGTTACCATCGCCGGGCTTAGGAGCAGCGAACAGCAACGGCATGCCATCGCGATGCTGGCCGATAACCCGCGTCGCTACCCAGAATGGCTAAAGAAAAATGCTCAACGTTTCTTGCAGATAAATCAGGTCAGGAGGGAGGTGCTACCCCTGTTGACCGGGCAGCTTTCCGCGAATATCCATTTCCTCAAAGAGGAGGCGCGGCTGCTTGACGCCCTTGACAGCGAACCGTTTGCCCCCGAAAGGCTGCTGGAACTAGCCCGGCTATATTTCGAGGCTGGCAACCTGACGCTTGCCCGGCCAGGGGTCGAAAGACTGCGCGAACTGCTCCCCGAGTCCGCCGAGGTCAAATTCATGCTGGGGGTGTTTGCGGCCCACTACGAGGAGTACGCAAGGGCGGAGTCGCTGTTTGCCGAGGCGTCAAGGACAGAGCCAACGTACGCCGGGCGTATTGCCTCATTCCGGCAACAACAGGGGGATGCGTATATAAAATACGCCGCGCATTTTGTAAACACAGACAAGGGCACCTGCCGGAGACTGCTGGCCAAGGGCTTACGTTACGCCCCCGAGCACGCCGGACTTGCCCAGCACCTGACCGCCCTCTGCGACCAGGCGCTGGTAGAGATGGGGCGGCAGGAGTCGGCAGGAAACATCGACAAGATCGAGTCGATATGCACTCCCTGGCTTGCCGATCTGAAAACCAACCCCCAGCTTGCGGCGGTTATTGGCCCTAAACGCACCGCGCAACTTCATCGCCTCCAGGGGGCGGCGTTCGCCGAACGGCAAGATTATTCCAAGGCGGCGGCGGAATTCAGTGCGGCCTTGCGCCTCACCCCGGAGGACCCTGCCCTGCATCTCGTTGTCACCGGCATGTATTTCGCCATGCGACTATATCCGCAAGGCATAGCCCACCTGGAGATGGCGGTTTCCTTGGATGGCGTGTATGCGGTACACTGGGAAGAGATCGGAGACACATTGTTTGCGGCGGGTCAACATGCGGAGGCGATTACTGCCTACGAAAAATGCTTCACCTGCCTGCCGGAGCGGATTAACCTGATTAAGAAAATCGGCGATTGCTATCTGGCATCTGATCAACTAGAAGCCGCCCGAGAGGCGTATTTGCAGGTGAAGATAAAGATGCAGGAGATTGCGGACATTAAAACTATAGTGCAATGATTATCCAAATGGTGACGAAATAATATGTCTATCGCGGGCAAAAATATTCTGGTAACCGGCGCCGACGGATTTATAGGTTCACATCTTACGGAACTGCTGGTGAGGGAAGGGGCAAGGGTTACCGCCTTAAGCCAATACAACTCCTTCAATTATTGGGGATGGCTTGAGGACACCAAATGTCTTAACGATATCGAGGTGGTTGCCGGAGATGTCCGCGATCCGCATTTCTGCAAACGAATCAGCAAAAATGTCGAGTTAATCTTCCATCTGGCGGCGCTGATTGCTATCCCCTACTCCTACGTGGCGCCGGACAGTTATGTGGACACCAACGTCAAGGGTACCCTAAACCTCTGCCAGGCGGCGTTGGAGAACGGTTGCGCCAAGTTTATCCACACCTCCACCTCGGAGGTGTACGGCACGGCCCAGTACGTGCCTATCGACGAGAGGCATCCCTTACAGCCCCAATCGCCTTACAGCGCCTCGAAGATCGGCGCCGACTGCATGGCCATGAGCTTCTTCAACGCCTTTGCCTTGCCGGTGGTCATCGCCCGTCCCTTTAACACCTACGGCCCCAGGCAGTCCGCCCGGGCGATCATCCCCACGATCATCACCCAGATTTCCAAGGGAGCGGCGGCCATCAAGCTGGGCGACCTGACTCCCACCCGTGACTTAAACTACGTAACCGATACCTGCCACGGCTTTCTCGCCTTGGCCGAATGCGACCAGTGTCTTGGCGAGGTCGTCAACATCGGCTCGAACCACGAAGTCAGCATGGGAACCCTGGTGGAGATGATCAAGGATATTATGGGTAGAGAGATTGCAATCGAAACCGAAAACGAGCGGCTTCGCCCCGCCAACTCTGAGGTCTTCCGTCTCTGGTGCGACAATCGAAAGATCAAGGAGTTGACTGGCTTCTCCCCCCAGTACTCCCTGCGCCAAGGCTTGGAAGAAACCATAGCCTGGTTCGCCGCGCCGGAAAATCTAAGTCGCTACAAGGCCCACATATACAATGTTTGAGGACGTTGTCGCTTATATCCGCCGCCTGTTTCCAGGGCGAGAGTCGATCCCGTTGCATGAGCCGGTGTTTGCCGGGCGGGAGAGAGACTATGTCCTCGCCGCCATCGATTCCACCTTTGTCTCCTCGGTGGGGAAATTTGTCGAGCAATTTGAACAGATGATGAGTGACTACACCGGGGCGTCGTATGCGGTTGCCACCGTAAACGGCACCTCGGCCCTGCACGCGGCGCTGTTAGTCGCCGGGGTCAAGCCGGGAGACGAGGTCATCACTCAGTCTCTGACCTTTGTCGCTACCGCCAACGCCATCACCTACTGCGGCGCCCAGCCGGTATTCCTGGATGTCGATCGTGACACCCTGGGGCTTTCACCGGCGGCGCTGGCGGCATTTTTGCGAGAACACACCGAGCAGGCGGGAGAGGAATGCCACAACAAGACAACCGGCAGGCGGATAAGCGCCTGCGTGCCCATGCACAGCTTCGGCCTCCCGTGCAGAATTGAGGAGATCGCCGACCTCTGCCAGGGACATAACCTCATGCTGGTCGAAGATGCGGCGGAATCTCTGGGCAGCACCCAGCACGGGCGGCATGCCGGCACCTTCGGACATCTGGGGGTGTACAGCTTCAACGGCAACAAGACGGTGACCTGCGGCGGCGGCGGCGCAATTGTAACGAGCGACAAGAAATTCGCTGCGCACGCCAAGCATCTGACCACCACCGCCAAGAAGCCGCACCCATACCGTTACGAGCATGACGAGGTGGGCTTCAACTACCGGATGCCAAATCTCAACGCCGCCCTGGCCTGCGCCCAACTGGAAAACCTGGAACTATTCATTGCCGATAAACGACGTTTGGCAGGGCAGTATCAGGAGTTTTTCCGCCATCGGGCAGCGATTTCGTTTGTCGTCGAACCTCCAGAGTGCCGGGCCAATTACTGGCTCAACACGGTACTGCTTGCCGACGCCGCTTCCCGTGATCTTTTCCTGAACGAGGTGTGCGGGGCGGGCATTCAGACCCGCCCCGCCTGGGAGCTACTCAACCGGTTGAAAATTTACCACCATTGTCAGACCGATTCGCTTGTCAACGCAAATTGGCTGGCGGATCGGATTGTCAATCTCCCGAGCAGCGTCCGGTTATGAAAGAGGAGATTGTTTTGATCGGGGCGGGCGGCCACTGCCTGGCCTGCATCGACGTGATCGAACAAACGGGCGCATTCCGGATCGCCGGGCTTATCGATACGCCCCAACGTTTGGGGGATAGGCTTCTGGGCTATCCGACTATCGCCACAGATGCCGATATTCCCACCCTTGCCGGGAAAGGGCGGGCCTTTCTGGTTGCCATCGGCCAAATCAAAAGCGGTCTTAGGCGACGGGAGATATTCAACTTACTGCTCGGAGCGGGCGGTAAGCTACCGGTTATTGTCTCGCCGTTGGCCTATGTCTCCCGGCACAGCGAGATCGGCAAGGGCACGATTGTCATGCACGGGGCGATGATTAACGCCGGGGCGCATATTGGTTGCAACTGCATTATCAACTCCCAGGCCCTGGTGGAGCATGGGGCGGTGATTGGCGACCATTGCCATATCGCCACCGGCGCCATTGTCAACGGCGAGGCCAAGATCGGCGCCGGCTCTTTTATCGGCAGCATGGCTATGATCCGAGAGGGGATCTCAGTGGGGGAACAGGCGATTGTCGGGGGCGGGGTGACGGCATTGCGAGACATCCCCCCCTACACGCAGGTAACACTAATGGAACCTTATGCGAGCAAGAACCTACATAATCGCTGAGGCCGGAGTGAATCACAACGGTGATCTCGGATTGGCGAAAAAGCTTATCGATGCAGCCGTGGTTGCCGGGGCGGACGCGGTCAAATTCCAGACCTTCAAGGCGGATCGACTCGTGGCGCACGACGCCCCCATGGCGGCCTACCAGCGACGCAACACTAGGGCAGAAGAATCCCAACACGAGATGCTCAAACGTCTGGAGCTTGATGAGGAGCAATTCCGCCTCTTGCATGCGCACTGCCAAAATCAGGGGATTGATTTTCTCTCTTCACCCTTCGACCTGGAGGGCGTTGATTTTCTGGCGGCCCTGGGGCTTGAGGTCTTCAAGATCCCCTCGGGGGAGATTACCAATCTGCCTTATCTGCGAAAGATAGGCCGGTTGCAGAAAAGCGTGCTTCTTTCCACCGGTATGGCCGACCTGGAGGAGGTGCGCTTTGCCCTTGACACCCTGATGGAGGCTGGGGCGGCGAAGCGGAAGATCACCGTCTTGCAATGCAACACGGAATACCCCACCCCAATGGAAGACGTTAACCTAAAGGCCATGCGGACAATGGCCGAAACCTTTGGGGTGGAGGTCGGATATTCGGATCACACCGAGGGGATAGAGGTGGCGATTGCGGCGGTATCTCTGGGGGCGACGGTGGTGGAGAAACACTTCACCTTGAGCAGAAATCTGCCCGGCCCGGATCATCGGGCCAGTCTTGAGCCTGATGCGTTGCAGGCCATGATCGCCGCGATCCGCAATGTCGAGCAGGCTCTGGGTGACGGGATCAAAAGGCCTAGTCGGTCGGAGCTGCCCAATCGCCTGGTGGCGCGCAAGAGTATCGTCGCGGCCCGTGAGATCGAGAAGGGGGAATTGTTCACTGAAAATAATCTTACCGTAAAGCGGCCCGGCACGGGCCTTTCCCCCCGGCGTTGGGACGAGGCGCTCGGCAGGGTCGCCTTGCGCAACTATGCGGCAAATGAGTTTATCGAGTTGTAGAGGTGGCCATTAAGCTTAGAAAAATATGCGTGTTCACTGGGACGCGGGCCGACTATGGCCTGCTCAGTCCGCTCATGCGAGAAATTCAGGCGCATCCAGCCTTGTCGTTGTTGTTGCTTGTCTCTGGGGCTCATCTCTCACCGGAATTTGGCATGACCGTTCGAGAGATTGAGGCTGCAGGATTTGTTGCGGACGAGAAGGTGGAGATATTGATGAGCTCTGATTCCTCGGCAGGCGTATCTAAGTCGATCGGACTGGGGTTAATAGGATTTCCAGAGGCTATTGGGCGGCTGAGGCCTGATGTGCTCGTGGTGCTAGGCGACAGATATGAGGCCCTGGCTGCGGTGATTTCGGCGATGATCTCCCGGGTTCCCATTGCCCATATTCATGGGGGAGAGACAACAACCGGGGTGGTTGATGAGGCGATTCGCCACGCAATCACGAAGATGAGCCACCTGCACTTCACCAGCACTGATGAGTACCGAAGGCGGGTTATCCAGTTGGGTGAAGACCCCGGACGGGTATTCAACGTCGGCGCCTTGGGCATCGAGAATATCCGCAGCTGCGCGTTGCTTGACCGGAACATGCTGGAAAAGGAAATCGATTTTCGTCTGGGCGCTAACAGCGCCCTGGTAACCTTTCATCCGGCAACCTTAGAACCAGACGCGGCAAGAGACCAATTTGCCCAGCTACTTAGTGCCTTGGATCGGCATAATGAGTTGCGGATTATCTTCACCAAGGCCAATGCCGATATGGATGGCAGGGGGATCAATCAGATGATCGACAACTATGTCGCAGTCAATAGCCGTCGGGCAGTGGCCTTCGTTTCGCTGGGACAACTCCGCTACTTGAGCGCCATGCGTGAGGTCAACCTGGTGCTGGGCAACTCCTCAAGCGGCATTATCGAGGCCCCCAGCTTCGGCATTCCGACGGTCAACATCGGAGAGAGACAAAAAGGCCGGGTGCGGGCGGCAAGCGTTGTTGATTGCGCCCCAAACGCCGAGGCCATCGCGCAAGCGATCAAAAAATGTCTGGCCCCCGCGTTTGCGGCCATGGCTAGACGAGCAGTAAATCCCTACGCCAAGGAAGGCACGGCGCGGGCCATTGCCGAGTGCCTAGCAGAGGCTTGCCCAGTGCCGTTAAAAAAAGATTTTTACGACTTGCCTCCAGGCCAATCAACATAACGGGAATTGCCATGTCAGACATCCCCTGGGAAAGGGTATTGGTATCGCCTGCCACCTCCATCATCGAGGCGATGCGTCTCCTTGACGAAACCGCCTTGCAGATTATCATCGTGGTCAGCGATGAGCGGCAACTCCTGGGCACAGTCACTGACGGCGATATCCGGCGGGCAATTCTCAAGGGATCCAACCTTAAGGAACCGATCGATACGGTGATGAATAGACGGCCAACTGCCTTCAAGGCCGACGAGAGCAGACAGGATATGCTGACCGCTATGCGGCTGCTCGGATTTGCGCGGGTGCCTATAGTTGACGCACAGTACCGGGTGGTCGGCCTGCAAATACTCGACAAATTGCTCAAACCGGCGTCCAAGGACAACCCGGTCGTCCTCATGGCGGGCGGCCTGGGGAGCAGGCTGGCCCCCCTGACTCAAAATTGTCCCAAACCGCTTCTCCCGATCGGCAACCAGCCGGTGCTACAGACGATTTTGGAAAATTTCATCTCCTTCGGGTTTCATAGGTTCTACATTTCTGTCAATTATAAAGCTGAAATGATTAAGAATTATTTCGGAGATGGCTCCCGCTGGGAGGTGGCGATAGACTACATCCACGAAGACAAGCGCATGGGAACGGCGGGCGCCTTGAGCCTGTTGCCGGAACGTCCGCAGGAGCCGGTATTTGTCATGAACGGCGACATCCTTACCAAGGTGAATTTCCTGCAACTCCTGGATTTTCATACCGAGCACCGGGCGATTGCCACCATGTGCGCCTACAGGTACGAGTTGCAGATACCCTATGGGGTGCTGAAGGTGGATCGTTACCGGCTACAAGAGATCACCGAGAAGCCCACCCAGAGTTTTTTCGTCAATGCCGGGATTTACGTGCTCGACCCCCAGGCCTTTGACCATATCCCCGCTAACACCTTTTTTGATATGCCCTCCTTGTTTGAAAAGGTGATTGCCGCCGGGCAAGAGTCGGCGGTTTTCCCCATTCGGGAATACTGGCTGGATATTGGCAAGATGAGCGACTTTGAATTGGCGGAGTCGGAGTACACCAAGATTTTCGGCAAAAAAGATGCGTGAACAAGGCCGGCCATATAGGGGTGCGGTTGTCGGGCTGGGCAATATTGGCTACCTGTTCTCGCGGGATGTAAAACGTGTGGGGACATGGAGCCACAGCCATGCCTACCATCTTTGCCCCCGTACGGTGCTGGCCGCAGGTGTCGATCCTGATCCGGTAAAACGTGACTTTTTTGCCGCGGAGTTTCCCGAAGTCCCAGTCTTTGTCTCGGCAAACGAGATGTTTGAGAAGAGCCTGCCAGACCTCGTCTCCATCTGCACCCCGACCGCAACTCACCTGGCCATGTTTAAGGAGGTGATTAACCGTCCGGTGCGCGGAATTATCTGCGAGAAGCCGTTTGCCGAAGATGTTGACCAGGCGAGAACGATGGCCCGCCTGGCCCGACAACGTAACGTCGTGGTAGCGGTCAACCATCTAAGACGCTGGAACGACAACTATCGTTTTGCTGCCGATATGGTTGCCAGAGGGGAAGTTGGCCGTTTGACCGCCATCCACGCCTGCTATCCCGGCCAGATCTACAACATCGGCACCCACTTAATCGATACGGTGCTAATGATGGCCGGGCAGCGTCCGGTGGTGGCGGCGGGCGTTCGGGTGGCATCTGAAGACCCTGCTGACCCCTCGGTAACTGGAATGTTGACCTTGAATGATGGCTTAGTTTGCAGCTTTACGGCCACAGGGCGCAGGCTCGATCTTATCTTCGAGATCGATGTCGTGGGCGACGAGGGCCGGATACGGATCATCAACAACGGCAATACGGTTGAACTGTATCGTTTCGAGGCCAGCAGCAACTACTCCGGATACCGGGAGTTGGCGGTACGGCCAATAGACACGCCAGGGACAGGGGATCTGTTGATGAACACGGTTAAGGATATGGCGCAGGTGCTAGACGGCTTGACCTCAAAACCATCCTGTACTGCCGAGGACGGGTATTGGACCATGGCGGTGATCGATGCTCTGCAAAAATCGATGCAGGCGGGAGGCGTGCCAAGTCCCGTTGTCGGCCTGCGCGAATAACTAACTTTTTGTTTTGGGTGAATAAAGATGAAGACACTCGCCTTGCTGGGTGGCCCTAAGGCGGTAACCTTGCCGCTTAAATCCTCGGTGGTTATCGACGACGATGAGCGGCGGCTGGTTAACGAGGTGCTGGATCGTGGTGAACTTTCGCGCTTCATGGGTAGCCCCACCCCTGGGATTGAAGATGTGTTAGTCATGCCGTCGGCGGCGGCCGAAAACTATTCCCCCCAGTACTTCACCTTCCTCGGAGGACGCATGGTGCGGCGCTTCGAGGCGGAGGCGGCGCGTTACTTCGGGGTCAAGTACATGGTTTCCGCCAATTCTGCCACCAGCTGTCTCTCGATGGCCCTTGCCGCTGCCGGGATTGGCCCGGGCGACGAGGTGATTACTACCTGTATGTCCTTTAACGCCACGGCGATGAGCGTCCTGATGTTTAACTCCATCCCGGTGTTCGTTGATGTCTCGGCGGACAACTTCTGCCTTGATCCCGAGGCGGTTGCACGGGCCATCACGCCTAGGACAAAGGCGATTCTCGTGGTGCATCTGCTGGGTTTTCCGGCGGACATGGAGGCGATCATGGCCATTGCCGATAGGCGCCGGCTAGTGGTGATCGAGGATTGCGCCCAGGCTCCAGGCACCAAGAGCAATGGGCGTTATGTGGGCACCATCGGGCAGGCGGGGGTCTTCAGCCTGCAAGAGACTAAAAATTTCCAGACCGGGGAGGGAGGGTTGTTGGCCACCAACGATCCGGCAATCGCACGCAAGGCCCGCCTCATCCGCAATCACGGGGAATCAGTGCCCGATGCCTCCTGGGATGACGAGGACCTGGCCAACGTGGTGGGCTTCAACTTCCGGATGACGGAGCTGACGGCGGCCTTCGGGGTGGGGCAGATGGGCAAGCTGTCAGAAAATAATCGGGTACGTGCCGACAATGCCCGCTATTTAACAAAGGCGTTAGCTGCAATCCCCGGTTTGAGGCCGGTGCCCTTCAAGCCCGATTGGGTGCCGCATATCCTGCCGATGCTGTATGATGCCGAGGCGACCGGGGTACCCCGTGCCTTGGTGCTGCGGGCGCTTAGAGAGGAGGGCGTGCCGGTTGGTTCTGGCTATACGCGGCTCATGCATGAGAACCCCCTGTTTGTCCGACAGGTGGCGTATGGCCGGCACGGTTGCCCCTGGAAGTGCGCGGGCGAGGGCTATACTGCCCCGGCACACCCCTGCCCGACAGCCGAGGATCTCTTGCGTCACCGGTTTATCTGGTTTTATCATATAAACCGTCCCAACGGCCTGGCCGAGATGGAGCAGGTCGTCGAGGCCTTCCTCAAGGTCTTTAGCAGCCTGGAGGAGCTTAAAAACTGTCCGCAGGGCGAGGTCGCTCTCGGCTACAAGTGGTGATGGTATGTCAGGTAACAACAAGACGAGAATCGTTGGTGTCATCCATGCACGGGGAGGCTCTACCCGGATTCCCTTGAAAAATATCAAGCCGCTGTACGGCACGCCGCTCATTGCCTATATAATCCGAGCGGCCCTGGAATCCAAGATGCTCGACCGGGTGATCGTTTCCACGGATCACGAAGAAATCAAGGAGATCGCCTTGCAGTACGGCGCCGAGGTGCCGTTTATGCGGCCCAGGGAAATATCAACCGACTGCCCTTCGGAGTTTGTGACCCAGCACGCCATATCCTTTGTCGAAAAGGAACAGGGTGTGGAGGTGGAAATCGCTGTTTCCATGCAGCCCACCACCCCCTTTATTGAGGCTAATGACATTGACGCCTGCGTCTTGATGCTGCAAGGGAACCCACAGTGGGATTCGGTTTTCACCGGCAGTGTCGTGCATGAACGTCCGGAGTGGATGTTTGCGATCGGCGATGGCGGCGGCGCCTCGTTGTTCTTAGGCGAGCTGCTGCGCGGAGAGACCGGCGTCGTGCAGTCGTTGCCAAGGCTTGCCATGCCCAACGGCGGCGCTTACGCGACTAGACGCCAGGCACTTTTTGGGGAGAATTTACTTATCTCGCCGCGTACTGGTATCCACCTTATGCCACTGGAACGCTCGGTGGACATCGACGAACCCATTGATTTCGAGTTTGCGGAATTCATGGCGCAACGCAAGGAGAATATGCATGGATAAACTTATTAAGGGAAATTACGAACTGGAGAATGAAGTTGAGATAAAATCTCCTGCACATGACGATGACATGAACAATTTCGAGAACAAGGCGATGGAGAAGTTGGGAGGCAGCATCGCCTTTGTAATGAAGGGCAACAAGTTGTTATGGGATGATGAAGACGATGATAAATGAATATAACGATGATTTTTTCGCCAAGGTTTCAGATTGGACTTATAGAAAATGTATTGATAAATGTATCGAGCATGCTGCGCTAAACAAAAAATATATCAAAAAAAGCATAAAACATTTGGCCATAGAGCTTGCCAGCGATGGGTGTAAGCCAGCGCTTGTAGTTTCCGGAGGCCCAAGTCTGCACGCTAACAACCATATCCAGGCGCTAAAGGAGGAGGGATTCTCTGGGCGCATAGTAGCAGCGGACGGATCGATGGGGCATTGTCTGCGTCACGGCATCGTGCCGGATTATGTTCTCACTGTGGACCCCGATCCGCATCGGATCATCCGTTGGTTTGGCGATTCAAGGTTAAATGAACGTCCCGAGGACGACTATTTCCACCGGCAAGATATTGACCCGGAGTTGCGAGAGAACGAACTCAAGCGCAATGAAGAAACCATCGCCCTGGTAAACAGGTACGGGCCGCAGATCAAACTCATTATCTCCACCAGCGTGACCCCAGAGATTACCGAACGGGCGTTGCAGGCCGGCATGGAACTGTACTGGTGGACTCCGCTTTATGATGATTTTGCCTTGGGGGCCAGCGCCTCCAGGCGGTTGTGCCAAGAGCTCAAGGTGCCCTGCATGACCACTGGCGGTAATGTTGGATCGAGTTGCTGGGCCTTTGCCCAGGCGGTCTTGCGGAGCGATCCGGTTCTTATGGTCGGCATGGATTTTTCCTATCCGCCAGGGACAGATGTTTACCACACCCAGTATTACGATGTCTTAAAGGAGCTTTATCCAGAGGATCCAGCCCGGGGATTGATTTCTGTTTACAACCCGCATTTGGGGCAGGAGTGGCGGACCGACCCCGCCTATTATTGGTACGCGGAATGTTTTCGGAAGATGCTACCCGCCGCCGGCGGCAAGAGCATAAACTGCACTGAAGGCGGTATCCTTTTCGGCGAGGGCATTGCATGGAAGCCCTTCCGTCAGGCCTTAAGAGAATTAAACTGAGGAACTAAAAAATGGCCAAAATTCTCTTGGTGAATCCCGTGATCCGGCAAACGGACCGGCCTCGGCATGTGCCTTACGGGCTAGCGCAACTGGCCGCGATTGTCTCCAAGGCCGGGCATCAGGTGCAGGTGTTCGACTGCGGGGCATGGCGGCCCACGGAAGAGCAGATTCGGACAGTGCTCCGGGCGGATACGTGGGAGGCCATAGGTATTGGCGGGCTGGTAACTTCCTATGGATACATCAAGCAATTTCTGGCCCTGGCGCGCCAGGAGTGCCCGGAAAGTCTCTTAATCCTGGGCGGCGGCGTCTTGACTCCCATTCCGAGAGACATCATGGCCCTGATTCCCCAGGTGGACGTTGGTGTGATCGGCGAAGGATATCAGACCCTGCCTGCAATTCTCGACAAGTTAGACGAGGATAAATCACGGGATTTTTCCAAGATAAAGGGTGTGGTTTGGAGGGACGAGCAAGGTGAGATAACTATCAACGCCGGACGTGACCTGTTGGCGGATCTTGACTCGCTTCCCTTCCCGGCCTGGGAGATGTTCCCACTGGAGATATATTTTGCCAACAGCTCCCTGTTGTTGTCCGAGGAGGCGATGGGAGCTAAACGACGGCTCGAGTTCTGTTGCAGTTACGGATGCCCTTACCAGTGCAAGTATTGCTTCCACCTTGGGCTGTCCGGTGAACTAGCTATCGAGCCCGGGGCGGACGGCAGGCTGGAGGTCAATATCACCCATCAGAGGAATGTGCGTTTTCACAGCCCTGACTACGTGGTTGCGCTTGCCAGTTATGCCCGGGATCGTTTTGGCGTGGACTTCATCTCTTTTCTTGATGAGAATTTTGTAGCCTTGGACCGCTTTTCCAAGGGTAAATGGATGGATGAATTCGAGGCGCTTTGGTTGAAGGCTGATTTGCAGCCTCAATGCTGCCGAACCGGAGAGGAGCACGCAGATTTTTGTCGTGGTGTGCATTGGGGCACTACTTGTCATGCGTCTCTGGCGAAGCAGGAACTGTTGCAGCGTCTAAAGAATTTGGGATGCAGCCATCTTGATTTCGGATTCGAGTCCTTTTCCGATCAGATCCTTAAGGAGGCAGGCAAGGGAGCGACCAAGAAGATGAATATCGATGCCCTGAAATCATCAATGTCAGTTGGCATCAGGGCAATACCAAACCAGATTATGGGTTTTCCTGGGGATGATTTTGATTCTATCTTGGAGAACCTTGAAGTATGGCAGCGGCTGGGGATCAAGGCCTATCCCTTTTTGGCCACCCCGTATCCAGGCTCAGAATGGTATTTCACCTATCACGACCGAATTCTCGAGCAATACGATGGCAGTCTTGACGCCTTTTTGCTCGATCTTGGAGACGCAACCACACTGACGGCGGTTATTTCCCGCAACTTCAGTGGGGTGGAACTTCTAGGCCTGCGTGAGCTGTTGGCGCAGGGGGACAGTCGTAAGATCGAACGTTATCGAGCAGTATGGAACAAAAATAGGCAACAACATCCCTTAATCTGACAACCTGCTCCTTGCACATCAAAACAGTTTTTGCCGGTTCAAAGCAGCTTCAGTTTTACCCAGTTCCGGAGTTCTGGAAGAAATTGGCTGACCATAACAAGTTGATAATTATCGTTTTCCTCAAATACTTTCCGGAATTTTGTAATTTTTTCCGGAAAAGCGGACGCCAAGGGCGGGAAAACGAGGCGTTGGAGGCGGGTAATGCCTTGATAATGCCAGGGTCTGGCAGTCGGGATGGGCGGCGGGATAGAAAAAGTTTTCAGGATAATTTATTGATTTTGTATATCTTAAATTTAAACTTGTGGTTGTGGCGGTGGCTTTAGCCATCATTTGGCACACCTGGTGCATGATAAGGCAAACAACACGGGTGGCGGCCATTTGCGGCCACTAACTTCGGGATTTGCCCCAATCGGGTCTGACGAACAAAACCACAATCTAGGAGGGAACAAAAATGAAGAAAACCTTGGTAAGAAGTCTGGCAATGGCCTTCGCGGGCTCGTTGCTGCTGGCGGGCAGCGCCCTGGCGCTGCCTTTACTTGAGCTTTCAAGCGGCTCTGATGTCCATAGGGTCGCGGATCAGCAAGCAAGCGGCTACACAATAAATGGCAATGGCCTAAGTGGTTGGACTACTACAGATAGCGACTTTAAGAGCGGCGTTGGCAAGGTTGGATTTAATGGATATGTTGGTCAATATTGGGATGACACCTCCATTGGCAGCACCAAGCCCCAGATAGGTAGCGCGGCGATACCGCGAATGCATCTTACCAGTGGGAACTCAACGGATTCTGCCGCGCCCGAGTTAACGGTTAAATTTTCCGAGATTGATTACGGCCCTATCTCACACAACCTTACCGGATTTTTTAGTGAACTTGCAGCATCGGGAAGTTATTCTGTCCAATCATTGCAGGTGTACTACAGCACCAGCAACAATTATTTTGATACCACCAGCATCAATGCCGTTAAAATTGCGGACTTAGGACCGATTAACGGTGGTGACTATAAACATTTCACTTTCCCTGGGGTCCCGAATAGTAACTCATTTTCACTGACCATGGTTGGCCATATTACCCATACCGCTCAAACATCGTCTTCATTGGACGCCAACTTGCAGCCCGTTCCTGAGCCCGCCACCATGCTGCTCTTGGGTTCCGGCCTGGCCGGTTTGGCGGGGGTGAGCCGCCGCCGCAAGGCCAAGAAGGCTTAAATTTCCCTTGCCCACCCGGTTGCCGCGCAACCAGGGTGGGGCACCTCCCGCCCGGCTGGTCCGGGACGGGTGCTCCACCGACAACGCCCGGATCGCAGTCGCGATTCCGGGCGTTGTCGCGTCTTGGGCCAGTCGCCGCCTGTTTTTTTCCTTCCGTCTGGGGCCGTCTTCCTGTACCTTTATGCCGCGAGGCGCGGCGGGGGACTCTCTCCGGCGGCCCGCCCCCTTCGTCATTCCGGGTGGGAGGGGTGGAACGTAGCCCAACCCTTCATGATTCTCCGCCGAACGGAAAAAAACGTCCCGCAACGCCGTAGCTAGGTCTTGTTGCGACGCCATCAACCTTGACCAACAAAACGCCGCCTCGATGTCTTCCAAGTGTAAACAAAGCTATCAGTGCCAGGCCTGTGGCGCCGCCTTGGGGAAGTGGGCCGGCCAGTGCCCGGAGTGCCAGGCCTGGAACACGGTGAGCGAGGCCGCGCCTAAGCCCCACCTGCCGGCGGGGCGGGGGGTGGGTTTCTCCGGGGTCGCGGCCCAGGCGCGGCGGATGGCCGAGGTGGCGGTGGAGGCCTTCCCGCGCATCGCCACCGGCCTGGCCGAGCTGGACCGGGTCTTGGGCGGCGGCCTGGTGCCGGGCTCGGTGGCCTTGATTGGCGGCGACCCTGGGGTGGGCAAGAGCACCGCCCTGCTCCAAGTCTGTTGCGGCCTGGCTGGGGTCAAGGCGATCTACGTCAGCGGCGAGGAGTCCCCGCCCCAGATCGCCATGCGGGCCAGGCGACTCGGCCTGACCAACCAGGAACTGCTGCTCCTGGCCGAGACCCAGGTGGAGGCGGTTTGTCAGGTGGCGGAGGCGGAACGCCCGGCGGTGATGGTCATCGACTCCATCCAGACCATGCAGGTGGCAGGACTTGACGCCGCCCCCGGCGGG